>CAZZBE010000006.1:0-45613 GCA_964652715.1 uncultured Desulfobacteraceae bacterium
GATACGTCCGTTGCTCCCGGCGCATGTGATCTTCCACCCCTGGGCCTTTGTCCCTCTGTCCCTTTGTCCCTTTGTCCCTTTGTCCCTTTGTCCCTTTGTCCCTCTGTCCCTTTGTCCCTCTGTCCCTCTGTCCCTCTGTCCTTCGGTGTTTCAATGAAACACGTCGTCTACGTGGGGGACATGAAGACGGGGGAGCGGGAGGACGTGCTCGTGACCCATGCGCTGGGGAGCTGCCTGGGGCTGATGGTCTACGACCCCGTGGCCCGGGTGGGGGGGTTGCTCCATGCCATGCTGCCGCTGTCGAGCATCAATCCCCAGAAGGCCAGGGCCAACCCCTACATGTTCGTGGACACCGGGGTTCCCACGCTTTTCAAGACCCTGTACCACATGGGGGGACAGAAATCGCGCCTCATCGTCAAGGCGGCCGGGTGCGGAAAGCCGTTGGGAAACGACGAGATGTTCAAGATCGGAGAGCGGAATTACACGGTCTTGAAAAAACTGCTCTGGAAAAACAACGTACTGCTGGAAGCGGAACAGGTGGGCGGCACGGCCAGCCGCACGGTCCATTTCGACGTGTCGACGGGCCGCACCACCATCAGCAGCGGCGGCGCCAAAACCGATTTGTAGGGGAGAGAAGAGAGGAAGAAAATGAAACAAATGGGCGTGAAAAAAAAGATGGGGACGGTCACGGTGATCATGATCGTGGTCTCCATCCTGGTGTCCGCGGGCTTCAGCATCTACGACTATGTCCGGGAACGGGGCCGGATGGCCGAAAATTTCAACGAAATGGTCGATCCCATCGCCAGGCGGCTGGCCAACGGCCTCCAGAAACCGCTCTGGTTCCTGGACGAGAACCTGACGGAAAAGCTCATCGAACTGGAGATGATGGACAAGCGGGTCTACGGCGTGGTGGTCCGGGAATCCGACGGCGAGACCGTTTTCGCCGCCAAGAAGCGGAACGCGGACTGGGCGGTCGTGAACGCCGAAGGCGCCATGGAAAATGGATACGTGGTCAAGGAGGAGCCCATCCAGTACGAGGACAAGACCATCGGGACCGTCGAGGTGTATTTCACCACCCGGTTCATGCGGGAGGCCCTGAACGATCTCATCGTCTTCATCGTCGTCAAGGTGGTGGTCATGAGCGTGCTCCTGGTCTCCATCCTGCTCTTCATCGTCAACCGGTTTTTCATCCGCCCCATCTCGGAGGTGACGGTCGGGCTGGACGACATCAGCACGGAAGTGGATCTGGCCGTCGAACAGGTGGCCGAGACCAGTCAACGGCTCACCGACGGCGCCTCCCGGCAGGCCTCGTCCGTGGAAGAGACCTCCGCCTCCCTGGAGGAGATGAATTCCATGATCCGGCAGAACGCCGAAAACCTCAAGCACGCCAACGGCGTGATGGCGGAGACGGGCCAGGTGGTCGGGGACGCGGCCCGGTCCATGTCCCGGCTGACCGATTCCATGGCCGACATCTCCAAGACCGGCGAAGAGACGCGTAAGGTCATCAAGACCATCGAGGAGATCGCCTTCCAGACGAACCTTCTGGCCCTCAACGCGGCCGTGGAGGCGGCCCGGGCCGGCGAGGTGGGCGCCGGGTTCGCCGTGGTGGCCGAGGAGGTCCGAAACCTGGCCATCCGCTCCAGCGACGCGGCCCGGAACACGGCGGACCTCATCGAAGCCTCCATTCAGGGCATTCAGAGCGGCTCCGACGTGGTCTTCAAGACCAACGACGCCTTCAAGAGCGTGGCCGAAGGCGCCAAAAAGGTGGAATCCCTGCTGACCGAGGTGACGGCCGCCTCCCAGGAACAGGCCCAGGGCATCCAGCAAATCAGCTCCGCCATGTCGGAAATCGACAAGGTCACCCAGGAGAACACCAGTTCCGCCGAGAATATGTCCGCGGCCCTGGAAGGGATCAACGGGCAGGTGTACCACATCAAAGCCTATGTCCGGAAGCTGCTGGGGCTTATCGGCGGCAAAGGCGGGGCCGCCGGACGCGACCACCGGCCGGCCGCCGGGCCGGAGCGTCAGGGCCGGCAGGCGTACCTTCCGGAAAACGACGACGACATGTTTCTCCTGGACGAAGACTGGGAGCGGTCCGCTTCCCAAAAACGGAAAGCGCTGCCGGAAACGACCGAAAAGGAATAGATTCCCAAAAGAACAGAAGAAGGGGCCCAATGAAAAGGGGAGACCATGAATCCTGAGATCGTGGAACGGATCAAGACCGACGCCGCCGACTTCGCCGCCCGGCATCGGGTTGCGGCCGAGGCGCTGCTCGACATCCGGACGTCGTCCGCCGCCGGCGTCGCCGGCCGGCTGGACGCGGCGGATTCCCGGGTGGCCGACACCGCCCTCAATCTGATCAACAGCGGGTATTTCGGCCTTCCACGGAACGCCAAATCGATCCCCCACGCCCATGAAATGATGGGCGGCGAGCGGCTGGCCCAGGCGGCCCTGGCCGCATGGGCCCATGACCTGCTGTCGGCGCCGCTGTCCGGATACGATCTGCCGGCCGGGGACCTCTGGCGGCACGCCCTGGGGGTGTCCATCGCGTCGGAGAACCTGGCGGAAGCGGTCCGGGTCGACGGGGGCCAGGCCGCCTTCACCGCCGGGATCTTCCACGATATCGGAAAGCGGGTGCTGGGTCCTTACGTGGCCGGTGCGTCGGAGGACATCGAACGGAAGACCGAAGAGGGGATCTCCTTCGAAGCGGCGGAAGCCGCGGTGCTGGGGATCGACCACGCGGCCCTGAGCGGCCGGATCCTTTCGGCCTGGCATTTTCCCCGGGACCTGGTCGAAGCCGTCCGATGGAGCCACGTTCCGGACGGAATTGAACCGCCCTCCCTTCTGGCGGATCTTCTCCATGTCGGCAACGTCCTGTGCCTCACCATCGGCATCGGCATGGGAAAAGAGGGATTGAAATACAAAGCGTCTCCGGCGGCCACCAAGCGGCTCAACGTCAAAACCGGGACGCTTGAACTGGTGGCCAGTCATACGCTACAATGGACCAATGAACTGGCCGATCCGCCCGGCGCCGTCTGACGCCCGGGAAACCATCATCGAAGAGCCTGTCGAAAGGTTCGATTATGCCCATGAACATACTGATCGTCGACGATAGCGCGGTCATGCGGTCCATGATCCTGAAGTCCCTTCGCATGACCGACCTGGATATCGCCGCGGCCCACCAGGCAACCAACGGGCTGGAGGGGCTGACCCTCCTTAACGAACACCCCATCGACGTCGTCATCGCCGACATCAACATGCCGGTGATGAACGGCGAGGAAATGATCCAGCGGATGAAATCCGACGACAAGACCAAAGACATTCCGGTCCTGGTCATCTCCACCGAGGGGAGCGAAACACGGAAAGAGAGCCTGAAAAAACAGGGCGTCGCCTTTATCCATAAGCCTTTTTCACCGGAACAGATCCGGGACACCATGAATGCGATTCGCAACAGCGCGGGGAGGACGTGATGACGGACCAGGTAAAAGAGACGATCTACCGGGTGGCGGAGGATGTGTTTGAGAAGCTGGCGTTTCTGTTCTCTTTCCGGGAAGAAGAAAGACAGCCCATGGATTACGGCTCGGCGGCGGTCGCCAGCGTGACCTTCACGGGCCAGTTCGAGGGGCGGCTGGCCCTGGCGGTCTCCGAAAAAGTGCTGCCGGAACTGGCCGCCAACATGCTGGGCATCGAAGAGGAGACGAGCCGGGAAGAGCAGCAGGACGCCCTCAAGGAACTCATCAATGTCGTCTGCGGCAACCTTTTGCCCGAGCTGGCGGGCCGGAAGAAACTGTTCAACGTCAACGCCCCGCGGATTCTCCCCCCCGAGGAGATCGGCGTCGTCACCGCCGCGCCGCCCGCCGCCGCCGCCAAACTGGCCCTGGAAGACGGCCAGTGCGACCTGATGCTCTATCTGGACGAAGGCGTCTCCCTCGACCCGGAGTCGTCCGAGGCGCCCTAGGCGGCGCCATTCACCCCCTTTATGGTTGGAGTTAATTGGATCCATGAAACATATTGTCTTAGTCGGGAATATGAAGGTCGGGAAAGAGGGAGACACCATCGTGACCTACGCGCTGGGAACGAGCCTGGGCTTGATCGCCTACGACCCGGTGGCCAAGGTCGGCGGTCTGCTCCACGCCATGCTGCCCCTGTCGAAATCAGATCCCAAAAAAGCTGAGGCCAACCCCTGCATCTTCGTGGACACCGGGGTCCCCAAACTGCTGGATGAGATCTACAGCATGGGCGGCGAAAAATCCCGGCTGGTGATCAAAGCCGCCGGGTGCTCGCGGCCGGAGGGCGACAACGAAATGTTCAAGATCGGCGAGAAGAATTACGCCGTCCTCAAAAAGATCCTATGGAAAAACAACATCCTCCTGGAAACGGAAGATGTGGGCGGCGCCGCCAACCGGACGGTCCAGTTCAATATCTCCACGGGCGAAATGACCGTCACATCCTGACGCCGCGCCCCGACGGGACCGTCAATTCAATTTCCCACGCCCCGGCGTGGTCGCGATAAAGAGGTTAAGATGGCTATCAACATCCTTATTGTAGACGACAGTGCAGTCATGCGGGCCATGATTCTCAAGTCCCTGCGCATGACCGGTCTCGAGATCGGCGAGACCTTCCAGGCGGGAAACGGTCAGGAGGGGCTTGAGGCGCTCGACGACAACTGGATCGACGTGGTGATCGCGGACATCAACATGCCGGTGATGAACGGCGAGGAGATGATCGATCACATGCGGGAGAGCCCGGCCACCGCCGACATCCCCATTGTAGTGATCTCCACCGAAGGCAGCGAGGCCCGGCTGGACCGGCTCAGGGAAAAAGGCGCGGCCTTTATCCACAAGCCCTTTACCCCGGAGACCATCCGGGACACCATGCAAGCCATGCTCCACATGGAAGGCGATGATTAAAGTCCTCATCGTAGACGACTCGGCCATTGTCCGGCGGATTCTGACCCGGGAGCTGTCCAAGTTCACCGACATCGAGATCGTGGGCAGCGCCATGGACCCCTATGTGGCCCGGGACAAGATCGTCAAGCTCAAGCCGGACGTCCTCACCCTCGACCTGGAAATGCCCCGCATGGACGGGCTCTCTTTCCTGGCCAAGCTGATGAAGCACTACCCCATGCCCGTGGTGGTGCTGTCGTCCCTGACCCCCAAAAACAGCGAAACCGCCCTCAAGGCCATGGACCTGGGCGCGGTGGAGGTGCTCTGCAAGCCCGGGTCCGCCTATTCCACCCAGGATGTCTCCCGGAGCCTGGTCAACGCCATCCGCCAGGCGGGCGCGGCCCGGATCAATCCCAAGGCGTCCAAGCCCCCGGCGACGCCCCCGCCGCCGGCCCCCGAAAAGGAACCCTCCGCGGCCCTGGCCTCGGTCCGGGCGACCCACAAAGTCATCGCCATCGGCGCTTCCACCGGCGGCACCAAAGCCATCGAAATGGTCCTCCGGGAGATGCCCCCGGCCAGCCCCGGCATCGTCATCGTCCAGCACATGCCGGAAAAATTCACCACCGCCTTCGCCCGGCGCCTCGACGACATCTGCCGCATCGAGGTGAAAGAGGCCGTGGACGGCGACCCGGTGGTTCCCGGCCGGGCCCTGGTCGCCCCCGGAAACCGCCACATGGTCCTTTCCAGGAGCGGCGCCCAGTACAGGGTCCGGATCAAGGACGGCCCCCCGGTCCACTACCAGCGGCCCAGCGTCAACGTCCTGTTCCAGTCCATGGCCAAGCACGCCGGCAAAAACGGGCTGGGGGTAATTCTCACGGGGATGGGCGGCGACGGGGCCACCGGGCTTCTGGCCATGCGGGAAGGCGGCGCGGTCACCCTGGCCCAGGACGAAAACACCTGCGTGGTCTACGGCATGCCCCGGGAAGCGGTCAAGCTGGGGGCCGCCGAAAAGGTACTCCCCCTGCCCGACATCGCCGGCGAGGTCATCCGGATCCTTTCCGCCTCATGACACAGCACTCCGACATCGCCCCCACCGATTATTTCATCGAGCCGGGCTACATCCTGGTGGCGGCCAGGCCGGCCATCATTTCCGGCGTTCTGGGGTCCTGCGTGGCGGTCTGCCTCCACGACCGGAAGCGGAAGGTCGGGGGGATGAACCACTTCCTGTACCCCTTTATCGACGACAGACGGAAGGCCACGGCCGTTTACGGCAACGTCTCCACCCTGGCCCTCATCCGCATGATGCTCTCCGACGGCTCCAGGCCGAAGCACCTGGAGGCCCAGATCATCGGCGGCGCCCACAACCCCGCCGTCTCCCCCAAGAACATCGGCCGGGAAAACGTCCTCATGGCCCGGAAGGTCCTTATCCGCCACCGCATCGGCGTGACGTCCGAAGACGTGGGGGGCGAAAAAGGCCGCAAGGTCGTGTTCAACACCCGCCAGAACGAGGTCGCCGTCATGAAGGTGGAAAACCTCCGGGCCGGCGACTGGTATCCCTACAGCGAAAACCGATAATCGCCGCCATGATACGAAAAGCCATCATCACCGATGCGCGGGCGATTCACGCCCTTCTCCAGCTTTACGGCAAACGGGGGGAACTCCTCCCCCGCCCCCTCACGCGGATTTACGATCATCTGCGGGATTTTACGGTATTCGTGGACGATGCGTCCGGAAAGGTGACGGGCTGCTGCGCCCTCCAGTTCTGCTGGGAGGACCTGGCGGAGATCCGGTCCCTGGCGGTCCACCCCGATTTCACCGGCCAGGGCGTCGGGACCCTGCTCCTGGAGGATGCGGTGACCGAGGCGATCCGGTATCGGATCCGGCGGCTGTTCACGCTGACCTACCGGCCGGGGTTCTTCGAGCAGTTCGGATTCCACCGGGTCGACCGGTCCGAACTGCCCCTCAAGATCTGGGGCGACTGCCTCCTCTGCGTCAAATTCCCCGACTGCGACGAGATCGCCATGATGCGGGCGTTGACCCCTCCCCCCGGCCCCCTCCCCTGAAAGGAGAGGGGGAGCGGCGACTCCCCCTTCCCTCGCAGGGAAGGGGGCTGGGGGGTTAGGTCTCTAGGAATAGATGTAATTGGACGGGCAGGGGGGATATTTCCACACCCCGGGCCGGGGCAGGATCTGCTGCCGGCCCACCGTGAGCCAGTTGAGGTCCGGCTTGAGTTCCCGGAGCTTGCCGTCCTCCGGCGGGCGGGCATGCTCCGTGGGAAAATAGGCGACCTGGAGGATGCAGATGTTCGCCTCGCCCTCCCGGGCCGCCACGTAATTCTTCCTGAAGGTCCGGACCCCCAGGCTGTTGGCCTCGGCGATGCGGGCGGTTTCGTCGGGGGTGTATTTAACCAGCACCAGCTTGGTCACCCCCCGCTCCGAGATGCGGATCAGAGCCCGGCTTTCGCTGCTGCCGGCGTAGATGGTGTTGATGCAGGGGATCCGCTTGAGGTACTGGGCCGCCACGATGGCCGCCGTCCGGCGCCCGCCCACCATCACGGGCATGCCGTAGTACTCGAAGAATTTTTTCTGGATGTCTTCGGCGTACTTGTCCCCCTTCTCATAGAGGTCCTTGGAGATGTAGCGCAGGCTCCGGGCCAGGGATTCGGCCGCATCGGCGATGGGCCAGTCGATCCGGACGTGGAAATGGCTGAGGCTGTACCGGTTCCGGGTCTGGCTGGCCGGGTCCCGCTGGATGAGCAGGGCGTAGTCCATGGGCAGGAGGACCTTGAGGAAATTGAAGAAATGGGCCGACTCCAGGTATTTCTGGAACCGGTCGAAGGACTTGTCCAGGGGCAGGTAGCGGGAACGGGTCAGGTTGGTCTTGGTGGTCCGGTTGGCGTCGAAAAACCGGATGTATTTTTTGTGGGCCGCCGGGATGGAATCCTCGATGAAGATCACCAGGAAGGCGTTCTGGGGCTCGTACTCCACGTCCGGCAGCAGGGCCCGGGGCTTCAGC
Organism: uncultured Desulfobacteraceae bacterium; assembly: GCA_964652715.1. Taxonomy (GTDB): domain Bacteria; phylum Desulfobacterota; class Desulfobacteria; order Desulfobacterales; family JAABSP01; genus JAABTD01. The sequence goes on from CAZZBE010000006.1 coordinate 7,902, forward strand.
TCCCGTTTTTCCACGAAGGGATAGGCGATGTTGCGCTCCAGGAACTTGTGGTAGGAATCGATGAGGGCGTATTCCACGATGAACTGGTCCAGCTCGTCCCGGAGCAGTTCATAATAGGACCGCCTCAACCGGTTGGCATGACTCAGCTCTTCCCTTACGCTCCAGAACGCCACGATCCCCCTCCCGCGGCGCCCCTCATGACCGCCGTTTTTTTCCCGCGTCTTTCGATCGCCCTTTCTCCTTTATCCGGTTGTGGATCGTCTTTTTCCGCGACCATCGTTCCCAGAACCCCATCATGCCCGCCCGGTAGGCCCGGTCCACCATGGCGTCCTCCACCTTCAGCCCGTCCCGGGCCGCCATGGCCCGGCGGAGGCAGTCGGTTTTGAGGGGGCATTGCAAACAGTCGAGCGGCGTGTGGCGCAGGCCGTCCTTGCCCATGGGAAAGACCGTCTCCAGGTCGCCGTAGCAGCCCGGCCTTTCCGCCCCGGTCACAGCGGCGTCTCCTTCCCCTGGGCCATCCGGCTGATGTACCCCGCGTCGGCGAAGCTGAAATACCGGTTGTCCCCGATCACCAGGTGTTCGTGGACCGTGATGCCCATCACCCGGCAGGCCTCGATGAGCTGACGGGTGACGGCGATGTCCTCGGCCGAGGGGCTGGGGTCCCCCGACGGATGGTTGTGGGCGAAGATCAACGCCGCCGCGTGCTGGTCCAGGGCGGCCCGCACCACCTCCCGGGGATAGACGGAGCTGGCGGTCAGGGTCCCCTCGAAGAGGGTTTTGGTCCCGATAATCCGGTTTTTGGCGTCCAAAAACAGGGCCTTGAAACATTCCCGGTTCCGGTCCCGCATGGTGCCGTAAAGGTAGTCGAACAGCTCCCGGGAGTTGTTGACCGGGTCCCGCTGGACCAGCCGCTTCTCCAGGTACCGGTCGGCCACCGCCTTGGCGAGCTTGACGCCGAAGACGTTGGTGGGGCCGATCCCCTTGACCTCGCACAGCTCCTCCGCCGACGCCTCGAACACCCCCTGGAAGCTTTTAAACCGCTTCAACGCCGCCTTGGCCGCGTCTTTGCAGTCCCGCCGGGGCGTGGCCAGCGTCAGCAGCAGCTCGATCACCTCGTAGTCGTGGAACCCCTCCAGACCCGACGCCAGAAATTTCTCCCGCAACCGTTTTCGGTGGCCGGCGCCCTTGTGTTCTTTATGAGCATTGGTCTCAGACATGGAAAGAGGGACAAAGGGACAGAGGGACAAAGGGACAAAGCAAAAAAAGAAAACCCCCTCGGCAATGCAGCGGATATCCCAGAGATCCGAGGGTTTCCTTCTTTGTCCCTCTGTCCCTTTGTCCCTTTGTCCCTGTTTTACCGCTCATCCAACTCATCCTTCAAATCCCTCGTCATCAACCGCTTCAACGCCCCGGACGGGGAAACCTCGTCGTAGAGCACGTGGTAAATCTCGTGGGAGATGGGCATCTCCACGCCGAGTTTCCGGGAGAGGTTGTAGACCGACTTGGCGGTTTTGACGCCTTCGGCCACCATCCGCATGTCCGCCAGGATCTCGGTTAGGGTCATCCCCTCCCCGATCTTCCGGCCCACGGCGTGGTTCCGGCTGATGTCGCCCGTGCAGGTCAAAATCAGATCGCCGATGCCCGCCAGGCCGGTGAAGCTGCGGGGGTTGGCGCCCATTTTGACCCCCAGGCGGCGGATCTCGGTGAGCCCGCGCGTGATCAGCGCCGCCCGGGTGTTGAGGCCCAGCCCCAGCCCGTCGATGATGCCCGCGGCGATGGCGATGACGTTTTTGACGGCGCCCCCCAGCTCCACGCCGATCACGTCCTCGCTGGTATAGACCCGGAAGGCCGGCGTGGCGAACACCTTCTGGACGGTCTGGGCCGTTTCCGGGGACGGGGAGGCCGCCGTGACCGCCGTGGGCGCCTGCCGGGCCACCTCTTTGGCAAAGGACGGCCCCGACAGGACCGCCAGCCGTTCCGGCCGGATGCCGGTCAGGGTGTCGGCCAGGACCCCGGACATGGTCAGATGGGTGACGTTCTCAATGCCCTTGGACGCCGTGGCCACGATGGTCTTGTCCGCCACCATCCCCGCCATCTTCCGACCGGTTTCCCTCATCACGTGGGAGGGAACGACAATCAGCAGAAGGTCCCGGTCGGCCGCCACCCGCTCCAAATCGTTGGTAGCCGTGAGATTGTCCGACAGGGTCACCCCCGGCAGAAACCATTCGTTCTCCCGCCGGGTTTCGATGGACGCCCGGACCTCGGGCTCGTACACCCACAAGTCGATGGGATACCCCTTGACCGCCAGAAGATTGGCCAAAGCCGTCCCCCAGGAGCCGCCGCCCACGACGCCGATCTTCGCGTCCATGACATTTTCCATCATACGTCCGGCTCCTCCGATCCTTCCCCTTCGTCCCCTTCGCCCCCTTCTCCCTCTGTCCCTCTGTCCCTCTGTCCCTCTGTCCCTTCTTCTTCCTCTTCCTCCTCCTTCTCCGCCAACCGCGCCGCGCCCACCACCCGCTCGTCCGGCTCCAGATTCATGAGCTTGACGCCCTGGGTGTTGCGGCTGATGACCGAGATGCCGGAAACCGGCATCCGGATGATCTTGCCGCTGTCGGTCATGAGCATCAGGTCGTCGTCTTCCTCCACCAGGAGGATGGCCACCACCCGGCCGTTCCGTTCGCTGGTCTTGATGGTGATGACGCCCTTGCCGCCCCGGAGGCGGAGGGGGTACTCGTCGATGGCGGTCCGCTTGCCGAAGCCGTTTTCCGTGGCGGTGAAAAGCGTCTGGCCGTGGCTGAGCACCTCCATGCCCACCAGATGGTCGTCGGCGGGCAGTTTCATGCCCCGCACGCCCTGGGCCGCGCGGCTCAGGGTCCGCACATCCGACTCATGGAACCGGATCGACTGGCCGTTGGCGGACCCCAGAAAGACGTTCATGCCGCCGTCGGTGATCCGGGCCGCCATGAGTTCGTCCCCTTCGGTGAGGTTGATGGCGATGATCCCGCCGGTCCGGGGACGGCTGTAGGCCATGAGGTCGGTCTTTTTCACCATGCCGTTTTTGGTGGCCATGAGGATGAAGCGGTCGGGCGTGAACTCCGGCACGTTGAGGACCGTGGTCAGTTTTTCGTCCTTTCCGAACTCCAGGAGGTTGACGATGGCCTTGCCCCGTGAGGACCGGCCCGCCTGGGGGATGTCGTAGACCTTGCACCAGTAGACCCGGCCCAGGTTGGTGAAAAAGAGGAAGGTGTGATGGGTGGAGGCCACGAAGAGGAGGTAGACGAAATCGTCCTCCTTCCTCCCCATGGCGGTCTTCCCCCGGCCGCCCCGCCGCTGGCTGGCGTAGAGGGTGATGGGGTTCCGCTTGATGTAGCCGCTCCGGGTGATGGTGACCACCATGTCCTCTTCGGCGATCATGTCGGCGATGGTGAGTTCACGGGTGGAGGCCGCGATCTCGGTGCGCCGCTCGTCGCCGTAGGCCTCCTGGAGGGCGGTCAGCTCCTCCTTGATGATGTTGAGGACGATCCGCTCGCTGGCGAGGATCTCCTTGTACCAGGCGATGTCCTTCAACACCTGCTGGTACTCCTCGATAATCTTCTCCCGCTCCAGGCCGGTGAGCCGGTGGAGCCGCATGTCCAGGATGGCCTGGGCCTGGGCCGCCGACAGCCCGAAACGGTCTATCAACCGCTCTTTGGCCTCGGGCGCGTTCTTGGACGCCCGGATGAGGGCCACCACCTCGTCGAGGTTGTCCAGGGCGATCTTGAGCCCTTCCAGGATGTGGGCCCGCTCTTCGGCTTTCCGCAGATCGTACCGGGTCCGCCGGACAATGATCTCCTTCCGGTGGCGGACGAACTGCTCCAGCAGCTCCTTGAGGGAGAAAACCTGGGGCCGGTTGTGGAGGACCCCCAGGAAATTGATCCCGAAGCTGGTCTCCATCTGGGTGTGTTTGTAGAGCTGGTTGATCACCACCTCGGCCATGGCGTCCCGCTTCAGGGCGACGGCGATGCGCATGCCCCGCCGGTCGGACTCGTCCCGGACGTAGCGAACCCCCTCGATGACCTTCTCCTTCATCAGGGCGGAGATCTTCTCGATGAGCTTCGACTTGTTGACCTGGTAGGGGATTTCGTAGACCGCGATCGTCTCGGCGCCGGTTTTGGGGTCCTCTTCCACCTCGGATTTGGCCCGGATCCGGATAACCCCCCGGCCGGTCCGGTAGGCGTCCCGGATGCCGTCCACGCCGTAGATGATCCCGGCGGTGGGAAAGTCGGGGCCCGGCACGTGCCGCATCAGCTCTTCCAGGGAGATGGCCGGCTCGTCGATGAAGGCCTTCAGGGCGGAGATGATCTCGGTCAGGTTGTGGGGCGGAATGTTGGTGGCCATGCCCACGGCGATGCCCGAAGAGCCGTTGATGAGCAGGGAGGGGAGCTTGGCCGGGAGCACCGAGGGTTCGGTGAGGGATTCGTCGTAGTTGTCCACCCAGTCGACGGTCTCTTTTTCCAGGTCCGCCAGCATCTCGTGGGCCATCCTGGCCATCCGGACCTCGGTGTACCGCATGGCCGCCGGCGGGTCGCCGTCGATGGAGCCGAAGTTGCCCTGGCCGTCCACCATGGGGTAGCGGAGGGAAAAGCCCTGGGCCATCCGGACGATGGCGTCGTAGACGGCGCTGTCGCCGTGGGGGTGGTATTTGCCGATGACGTCGCCCACGATGCGGGCCGACTTTTTGTAGGGTTTGTTCCAGTCGTTCTTCAGTTCGTGCATGGCGAAGAGCACGCGGCGATGCACGGGCTTGAGGCCGTCCCGCACGTCCGGGAGGGCTCGCCCGATGATCACGCTCATGGCGTAATCGAGATAGGATCGCTTCATCTCGCTGGCGATGCTGATCTCGGGCAGTCTATCCGTTTCTGTTGTCATAGAATCTCGATTCCATCCCTCACACGGACCGCATCAGGTTCCGGTAGCTTGTGTTGTAGATGTCCGTCAGGGTTAAAAAGGCGGTCACCACCAGCGGACCGTAGAGGATCCCCAGGATCCCGAACAGCTTCAGGCCGCCGATGATGGCCAGAAAGACCAGCAGGGTGTGCATCTGAACCCGCCCGCCCACCAGCCGGGGTTTGAACAGGTATTCGATGCCGCCGGACAGGACCACGTAGAAAACCAGCAAGAGGATCCCCGCCAGGATGCGCCCCCCGATCATGAGGTAGACCGCCGCCGGCACAAAGAGCAGGCCGATCCCCACGATGGGCAGAAACGCCAGGATCGACATGACGACGCCCCAGAGAAAGGCCGACGGGAGCCCCGCCAGGGTGAAGGCGACGCCGCCGGCGACGCCCTGGATCAGTCCGCAGAGGCCGTTGCCCACGATGACGGCGCCGGCCATGTCCCGGAACTTCCCGATCAGCTTCTCCTCCTGGTCCTCGGGCAGGGGGCACAAGTCGATGATGAACGAAATCAGCCGGTCCCCGTCGACGAGCAGGTAATAGGCCACCAGGAGCATGAAGAAAAAGTTGACCAGGAACCTGAGCACGTTGGAGGCGATGGCGTTGGCCTGCTCGTAGAGGAACAGGCCGACGATCTTGCCGATCTCCGGGATGGCCCGGTTGACTTCCTCGCCGGTCAACTTGATGTTGAAATGGGCCAGGGCGGCCCCGGCCCTCTCCAGCAGCGCGCTGCTCTCGAAAAGCCCCTGGATGTGGTCGCGCAGTCCAGCCCCCCGGGCCATGAGGTACATGTCGTAGGCCTCCTTGGAGAGGACCCCCACCAGCAGGACGATGGGGATGAACAGCACCAGAAAGATGACCCCGCAGGTCAGAAAAGAGGCGATCCCGGGCCGGAATTTTTTTTCAAACCGCCCGTACAGCGGCTTGAAGATCCCCGTCACCACCGACGCCACCACGATGATGGATAAGAAGGGCAGCAGCAGCCACCCCAGCAGAAAACAGGACAGCAAGAACACCGCGAGGAAAAACCAGACGATGGTGTTTCGCGACGCCTCCTGCAATCTTTCCTCCGTTCTCCCGGCGATGCGGCCGCTTCCCGAAGCGATTAAGGGGCCGGCGGCAGGCGGTGCGGGCGGCGCCTACCGGCTGATCAGACCGCCGGCCGCGACCAGCAGCATCGCCTCATAGGCCGCGACGGGGGCGTAGCTGCCGAACAGCGCGAAAATGACGCCCCCGCCGATGATGGCGGGCACGCCGAAAACCACCAGAATTCCCAGTCTTCTCGGAATATCCATTCTCAACTCCTGTCAACGGTTTCGGGATCTCCCCAAGGTTTTAACAAATATGCGAGTCTATCTGAAAATACGGGATTTTGCAACAGAATTTCGTCCCTATCGCTCGATGAGCATGGCCATGCCCATGCCGCCGCCGATGCACATGCTGATCAGGCCGGCGCCGTATCCCTTCCGCTTCATCTGATGGACGGCGGTCACCATCTGCCGGGCGCCGGTGGCGCCGATGGGATGGCCCAGGGAGATGCCGCTGCCCAGCTCGTTGGGCTTTTCCGTGGGGATGGACAGCTCCCGCATGCAGCCGATGGCCTGGGCGGCAAAGGCTTCGTTGAGTTCGATCATGTCCAGGTCGGCGACGGTGCGATTCGTGGCTTTCAGGACCTTCCGGATGGCGGGGACCGGTCCCAACCCCATGTAGGCCGGGTCCAGACCGCCCGAGGCAAAGGATTTGATCTTGGCCAGGGGTTCCAGCCCCAGATCCCCGGCCTTTTCGGCGCTCATGAGCAGCACGGCGGCGGCCGCGTCGTTGATGCCCGAGGCATTGCCCGCCGTCACCGTCCCGTCTTTTTTGAAGGCGGGCCGCAGCTTGCCCATTTTCTCCAGACTGGTTTCCATGGGCCGCTCGTCGGTGTCGAAGACCGTGTCGCCCTTGCGGGACTTGATGGTAACGGGCGCGATCTCCTCGGCGAAAATCCCCTCCTTGATGGCCGCCATGGCCCGCTGATGGCTCAGCACGCCCAGCTCGTCCTGCTCCTCCCGGCCGATGCCGTAAAGGTCGGCGATGTTTTCCGCCGTCAGCCCCATGTGGTAGCCGTAAAAGATCTCATAGAGGCCGTCGAAGACCATGAGGTCGTAGATGTCGCCCACCCCGGTCAGCTCCATCCGGTGACCCCAGCGGGCCTTGGGCAGGGCCATGGGGGCCTGACTCATGTTCTCCTGGCCGCCGGCCACCACTACCTCGGCCTCGCCGGTCATGATGGCGGACGCCCCCAGGGCGATGGCCTTCAGGCCCGACCCGCAGACCTTGTTGATGGTGAACGCCGGGGTCTCCCTGGGAAGGCCGGCCCGGATCATGGCCTGGCGTCCGGGGTTCTGCCCCTGTCCCGCCTGGAGCACGTTGCCCATGATCACTTCATCCACGTTGACCGGGGCAAAAGACCCGTCCCAGTCGGGGGCTTCCTTTTCCAGGTCGATGATCCCCCCGTCCTTGAGCTTGTCCGGCCCCAGGGCCAGGACGCTTTCGCTTGACGCCGGCTTCATCCTGATCCGCTGAAAAACCTCGCGGATGGCCGCGGCGCCCAGCTCCACCACGGAAACGCCTTTCAATCCGCCGCCAAAGGCGCCGATGGCCGTTCTGGCGCCGCTGACAATGACCGCTTCTTTCATATGTCCGTCCTCCTAATGTTTTGGCTGTTCTTCCGAAAAGGTCTTAACAAACGAAAAAATGACTAGTATCATACTTACAAACAGGAGGTCAATGCAGAGACATGTGCCTGATTCTTTTTTCCTATCGCCATCAGCCGGACTACCCGCTCATCCTCGCCGCCAACCGCGACGAATTCCACGCCCGCCCCACCGCGCCCCTGGATTTCTGGGCCGACGACCCCGCCATCCTGGCCGGCCGGGACCTGAAGGGCGGCGGGACCTGGATGGGGGTCTCCCGCTCCGGACGATTCGCCGCCCTGACCAACTACCGCGACCCGGCCTCCCTTCGCCCGGACGCCGCTTCCCGGGGGCGTCTGGCCGCCGATTTTCTCAAAGGCGGGGCGCCGGCCCGCCGATACCTGGAACGCCTTCAACGAACGGCGTCCGGCTTCAACGGCTTCAACCTGCTGGTGATGGACGCCGCCGGCTTGTACCACTATTCCAACCGGGGAGACGGCGTCTCGCCGGTGAGGCCGGGGGTCCACGGCCTCGGCAATGCGCTGCTGGACACCCCCTGGCCCAAGGTGGAAAGGGGGAAGGCGGCCCTTGAAAAGGCGCTTTCCGGGGGCGAACCCGATCCGGAATCGCTGTTGAACCTGCTCGAAGATCAAACCCGCGCCCCGGACCCCCAACTGCCCGACACCGGCGTGGGTCTCGACCGGGAACGGATGCTCTCCCCCATGTTCATCGTTTCCGAAGGCTACGGCACCCGGACGTCCTCGGTGGTGATCATGGACCGGCAGGGCGGTGTGGTCTTCTGGGAACGGACCTTTCCCACCGGGGGGAGGGGGAGGCCGTCCATTCGGCGGTTCTCCTTTCAGACAGAGGCGTCATAACCCCATTCGTTGGGGTGTCTCTCGACCCCTCCGTCCACTTTGTCCACTGAGTCCACAATGTCCACCCAGTCCATTTGTCCCCGGAGGAAGGGCATTGTCGGGCTTCAGACAGCGGTTTCCAACGCCCTGTAGAGGTCTTGCAGGTGAGACGCCAGGTTGGCCCGGATGACCGGGCTTTCCGGCGCGCCGTCGGGATAGGCCGCCACCAGGGATTCGGCCACGACCGCCAGATCCTCGAAGCCGCACACCGACAGGAAGGCCCGGAAACAGAGGGCGAGGCTTTCGGGCAGGATCGCCGGGGTCGGCTTCCGCTCCAGGGCGTCGAAAAACCCCGCCACGGTTGGCATAACAGACAGATTATCGGACCAGACCACCTCCCCCACGCCGTCGAGCCGGTCCAGGCGGGTCCAGATGGAGAGATTGAGCAGAAACAGGAGAAGCCCCTGGAGGAGCGAGGCCGGGTCCCCTTCTTCGGGCCGGGCCATGGCCGGTCCATACCCCCGCACCGTGATGAGCCGCACCGAAACGGATCCGCCGCCGGTCTTCACCACGAAGTCGCCGGCCCCGTGATGCCAGGGATAGACCTGGCCGAAGGTCTCGGGGTCGTAGAGGTCCGTGAGGATTTCGGCCGCGCCCCGGTACAGGCCGGCCGTCTCCTCCGGCGTGAGGAAATAATCGCCCCGGGCCTCGTCCCAGACGATGGTTCGCCGAATCCCGGCCGCGTCCTCCGAGATATGGAACTCCCGATACCCTGAAAACCATTCCCCCAGAAAAAGGGAGACGGGTCGGCCGTCCTCCGTGACGACGTTTCCCTTGGCATAGACCCTGGGGATGGCCGAGGTCGTCGTTTGGGCGCGGAGCCGGTCCAGGCAGTCGCACTCCTTTTCCAGGAGCGCCCTGCCGGCGTCGGAGACGGCCAGGTTGAGGACCAGCGCCGCCGAGGCGCCGGCCGCGGTCACTTTGGCGGGATGATAAAACGCGCCGTGTTTTTTGAGATCGATGCAGACCGGTCCCATCGATGCGCCGAGGGCGGTCCCTTCCAGAAAGGCCCGGGCCGCCTCGAAACAGGTCCCGCGGGTCGCCGGGGGGTTCCCGTCGGAACCGTCCGGCCCCCGGCGATCCCGGGGGAGGGGCCGATCCCAGAGATCGTCGCCGGGGGTCGTCGGTTGTCCGTAGACGCGGTATTCGAATGCGGGCATGGTCGCGGCCTACCGGTGCTTGTCGATCTCCTGCTGAAACTCAGGGGGCGTCTTGTACCCCAGCTCTCTGGCCTGGTCGTTGTGTTTGACGGCCGACGCGTAGTCCCCTTTTTCCAGATAGGCGATGGAGAGGTTGTGATGGGCCACGGCGAATTCGGGCTCCAGTTCCAGCACCTTCAGGTTGGTCTCGACGGCCTGGTCGAAGAGACCCGTCATGAGGTAGGCGTTGGCCAGGGTGGCGTGGGCCTGGAGAAACTTGGGGTTGTATCGGATCGCCTTTTCCAGGGCCGGGATCGCCTTGTCGGCGTCGCCCTGCTGCAGGTGAACGAACCCGATGTTGCCGTATCCTTCGGAGAACTGGGCCCGGCAGTTGACGGCCCGGGTGTTGAAATCCAGGCAGCCGTCCAGATCGCCCCGCTCCAGGCAGATCCCGCCCAGCTGGACATAGGCTTCGGCCAGGGTGGGGCTGCACTCGATGGCCTTGTGGAGCATCTCTTCGGCCTCGCCGAACTTCCGCTGCCCCAGCAGACCGATGGCGAGGTTGTAGTACGACGTGCCGCACTCAGGATTCTGAGCGATGGCGTTGCGCTGTTGCGCGATATAGTCTTCAACGGTGTTTACAGGTTCCATCTTACGTCCTTTTTGGATCAGTTATCGGTTGAAAAAACTTCAGGGTTGATCTATAAATTAACTTCGTTTCGATCAAGCCCAAATTCCGGCAAAAGGGGGTTTTTATGCTGACAGGATGTTTCACCGCACTGGTGACGCCATTTAAAAACGGCGCCATCGACAACCATGGCCTCGACCGTCTGATCGCGTATCAGATCGAAAACGGCATCACCGGCATTCTGGCCGTCGGGACCACCGGCGAAAGCCCTTCCCTCTCATGGGAAGAACACAACGCCGTCATCGAAGCGGTGGCCAGGGGGGTCAAGGGCAAGTGCATCTGCATCGCCGGCACCGGCAGCAACAACACCCGGGAGGCCCTGGCGGCCACCGAACACGCGGCCCGCCTGGGGGTGGAAGCGGCCCTGCTGGTGGACCCTTATTACAACGGACCCAGCTCCCTGGAGATCCGGCGCGAGTACATCGAACCCGTCGCGGCCGCGTTTCCCCAGCTCGACATCATCCCCTACGTCATCCCGGGCCGGACGGGCGCCCAGCTGCTGCCCGAAGACCTGGCCATCGCCCACAAGAAGCATCCCAACGTCCGGACGGTCAAGGAGGCCACGGCCGACATCGACAACATGCGGTGGACCCGGGAATGCTGCGGGTCGGACATGACCATCCTCTCGGGCGACGACGGGATGACGTTTGGGATGATGACCGATCCGGTGGTCAAGGCCGGCGGCGCGATCTCGGTGGTCTCCAACATCGTTCCCGGCGCCGTGGCCAGAATGGTTTCCGCGGTCCGGGAAGGCGATACCGCGGAGGCCGAAACGCTGAAAACCGCCCTGGCCCCGCTCTTCGGCATCGTCATGGTCAAAACCCAGGAGGAAAGCCCCTGGGGCGAGGTCCTGTTCCGGGCCCGAAACCCCCTGCCCGTAAAGGCCCTGATGAACATCCTCGGGATGCCCGCCGGCGAGTGCCGCCGGCCCCTGGGGAAGCTCACCAAAAAAGCCCTTAAAACGGTGATGACGGCGATTCAAACCGTCCATCGGGAGAACCCGGAGATCCTCCAGCCCATCGAAGCCTTTTTCGGGGTCGATATCGGCGAGCGGATCAACCGCTCCAGCCAATGGGAAGAGCTGGCCTATGGCGACTATTCCTGAGCGCCTGTCGGCGCTAAGCCCGCCGTCCCCGCCGCCGGATTCCGGCCGGCGGGGACGCTTCGATCTCCACTTGCGCCCTATTCCGCCCCTTGCGATTCCTCCGCGGTCCCGCCGCCCCGGCCGTAGATCCGGCTCTCGTCGAACAAGACCTCCTTGAGCCACCGCAAACCGAACTTCAACAGCTCGATCTCGTCGTTCCGGATCTTCTCGACCGTCTCCGGATCGACCTCTACCCGCTGTAAAAAGCTGCTCTCGAAAACGAACTGCTTCAGCTTGTCGATGTTGTAGCTCACCATGAAAAACATCTGTTTGCTCTTATCGGTCAGCTTGATGTGGGCGGGGAAGGAGCGCTTCCGCACCACCAGGTCGGTCCACTCGGCGTTGATCTCGTCGTGGACGTCCACCCCCTGGTCCCGGCGCCAGTCTTTGACGGTCCATTCCTTATCTTCCTCGAATCCCAGGCAATGCGGTTCGTTGACGAAAAAATAAAACCCCTCGTCGTCGGCCCCTTCCTTGTGGCTCAGGGAGGCCACGCCCAGGGGATAATACCGGCAGGTGCTCGGCCGGTCCTCGTAAACGATGCAGCCCTTGTCGTCCCGCACGAACGGGCAGGATTCCTGGTCGTCGTCCAACAGCTTCAGGGTCACCACCGGCAGGTCGGTCTTCTCCAGCAGCTCCGGTTTGGTGTAGATGGCCAGAAACTCCTCGGACGACAGCTCCAGCCGGTTCTTGAGCCGGATGATGTCGTAGGGGGTCAGAATAATATTGATGCCCCGGCAGCACTTGGTGAAGCATTTGACGCCGGGGTGGCACTCGAATTGAAACGCGCTGTCCGGCCCGAACCGCACCGGATCGATTTTCGCCATGGGATTGGACATGATCGTTGTTCCTCTCTCTATGATATTCTTACGGTTCCCGGGCCGGAAGCCCCTTAAGGGCGCCCGAAAACCGCTGATGTCTACCTTAAGCATCCCGACAAAAATTGCAAATTCAACCCGAAAGGGGCGGATTTGTCAAATGGTTTTGACTTGGCCGGGCGAATCGGGTAACCAATACTGCGGTGATCCGCACCCTGGGACCGGACCTGGAAGCAGCGCGAACCAAAGGAGGCATCCATGAAATTTTTCAACACCGCCGGGCCGGTGAATTGCGACGAACATTATTGCCTGCCGCCGATAGAGCGTTTCGATCTGGAAGACATTGAGCGTTTGATCGATCAGAAAAAATATTTTGTCCTCCACGCGCCTCGACAGACGGGAAAAACATCGAGCTTGTTTGCGCTGATGGAACACCTCAACGCCGGGGAACAATACCGCTGTCTATACGTCAACGTGGAGCCGGCCCAGGCGGCGAGGGAAAATGTGAAAGAAGCCATGAGCGCCGTTCTGAATGAAACGGCTTTCAACGCGTTTCATTATTTAAACGACGATTTCCTGGAAACGGAAAAAAATCGGATCATGGAAAACAGCGGGGCGTTTCTGGCGTTTCAGACCGCTTTGAGTCTTTGGGCCAAGAACAGCGACAAGCCCCTGGTGTTGTTGATCGACGAAGTGGACGCCCTGGTGGGCGACAGCCTGATTTCCCTGCTCCGGCAGTTGCGGTCCGGATACGCCAAAAGACCTTCTTTATTCCCCCAGTCCGTCATTCTGTGCGGGGTCCGGGATGTCCGGGACTACCGGATTCATTCGGATATCGAAAAAAGCGTCGTTACCGGCGGCAGCGCTTTCAACGTCAAGGCGGAATCGTTGAGGCTGGGCGATTTTTCATGCGACGAAGTCAAGCGATTGTGCCGGGTTCATACAGAGGAAACCGGTCAGATGTTTGAACCGGGCGCGTTGGACCGGGTTTGGGAATTGACCCGCGGGCAGCCCTGGCTGGTGAACGCATTGGGGTATGAAGCCTGCTTTAAAATGGCAGAGGGTCGAAACCGGGCAAACGCCGTCGATTCGGAGATGATCGACAAGGCAAAGGAAAACCTGATCCTGCGGCGGGAAACCCACCTGGATCAATTGGCGGACAAGTTGAAGGAGAAACGCGTAAGAGGGGTGGTCGGGCCGATTCTGGAAGGAACCAGCATTGAAAACATCCCCCACGACGACATCCAGTACGTTCTGGACCTGGGATTGATCGACCGCTCCGCTTCCGGCTTGAAGATCGCCAACCCCATTTATCGGGAAATCATCCCCAGGGAATTGACCACCATCGCCCAATACAACCTGGAACCGCTTTATCGCCCCTCTTGGTACGTTCTGCCGGACGGCCGGCTGGACACAAACGCTCTTTTGGCGGCGTTTCAGGAATTTTTCAGGGAGAATTCGGAGATATGGCTGGAACGATTCGATTACAAGGAGGCCGGCCCCCATTTGCTGATGCAGGCGTTTTTGCAGCGAATCGTTAATTCGGGAGGGCGAATCGACCGGGAATACGGTCTGGGCCGCGGGCGAACGGACCTGATGTTGGCCTGGAACCATGAAACCGGCGTCCAAAAAGTGGTGATCGAGCTGAAAATCCTTTACAAAAGCCTGGAGGCCACGATTGACGATGGGCTGGAGCAGACCGCCGACTACATGGATAAATGCGGGGCAAACGAGGGGCATCTGGTGATTTTTGACCGGCGGGAGGGGCGGAAATGGGCGGACAAGATTTTTCGGGAAGAGGAAAGGCGCGAGGGGAAGGGGGTTGTGGTTTGGGGGATGTGAAAGGGCGTGGTGGAGCGGCGCGTGATTTGGATGGGCTTTAAAAACGGGATTGAGATGAGCGATGCGATTGTGATGACTTTCGACGCCAAAGACATTCGGGTTTCCCCGGAACAGGTCGCCCGGTACGCCGGGGGCAGCCGGTACCGGCCGGATGATCGGATGGCGCCGTTGATCGAAGAGGCGTTGGGGTGGGCCATGACGCTGGTTGCGCCCGCGTTCGTCTATGCTGTATATGATGTGGACGGCGGGGCCGAAACAAGGGCGGATGGGGGGCGGCCGGTTCGCCGGGCGGCGTCGGTCTGCACCCTGGGGCCGGACCTTGAAGCAGAGGTCAAGCGGCTGAACAACGTGGGCGATCCTGTTTCCGGCCTGCTCCTGGACGCCGCCGGCGTGGCCCTGCTGGAGGCCCTGGCGGGGCGGGCCATGACGCATCTGGGCGACGAAGCCCGACAAGAGGGGCTTTATGCGGGCGACCGTTATGGCCCCGGCTACTGCGGGATGCCGATGACGGATCAGCCGCTGCTGTTCGCCCAGGTCGATGCATCCCGGATCGGGGTCCGGCTGACGGAAAGCGGGATGATGCAGCCGGTGAAGTCCCTTTCTTTCTGGGTGGACTGGCGAACCGCGCCTTCGGAAGCCTCGGGAACCTACAAGTGCCATCGATGCGCGTTGACGGATTGCGCATATCGAAATCATGCGGGCGCCGGGACGGCCCATGACTGAACGGCGATTCACGATTCGGGTTTTTCCCGACGACAAAAGCATCGGGGTCCAGGGAGGTGAATCGCTGATCGCGGCCCTGGCCTCGGCGGGCATCCTTTTGCGGGCCGACTGCGGGGGGATGGGTCGGTGCGGCAAGTGCAGGGTTCAGGTCGGGGATAAGGAGACCGGCAACGCCCATTCCGCCCTGGCGTGCCAGACGAGGGTCGAGTCCGATCTCCGGGTGGAAATCCCCGATGCGTCGCGGCTGACCCCGGAGGTGCTCCAGAAGGACCGGCTGACGCCCGTGGACGGCTTCCGGCTGCCCCTCTGCCCGGGCGATATCCCCAAAGACCACGATTGCGGCCTGGCCGTGGATCTGGGCACCACCACCATCGCCATCTATTTGTGCGATCTCGTTCGGGGCGGCGTTTCGGCGTCGGCGAGCATCAAAAATCCCCAGGCCACTTATGGGGCCGACGTCATGAGCCGGATCAGCGCGGCGTCCGAGCAGCCCGGGCGGGTCGCCCATCTCCAGGGGCTGGTGATCGACGCCGTCGAACAGATGGCCGGGGTGCTGTGCCGATCCGTGGGGACCGCGCCGGACCGGATCCGGAAGATGACGGTGGTGGGCAATCCGACCATGGCCCATCTCTTCGTCGGCCAGAGCCCCGCTCCGCTGGGCGTGTATCCCTACAAACCGGCCTTTACGGCGGAAAACCGGATCATCGGGGGGAACATGGGGTTCCGGTTTCTGAAAGAAGCCGCGGTCCACACCCTGCCCCTGGTGTCGGGATTCGTGGGCTCGGACGCCGTGGCCGCGGGCCTGGCCATGGATCTGGGCAACGCCGCCGACGGGACCATGCTGGTGGACGTGGGGACCAACGGGGAGGTGCTCATCAAGTCGCCGGAGGGGTTGCTGGCCGCCTCCTGCGCCACCGGGCCGGCCTTTGAAGGGGCCGCCATCTCCCAGGGGATGCCGGCGGTCCGGGGGGCCATCGACGGCGTGACCATCACGGAAAACGCGGTCCGGTGGTCCGTCATCGGGGACGGATCGGACCGGCCCAGGGGCATTTGCGGATCCGGGGTGCTGAGCGCGGCGGCGGCGATCCTCTCCGCCGGGATCGCGGGGCCCGACGGCCGCTTCCGGACGGATCCGGTTCCCCACCCAATGCTCCGGAAAAACGGCCCCAAGTGGGCGGTGGTCCTGGCGCCGGCGGAAACGGCCGGTCCGGACGGCCCCATCCGCTTCACCCAGACCGATATCCGGGCCGTCCAACTGGCCAAGGGCGCGCTGCGGACCGGCATCGACATCCTCTGCGAGGAAAGCGGCATGGATGCGCCAGGACGGCTCCTGCTGGCCGGCGCCTTCGGCGCTTATATGGACAAGATGGACGCCCTGCGGATCGGGATGTTTCCCCCCATGGACCCGGAAACGATCTCGGCGGCCGGCAACGCCGCCGGCATCGGGGCGGTGATGGCCCTTATCGACGACGAAACCCGGGAGGCGGCGGCCGCCATGGCGTCGGCGATCCGGGTGGTGGAACTGGCGGCCCAGCCGGGATTCCAGGACCGGTTCGTGGCGGCCCTCTCCTTTCCCGAAGAAGGACCGGCCTCGTCATGATCCTCTGGTGGCTCCAGCAGGTCGTCCTCACCCTGGTCGCCGTCTTTTTTCTGGCCTTCGGGATTCAGATTCTCGTCGGCGCCTACCGACTCAACGATCCCTTCACCTTCATCATGACCTTTTTCGCCTCGAACCTGATCATCCTCATCAGCCTGACGCTGCTCATCGGCTTCGTCTACCGGGCGTGGCGGGTTTTTCAGGCGTTGCGCAAAGACGGTCCGCCGGACGGCGAACCCTGATCGCGACGCGATCCAAGATCCGCTCCGCCCGAGCGGATCTATCGGTTTTTCAGATACTGCTTTAAGTCCCTGTAATAGTTTTCATGGGGACCAATCATAATCAGCTCTAAGCATCCATCGGCTAGGCGATAGGACAGGAGCAGCCGCTTATTTGCGATTTTGAATTTATGGACATAGACGCCTTTTAGATCGCCTTTCTTTTCTTCCCCGATTCCCGGATCTTCCGAGAGGGTTCGGATTTGTCGATCCAGTTCGGCTTTTTCCTTTTTCGTGAACTTTTTGAGGCTTCGCCCGAACGATTTGGATTGGCGAATTTCCATAAGCCCTATCCGAATGTGTATTCAGTTGATTCGCCTTTATCCAGTTCTTCAATGCCCGTCAGGATGTCTTTGATCAAGCTGTAGGTCAGATCCGGGTTCTGTTCAGCGCATTTGCCGATTTTCGCCCAGTGTTCAATTTGTCCGGCAAGCGTCCGTTTATCGATTTCGCCGTAAATTCGAGCCTCTTCGATCAGGTTTTCGGAAATGCCGATGTGGGTCGCCATCATTCAAGCCCTCCTCTTATGTTTCTCCTTGTTGCTCACATCTTAAACCGCTTGACGATCTCCGACAGGTTGACGGCCATTTTGGCCAGTTCTTCGGCCGAGGCGTTGGTCTGGGACGCCCCGCCGGCGGTCTGTTTGGCGGCGACGCTGACGCCCTGAATGTTTCTGGAGATGTCCTGGATGGCCGAGGCCGCCTCCTCCGCGTATCGGGCCACCTCCCGGACGCCTTTGGCCGTCTCGTCCACGTGGACGGCCACTTCTTTGGCCGTCTTGGCGGTTTCGTCGGTGGAGCGGGCGATGTCATCCACCAGGCCGGCGGATTCCCTGGCGTTTTCCGCCACCTCCTTGACGGTGGCGGCGTTGCCGGCGACGGTGCGGGAGATCTCGTTGGCCGTGGCGGTCTGCTCCTCGGCCGAAGCGGCGATGGAGGCGTTGATGGACGCGATCTCGCCGATGATGTCGTTGATGTCGGCGATGGCCGACGCGGCCTCTTCGATGCTCGTCTGGATCCGATCGATCTGGTCGGCGATCTCGTCGGTGGCGTCGGCCGACTGGCGGGCCAGCTCCTTGACTTCCCCGGCCACCACCGCGAACCCCTTGCCGGCCTCCCCGGCGCCGGCCGCCTCGATGGCGGCGTTGAGGGCCAGCATGTTGGTCTGATCCGCGATGTCCTTGATCATCCCCACCACCTTGCCGATCTGCCGGGAAGCCTCGGACAGGGCCTCGACCTTGGCGTTGACGTCCCCGGTCCGGCCCTGGGCGTCCCGGGAGATGTCGCTGGCCTTGACCGTCTGGCGGGCCACGTCGTTGAGGGAAGCGGACATCTCTTCGATGGCCGCGGCCACCCCGTGGACGCCGGCGGCGATCTCGTCGGAGGCTTTGGCCATGTGTTGAACGTTGCCCGAGGTCTTCCGGGAGAACCCGACCATGTTCTCGAAGGTGGCGGACATCTCCTCGGTCATGGCCGCCACGCTGGCCACCGAAGAGCTGGACTGTTCCGCCGATGCGGCCACCGTGCCCATGCTGGCGGTGACCTCTTCCGTGGCCGCGGCCACGGTGTCCGCCTGGCTGTTCATCTCCTCGGCCGAGGCCGCCATTTCGGTGGAAAGGGAGGACAACTGCTCCGAGGCGCTGGACAGGCTGTCGGCGGACGACCGAAGCTCTTCCATCACGGACCGGACGGCCGTCACCGACCCATTGAAATCGCCGGCCATCTGACCGATCTCGTCGGTCCGGTCGATGTCGACGGAGACGGTCAGGTCCCCCTGGCCGAACCGCCGGATGGCCCCGGCGATCCGCTCGATGAGTCCGGCGTAGCCCCCGGCCACGAGGTACCCGAGCACGGCGACCGCCAGCGCGATGACGGCGCCGATGCCGATGACCCAGCGCATGAGGGAGAAAACCGGCGCATAAGCCTCCCGGTAATCGATTTCGCTGACCAGGGCCCAGCCGATCTCCCCGAACCGGACCGGTTCGTAGGCGCTCAAGACGCGCTGGGATTGACCGGCCGCCGCCTTCACCTCGATGAGCCCCTCCCCTTTTTCGCCGTCCAGGGCCTTTCGGACGCTGACGGTGTCGACCCTGAGGTCGTTGGCAAAGGACTGGGCCACCGTCATGGGCGTGTGATCGAGAACGGAATCGGATCGGAGACGGAATTCCGGCCCCACCAGGTAAGAGCCGCCGGTCCGCCCCATACCGGCCCGGCCGGCCATGATCCGGTTGATCTCGTCGGCCCCCACCTGGAAGACGATGACGCCGATGAGGGCGTCGCCGTCCCGAATCGGCGCCCCCAGGAATACCGAAGGCAAACCGCCGCTGGGCGCGTAGGGCCTCATATCGACCAGGGCGTCCGTTCCGGTTCCGACCACTTTCCGCCACACTTCGGCAAGCCCGGAATCTTTATAGGGGCCGGTGCGCAAATTGCTCCCCAGGTCGTCTTCCTCGGCGATGGAAAACATCACATGGCCGTGGGCGGAACAGATGAGAAAGATATCGTAGAATCCGGCCAGCTCCAGATAATCCCGGAAAAAGGCGCCGTGGACCTCCAATATCCGGGCATAGTCCGGATGATCGGTGATGTAAGGCTCGTCCGGTCCGATATTCATTTTCTCATGGTATTGGAACAAGGCGTCGTAAAGGGTTCGGATTTCCCGGGTTCCGGCCAGGGTCCGGTCATTGGCCAACAACTGGTCGAAATAGGAAGTGAGCTGGAAGGACCGGTTTTCCCGGACCGACACCAGGGTCCGGAACGCCGCATCGGCCAGGGCGGCCCGGGACCGGAGGATGCTCACCGTTCCCAGAATGGCGAAGGGGATGAGACCGATGGCCAGGAATAGGAGCATCAACTTGGACCGGATGGTGTTCAGTTTCGCCATGGGCGGGTTCCTTTTGTCGGCGGTTGGCGGTTGTCCGCGATCGACGCCGGGTGAAAGCAGACCGTCGCGGGTGGAATCAATTTTAGGTAGACTTTTTATCCGCGTCAATCCATTATTGACTTTTTACAGGCGCACCGAAGGCCGCTCCGGCCCTCAAAGAGGGATTGTTCCGGTTGTCCGATGCTGATATGATGCACCCCATTCAGACCGACGCGCGTCCCGGCGCGCCGTCATTTTTTCGGAGGAGATCCTATGAAACGCCGCCCCCATCGCCCCGCTTTTCCCATGCTGTTGCTGATCGTCGGCATCGCCGTCGTTTTCCCTTCCACTTCCCCGGCCGCCCCGGGGGACCTCGTCTGGTTCTTTGATGTGGGCAGCCCCATCGACAGTTCTCCGGCCGCGGCCGACGACGGCACGGTCTACGTGGGGGCCGACGACGGCTACCTGTACGCCGTCAGCGGGGGGTCCCTCAAATGGCGTCTGTTCATCGGCGGCATCCTCCAGTCGGTCTCCCCGGCCATCGCCGCCGACGGCACGATTTACATGGGATCCGCCAACGGCAACCTCGTGGCCGTGGACCCCGACGGCACGGCCCGGTGGACCATGGGCGCGGGCTTCGGCGCGGTCTCCACGCCGGCCATCGGCGGGAGCGACGCGATCTATGTGGGATCGGGCAACGCCCAGCTCCACGCCGCCGACAACCAGGGAGACCAGCAATGGGTCTATGCCGCCGACGGGATCGTCTCCCAACCGGCGGTGGGCGCCGACGGAACGGTCCATGCCGGCTCGGCCGACGGATTTCTCCACGCCGTCACCGAGGCCGGAAAGGAAAAATGGACGTTCGAGACCGACGGCGCGCCCACGGCCCCGGCCATCGCTTCCGACGGCATCGTCTATGTCGGCGCCGGCGGCGGACGGGTCTACGGGGTGGGCGAAAACGGCGGACTCCATTGGCGCTACCAGACCAACGGCGCCGCGGCCGCGCCGGTCATCGGGTTCAACGGACGGGTCTTCGCCGGCTCCGGCGACGGGTTCCTCTATGCCTTTTCCAGCGAAGGCGACCTGGAATGGCGGTTTCCCACCGGCGACGCCATCCTCTCCGCCCCGGCGGTGGGGGCCGGGGGAACGATCTATGTCGCCTCCACCGACGGCGTCCTTTACGCCGTCACCGCCGACGGCGACCGGGACTGGACCCTACAGGTCAACGCGGGCCGCTCTTCGCCCACCATCGGAACGGACGGGACCCTCTACATCGGCTCCCGGAGCGGGGAACTGCTGGCCATCGAAACCGACAGCAACGGGCTGGCCGCAACGGCCTGGCCCATGCTGGGTCGGAACCGGAAGCACGTCGGCAGGGCCCCGGCCGACGCGGACCCGGGGAATGGCGACGACGGTACGGGCCCCATCGCCGACGCCGGCGACGACCGCACCGTCGAAGAGGAAGACAGCGTCGAACTGGACGGCGGCGGCTCTTCGGGGAACGACCTGAGCTACAGCTGGTCCCAGACCGGCGGAACCTCGGTGAACCTGGAGGATCCCGACATCGCCGCGCCTTCCTTCGACGCCCCGGAACTGGATGACGAGGAAGAGGTTGTTTTGACCTTCCGGCTCACCGTCACCGACGACGACGGCAAAACCGATACGGACACGGTGGAAATCACCGTGGAAGAGCAGGACAACTTCTGCTTTATCCGATCAGCGGAAGGACACTGATCCGTGGACCGAAACCTCGTCCGGTCCCGGGCCGTCTGGCAGGTGGCGGCCGCCTCGGTCTGCCGACTCTTTCTCAACACGGCCCGGCGCTTCGCCTATCCGTTCGCCCCGGCCCTGAGCCGGGGCCTGGACGTCCCCCTGACGGCCATCACCCCCATCATCGCCGTCAACCAGATCACCAGCATCCTCAGCGTGGTCTTCGGGCCCATGGCCGACCGGTTCGGATACCGGCTCCTGTTCCTGTCGGGCCTGGGGGTTCTGGCGGCCGGAATGCTCATCGGCGGTCTGATCCCCATGTACCTGACCGTCCTCCTGGCGCTGTTTCTGGCCGGGATGGGCAAGGCCATGTTCGACCCGTCCATCCTCGCCTATGTGGGGGAAAAGGTCCCCTTCGAGCGCCGCGGCGCGGCCATCGGCATTCTGGAGATGAGCTGGGCCGGATCGTCCCTCATCGGCATCCCCCTCGTGGGGCTGCTCATCGCCAATTTCGGCTGGCGGTCGCCGTTTCTGGCATTGGGCGTGCTGGGCCTGCTGGGATTCGCGATCCTCGCCTGGCTCTTCCCGAGAAACGGGCGAAGGCGTTCGACCGATGAAACGGACCGACCCGGCATCTTCGCCTCCCTGGGCCTTCTGCGGAAAGATCCCCTGGCCCTGTCCGCCCTGGGCTTCGCTTTCCTCTTCAACGGGGCCAACGACGTTTTTTTCGTGGTTTACGGGGCCTGGCTGGAAAAGGATTTCGGGTTGAGCGTCGTGGCCCTGGGCATGGCCACCACCGTCATCGGCGCCGCCGAACTCATCGGCGAGGGGATGACCGCGGCCCTGGCCGACCGGTTCGGCCTGCGCCGCTCCCTGATGACGGGAGCGGCCGTGTCGGCGGCCATATACAGCCTGCTGCCCCTTCTGGGCGGCTCCCTGGCGGTGGCCCTGTCGGGGATCTTCTGCCTGTTCGTTGCCGTCGAATTCACCATCGTGGTGGGGCTCTCCTATTTCACCGAAATCCTCCCCGACGCCCGGGCCACCATGATGTCGGGCTATTTCGGCGCCGCCAGCGCCGGCCGGTTCTGCGGGGCCCTCCTGGGCGGATGGGCCTGGACCCTGTACGGCATGGCCGCCATCGGCGCGGCCACGGCCCTCATGAGCGTCCTGGGGCTCGTATTGCTAACCTGGGGGATGCGCCGACGGGCCGCTCTTCAGGCCGGTTGAGGCGGACCCTCCAAAAGGGAGGAAAACCAAATGAAACGAGCGGACATCCGAAAAAAGCTGCTGAAGGTCCTGGGCATCGCGCCGGAGATCCGGGACATCCTTCTGGCCGATGCCGACATCGAGGACGACCCCACCATTAAAGACGCGATTTACATTTTGAGGAAAACCGCCTAAGATCAGTAAAAAAAGCCTGGGCCGGCGTTGCCTGCCCCGGCCCAACAAAAAACCCTATATCCATCTGATTTTTTTAAAAGCAACCCAAAAAATAAGGAACCGCCATGATCGCTTACGAATTTGAAACGGAAATCCAAGACGGAATGATCAAAATCCCGGATGATTTGACAGTCAACCGGAAAGGGAGGTTTCGAGTTGTTTTAATCAAGGAAGATCGAGACGCCGACCAAATGAAGGATGCTTTGTTGAAAGCGCCTGTTTGGAGCGACGAAGATGTATCTAAATTCAATGATATAATCTCAAAGGGGTATCGCCATTGGACGCCAGAGACGTTTTAGTTGACACCTCCCTTTTGATAGACCATTTCAGGAGCAAACAGAAAAAAGACACCATTCTATTCAATCTGGCCGGAAGACACCATTTATTCATTTCGTCTGTCACTAAATTTGAATTTTTGGTCGGAGCAAAATCGGATCAACTGCCTCAAATCAAGGCTATTCTTGACATGTTCAATGTGTTGGCTTTCGATTCCAAATGCGCCGAGATTGCAAGCAATTTCTTTAAATATTTACAATCAAAACATCAACATACTGAATTTAAAGATATTTTCATAGCAGCGACAGCATCGGCGAATCGACTTCCAATCGCGACTTTGAACACTAAACATTACAAAGGAATCAGCGAAGTGTCACTGATTCCTATCAGCCTTGCAGAAGACTGCTGACCTATGACCCCGCCATTCCGCCTCCCCAACCCCATCCTTCAGGTCGCGGCGGCCTCGATCCGCCGCCTGTTCATCAACACGGCCCGGCGGTTCGCCTATCTCTTTGCCCCCACCCCGAGCCTGGGGTTGGGCGTTCCCCTGACGGCCATCACGCCCATCATCGCCGTCCTCCCCGACGGCCGGCGGGTCTATGAATTCCACCCCTGGGAGAAAAAGCTATCTCTCATGGACACTTACGTCTACACCGACGTCTCCATCCACGACTATCTCCAGCGGCTCAAGGCCGTGGGCGAGAACCCGGCGGATTACCGGACCGTCTGGTATCACTACTGATCGGGAAAACCGGGCGACCCATCATGCCCCATCCCACCGGCCAGACCGGGTCCGACGCCCCGACCATTGATCCCCGCCGCCACCGCCGGGTGCGCCGGTTCTTCGCCGGGGCGTTTCTCCATGTGATCTTCTGGGACATCTTCATGAACCGCCCCGTGCTGCGGCGCTTTCGGCCGCCGGCCCCGGCGCGGTGGCGGCGGCTCGCCCGGCGATACCGGGCCCTGGCGGTGGAGATGGGCGGCGTTCTGATCAAACTGGGGCAGTTCCTGTCCATCCGGGTGGACATCCTGCCCCAGGAGGTGACCTCGGAACTGGCGGGCCTCCAGGACGAAGTCCCACCGGAACCGCCCCAGAAGATCATCGCCCGCATCGAAGCGGATTTCGGTCAGCCCGTCGACCGGCTGTTCGCGGGGTTCGATCCGAAACCGCTGGGGGCCGCTTCCCTGGCCCAGGTACACGAGGTCCGGCTCCACACCGGGGAGGCGGTGGTGGTCAAGGTGTTGCGGCCGGGCATCGAAGCCCTGGTGGAGACCGATCTTCTGGCCATCTCCCAAGCCTTCGGGTGGCTGAAATGGTATCGCCGGGTCCGGGAACGGGTCGATCTCGACTGGCTGTCGGCGGAATTTACCACCGTCACCCGGCGGGAGCTGGACCTGCTCTCCGAAGGCAAGAACATCGAGCGGTTCGCCGCCGATTTCGCGGACGACCCCCAGGTGCTGACGCCCAAAGTCTACTGGGACTACGCCGCTCCAACGGTCCTGACCCTGGAGAACGTGGGCTACATCCGGATCGCCGACTTCGCCGGCATGGAAGCCGCCGGCATTGATCCGGCCGAGGTGGCGGACAAGCTCCACGCCATCTATATGCGGCAGGTCTTTGAAACCTATTTCGTTCATGTGGACCCCCACCCCGGCAATCTCTTTGTGCGGCCCTTGACCGAACCGGGTGCGGCCCATCCCTTTCAACTGGTGCTGGTGGATTTCGGCATGGCGGTGGAAATCCCGGAGCGGCTCCGGTCGGCCCTTCGGGAATACGCCATCGGCGTGGGGACCCGGGACGCGGCACGGATCGTCCGGGCCATGTCCGACGCCGGTGCGTTGCTGAAGGACGCCGACCTGAAGCGGTTGGAAGAAGCCCACGAAGCGGTGTTCAAGCGAATGTGGGGCATTCGGATCGGCCGGTTCCGGGACATGGCCATGGACGAAGTCAAATATTTCCTCCGGGAATACCGGGACGTGATCTACGACGCCCCCTTCCAGTTCCAGGCCGACATGCTCTTTGTGGTCCGGGCCGTCGGCATGCTGTCGGGCATGGCCGCCAAGCTCGACCCCGATTTCGATCCCTGGGGCAAAACCATCCCCTACGCCGAACGGTTCGCCGCCGAAGAATTGCGCCGGAACCGGAAACGGTGGCGGGAGGAGCTGGCGGAACTGGGGCTTATGTCTTTCGGGCTGCCCCGGCGGCTGGACGAGACCCTTCGGGGCCTCCAGGACGGACGGATCACGGTGCGGACCGGCCTTGCTCCCGAAACCCGGAAAACCTTCAACCGACTTGAAACCGCGGTTCGACGGCTGGGATGGATGGTCGTGGCCGCCGCCTTGCTGGTGTCGGGGGTCCATCTGCACATCTCGGCGCCGCGGGGGGCGGCCGATATGTTTTTCATCGGCCTTTCCGTCGTCGCTTTCTTTTGGGGGATGCGCAAAGGATAACATGCGGGGTTGCCATATCCAGGCAATTCCGATTTGACATCACCAGCTTGACTCGCTATCATACGTATATTACACGTGTAAAGAGGAGATGTTGCATATGCAAAAAAAATTGACCATTACCGTGGATGAACATATTTACGACGGGCTCTACCAAGTTGTCGGGCGCGGACGGATCAGCCGTTTCATAGAGGAACTGTTGCGCCCCCATGTGTTGAAAAACGACCTGGAAGACGCCTATCGGCAAATGGCGGAAGATGAAAAGCGGGAAAGCGAGGCGTTTGAATGGGCGGAAGCCACAATCGGAGATGTCGGCGATGAACCGAGGTGAAGCCTGGTGGGTTGACTTCCAGCAATCGATGGGTGGAGAAATCCGCAAGAAACGACCCGCCGTCATCATCAGCAATGATGCCTCAAACAAGCATCTCAATCGCGTCCAAATCGTGCCCTTGACGAGCAATGTCGATCGCTTGTATCCCAGTGAAGCGCTGATCACACTGAAAGGCAAGGCGAATAAAGCGCTGGCGGATCAAATTACGACGGTCAGCAAATTGCGATTGTTGAATCGTGTTGAAAAACTCGCGACCGCGGACTTGCATAAAATAGAGCGCGCTATTAGTGTGCAACTCGGTTTGTCCAAACCTGTTCAAGACGACTAAAACTTACTACGGAGGCCCATTGCGAATCGGCATACTCAAAGAAACGAAACCCCAGGAATATCGCGTCCCCCTCACGCCGGAAAGCGTGAAGCGTCTGACCGAAAGGGACCATGAGGTATCTGTGCAAAAAACCGCCGGGGCCGGCGCGGGCTTTCCGGATGACGAATACGAATCAGCCGGCGCCCGAATTCTCGACAGCCCCCAAGCGGTCTCCGAGGCATCCGACATCCTCGTCAAGGTCAAGGAGCCCATCGAATCGGATTTCGCCGTCTTCCGGAACGGTCAAACCCTGTTCTGCTTTCTCCACTCCGAAACCCGCCCCGCTCTGGTGGACATGCTCCTCGACAAGCGGATCACCGCCGTGGCCTTTGAAAACATCACGCTGGCGGACGGCGGCGCGCCCATCCTGACGCCCATGAGCATCCTCGCCGGCCAGCACGGCGTGCTTCAGGGGATGATGTTGCTGTGCAACCACAAGGGCGGCGCCGGCAGGAGTCTGGTGGCCTATCCGGGACTGGAACCGGCCCGGGTGGTGGTCTTCGGCGCCGGACAGGCCGGATACAGCGCCGCCCAGGTCGCCGCATCGCTGGGGGCGCAGGTTTGTCTCTTCGAGATCGACCGGAAGCGCATCCGGGCCATCGCACCCTTGCTGCCGAAAAACATCCAGCCGCTCCATATCGACAGCGTGGACATTGAACCCTACGTCCGGTCGGCCGACATGGTGGTCAACGCCGCCACCATCCCGCCCAACAGCGACCGCCATCTCATCGACCGCTCCCTGCTCTCCCGTATGAAAAAAGGCGCCGTCATCGTGGACGTCACCGCCAACCTCAAAGGGGCCATCGAAACCGTGGACCGCTACACCACCCACGAAGACCCGGTCTGGGAGGTGGACGGCGTGATCCACTACGCCGTGACCAATATTCCGTCGTCCGTGGCCCATACGGCGTCCCATGCGCTGTCCATGGAAGTTTTGCCGTTTTTGATGGAAATGGCCGACAAAGGGCCGATGGAGGCGCTGAAGGGAGATCCGGCCCTTCTGCGGGGCTTGACGGCCATCAATGGAATTTTGACATGGCGCGAAGCGGGGACGTTTTTGGAACGACCATGGCAAACGCCGGAAGAGGCGATTCATGCCGGATTCCACTGAGCCCGCGATTTCTCCGCATCATTCAACAAGGACATCGGATCATGCAACCGTTTGAATATCCAAGCGCCGAGGCCAGCGGCTACTTGCAAGTCTTTGTGATTATGGCGATCATCAAGCATCTCCTGGCTGAGTTGCCCAACGCATACCAAGTGTTCACCAACGAAATCGGCGTTATCCTGAAAAAGGGCGACTGGCGCGCCCTGGATATCGCCATTTATCGGAAAGATGCGCTCAAGGATGTTCCGCTCGAAAATAAATATCTCAAGATCCCGCCGGAAGTCGCCATCGAAATCGATACCAAGGCCGATCTTGAAAATTTCACGACCGCAATGGATTATGTCCACGAAAAAACCGACGATCTCCTGGCGTTCGGCGTCCAAAAAGTGATCTGGGTTTTTACCAATTCCAGAAAGGTGATGGTCGCCGGCGGCGGCGGGAAATGGGTCACGATGGGGTGGGACGAATCGGTGCAAGTCATGGAAGGCGTAGAATTGCATCTGGCGAAAATGGTCCATGAAAAACGAGACGGCTGATGGCGATACCGACTATTCCGACAACGTCATGCGTTCATACCAACGCAAAGAAGAAAGGAGGTGCGACCGATAGCAATTACGGCAAACCCGATGTCATCCAATGACCCCTAACACCCAAACCCCAATCAAGGAGGCACTCATGAAGCATCGGCACAGAGCATTTTCGGTCATTCTATCCCTGATTTTCGTCCTGACCCTCGCATCCGCCGCGTGGTCGGGCGCCCTGGAAAAGATCACCCAGCGCGGCGAGCTGCGGGTGGCGGTCCAGACCCAGGGCCCTCCCTTCAGCTTCATCGATAAAAACGGCATGAGAACCGGCAGTTCCGTGGAATTCTGCCGGTTGATGGCCGAGGAGATGGGCGTCAAAATCAAGTTTCTCGATTTCGACTGGGACGGCCTGATCCCGGCGCTCATGTCCGGCAAGGCCGATGTGCTGGCCGCCGACATGACCGCCAACCTAAAGCGGGCCCTCAAGGTCTCCTTCACCGACCCCTTCTATGAGTCGGGGTCCATCATCTTCACCAAAAAGGACGCCCCCTACAACTCCATCGCGGACTGCAATAAGGAGGACGTGACGGTCGCCTTGTTGCTGGGCTCCACCGGCGTGGCCGACGCCAACCAATACCTCCCCAAGGCCAAGCAAAAGACCTACAAGGGCGGCGGCCCGCTTCTGATCAACGCCGTGCTCCAGGGTCACGCGGACGTCGGCCTCAACGACAAATCCGCGGTCCGCGGGCAATTGGCCAGCTTCCCGCCCGACACCATCAAGCTCCTGGACGTCAAGATGTCGGCCCAGCCCCTGGCCTTCGCCGTCCGTCCCGAGGACCAGCATCTCAAGGAGTGGATCAACCTCTTTTTCACATGGATCAAAGAGGACGGCCGCTACGACGAGAACATCAACTACTGGGTCGAATCCATGGCCTGGAAGGAAGATCACTAAACCAGCGATAGCGGGAGGAGGTCGCCCGGCGGCGGCCTTCCTCCGCGACCCGCTTTTGGGGTTTTGATCATCCTTTCGGCCGCCGGGGAATAAATGATACCGTTGGCGAATTCAACGGCGCCGCTCGCCTTTTGCCGCGAGGGGATGAATCCCCACGCTATTTTATGATGTCCCTACAGGACATTTTTGCAATTTCAGTCCCGTAGGGACGACACATAGTAGCGTGGGAGTTCACTCCCGCGCGGCATTGGCGGACGGATCCGAATTTACCAACAGTATCATCAATCCTCCGGCTACATGCCAAACTCGGCTGCAACCGCCTTTTCTTGCGCATTCCCTCACCCATGAAAATTTTAACTGTTTCCGATCGCATAGAGCCGCTTTTATACGACGAAAAGGCGCCGCGGCGCTACAAGGGCGTGGAACTGATCCTGGCCTGCGGCGACCTGCCGCCCGAATACCTCGCCTTTTTGCGCAATATTTTCGAGGCGCCGCTTTTATATGTCGCCGGAAACCACGACATACGCTACGCGCAGCATCCCCTGGACGGATGCATCGATATGCACGCCCGCTTTATCAAATTCAAAGGCCTTAAAATAGTTGGGTTCGAGGGGTCCCGCTGGTACAATGGGG
This sequence comes from uncultured Desulfobacteraceae bacterium, assembly GCA_964652715.1. Classification (GTDB taxonomy): domain Bacteria; phylum Desulfobacterota; class Desulfobacteria; order Desulfobacterales; family JAABSP01; genus JAABTD01. The sequence continues at coordinate 37,311 of CAZZBE010000006.1, forward strand.
GATGTTGCCAGTACACCGAAATGCAAATGCGGAGAACCATATTCGGTCTTTGGCCGGCCCTGTGGCGGCACAAAAGGATGGACATCGTTATGACGCATGCGCCGCCGCGCTTTATTCACGACGCCGAGGACCTCTGTCATCGTGGATTTAAAAGTTATCGCGGTCTGATCGCCCGTTTTTCACCACGTTACTTCATCCACGGCCACATTCACACGGAATTCAAAGACGATGCCCAGCGGATGACCGTTTTCCATGACACAAAGGTAATCAACAGCTATGGCCATATCCTTTTGGAAATCGATCCTGACCGGCCAAAAGCATAGCTCCGGGGACAATCGGGATGCGGCTGATGGAGATGACAAGGCTAAATCCTTCAACATCGACCAGGAGGAGGAGGCCGCCTTTGAGAAGGTAGACCGCGGCAATCGCTACGTGCCGCTTGACAGGATCGTGGGCAGCGTCGGACGCTACCATGATCTGGATCGCCAATTCCGCCTGAAACCGCACGCGCGGTCCGAGCGGCATGAAACCATCAAACAGGTTATTCGGGAGGGCAAGCGCCTGCCCCCGGTTAAACTCTTTAAAATCAGAGACCAGTATTACGCCCTGGACGGCAACCACCGGATCGCGGCGGCAAAAGAATTCGGCTGGGATGAGATCCATGCCGATGTGATCGAATTTTTACCGGCTAAAGATTCTCCTGAAAACATCCTTTATCTGGAAAAACTTGATTTTGTCGAGCGAACAGGGCTTCAAAAAGAAATCCAGTTGACCGAATTCGGGCAGTATCGACACCTGCTGGATCAAATCGCGGAGCACCGCCGCTATCTTGAAAAACAAAAAGGGCGGGCGGAGGAAATCAAAACGGCGGCCCTGGACTGGTACAAGACCATCTATCTTCCGTTATGCGCGATCATCGATAAGGGCCGCCTGCTGGATCATTTTTCAGAAAGAACCCTGGCCGATCTGTATGTTTATATTTCTCTCCACCACTGGCGGGAAGACCGACAGACGCAAGCCCATCAATACGGCATTGGCATCAACCGTTTGGTTCCCAACGATATGGAGGCGTTTCGAGAAAAAATGGCGAAAATGAAAGAAAGCGAATATCCGGAAATGCTGAGGGAAATCACCGCCTTTATCTTAATGAACGTTTCAGCCAGCAAAGAATACAAAATTTTCGACAAGTTGTTCGACTTGGATGAAGTGAAGGAGATCCACTCGGTTCACGGCACTGTCGACTTCATTGTGAAAGCCGTATTGCAAAGAGATTTGGTGACATCGGACGCGGAAACCATCGGGGCGTTTGTCCATAACAAGGTGCGCAGCATCAGCGGCATCAAAAGCACTCAGACGTTGATTCCCGGGTATTCCAAGTGCAAGGCATAGCGCCGAGTTCTTCCTCAATCGTCCAAAAGCCTGGTCAACGCTTCAATCCCCCCAATAACTCAGCTCATCCGCCGCCAAATCCGAACGGCGTTCCTTGAAACGGATGCCCAATCGCTCGCATTCCGTCAGCACGGGCGTGTAAATCTCCGGTGAAACCGGCCGCAACACGCCCGTCCGGGCGATCCTGTCCTCGGCGATCAGGCGGGCCGCTATCCCCACCGGGTATCCCACGGTCCGCGACATGGAGCTGTCGCCCCCGGGATCGCCGCGTTCGATGAGGGTGGACTGGATGCGCTGGCGGGGGAGGCCGGGGTAAACGGCTTCGAATTCGTGGTGCATGACCAGAAGGTCGGTCTCCCCTTCGTCGTATACGAGACGGGACTTCAGGGTGTAGGCGAACATCTCGAACACCGATGCCGTTCCGATGGGCAATTTGCGGTCGGAGAGCAACCCCAGCCACTCCAGTTTCTTGAGCGTCAGGGCGTGCTCCGGAATGTTGAGAAAGGCGGCCACGCCCGCCCGCACGTCCGTCTCCCGGCAGCGGACGATATTGGCCAGCACTTCCCTGGGGGTGACCTCGTCGAAATCGAACTTCATTTTCCGGTTGAGAAGGCCCAGTTCCTTGATGGAGTCCCAGGTTTCGCAGTAACCGATATTTCGCAGGGTGCCGCGGTAGATGCCCGAGGCGTCCTTGATCCCGTAAATCTCAAGATAAGGCAGGGCGTCGCGGTTGACATAGGCTTCAAAGACGCCGGCCCCGGGCACGCTTTTAAGCCAATAGTGCTTGAAGAGATCGCTTCCGGGCACTTCATACACCTTGCCGTGCTCCATGTAGCGCCCGTCGTTGGTGGCCGCCAGCATCGCCCCCTCCGGGCTCCAGGAAAACTTGTACCCCAGGGGGTTATTGTTGCTTTCCCGGGAGGGAAGGCCGCCGCAGTAGGAGAAAAAACTGTCGACCTTCCCCCCTTCCGAGCGGACGGCGTCGATGATCTGCATGGCCGACATGTGATCGAGGCCCGGGTCCACGCCCACCTCGTTGAGAAAAATCAGGCCCTTGTCCCGGGCTTCCCGATCCATGGCCTGCATGTCTTCTTTGACATAGGAGGCGGTCACCATGTGCTTTTTGTGGGCCAGGCACAGTTTGGCGATGACCGGGTGCAGGGTCCAGGGCAGGAGGCTGACCACGATGCCGGCCGCCGCGATGGCCTTCTCCATGGCCGGGGCGTCGCCAGCGTCCAGCGCAACGGCCCGGCCGTTGGGGTGTCCGGCGACCAGGACCTCGGCCTTGGCCGGGTCCTGATCGGCAACGGTCACTTCCACGCCCGTTTTTTCCAGCAGGTAGCCGACCGCGGGCCGCGCCACCGCTCCGGCGCCCAGTATGAGGATTTGCTTCATGATGCTTCCCTGTAAAAAACGATTGAATTATCGAATCTTTATCAAAAACGATGCGATCATCGAAGAATGGGGCCGCCCTACGCCAACAGTTCGTCCAATTCTTCCGCCGTGTAGTTCGAAAGCCCCAGGGATTCCATCGTCCGGCGGGCCTCACCCCGATAATCCCGGTTCATCAACACAGACGTCAGTGTGATCACGGCCGATATAATCGGCGTGGCGACGCCGATCTGTTCTCCGAGTTTCTGGAGGAACACCAGGCCATACCCCACATCCTCGTTGAAATACCGGTAATCCAGGCTGCTCTGGGCCTTGACCCCCGCGAATCCCGGCGCGGTGACAAATCCGGCGTCGTAGGCGGCTTCCGTCATGTAGCCCTGGATGACGCCCAGTTCCGGATCGGGGAGGACCTTCACGCCCAGTTTCTCCCCGATGGCGATCCGTTCTATGTCGACCCCTTCGATCAGCCGGCCCACCGCCGGCGTGACGCCCTCGTGGTAAAATTCGAAATCCCCTTTGGTGCGTTCGATGAGTCCGACGTTCAGGAGCGTGATGGCGGGATGAATGACCGGGTTGCCGTTCTGGAGACCCGTCTGGAGGACATTTTTCGCCCCGCTCATGGCCGGATAGACATCGCGGACCCGCTCCAATACCTGCTGGGTTCTGCCCGCCGGAAGCGCCGCCAGGAACAGCCCGCCTTTGAGCTTGTTGAAGATCCGGATGCGGCCCGGCGCAAGCAGTCGAACGGCGTACGGGAGCGTCGAGGTCTCCGCCACGAGAACCGTTTCATCCCGAAGGTCCAGCCCGGCGCCGTTTTTGAATTCGATGGCGCCTCCGCACGAACTCGGGCACACGATCACGATTTGCTCTTTTTTTAGATGAGGCTTGCATGCTTCGGCGAAGGGTCGGGTGCTGTAGGCCGGGCCCACGGCATAGATGATGTCCGCTCGGTCCAGCGCCTTTTCAATCTTGTGTCCGGCATACGCCACCGGCTGGAACCCTTCCAGTTCGCCCTCGCAGTGGATTCCGCCGTTTGTCCGGACGGCGTCGATACTCTCCGGGAATCCTTCAAAATCAAACAGACGGACCTGATGGCCGTGGGCGGCGCAGTCGAAGGCCGCGGCGCACCCTCCGTTTCCGGCGCCCAATACGGCGATGTTCATAGAGTGTTCCTCCTGATGTCGATGTTGGCGTGTTCGGGTGATGAGAAACTGCGATCGACGACTCGATCAGTGGGACAGGATCGAACTGAGAAAAGCCTTGCCCCTTTCCGTTTGCGCATTTCTAAAAAAATCATTGGGCGGCGCGACTTCGACGATCTGTCCGTCATCCATGAAGACGACCCGGTTGGCGACCTCCCGGGCGAATCCCATCTCGTGGGTGACCACCACCAAGGTCATGCCGCCTTTTGCGAGCATTTTGATGGTGTCCAGCACCTCGCCGATCATTTCGGGATCCAGAGCCGACGTCGGTTCGTCGAAGAGCATGATTTTGGGGTTCATGCACAGGCCCCTGGCGATGGCGACGCGCTGCTGCTGTCCCCCCGACAGTTGCGCCGGATAGCTGCCGATGCGGTCTTTCAGCCCCACCCGGGTAAGGGTCTCTCGGCCCAGTTCTTCGGCGTCCGCCTTCTTCATTTTCCGGACCTTGATGGGCGCGATGGTCGTGTTCTGGAGCGCCGTCATGTGGGGATAGAGGTTGAAGGATTGAAAAACGAACCCGATGTCGGCGCGCACCCGGGTCATATTGGTCTTTTTGTCGTGAACCGCCATGTCGTCAACCATGAGTTCGCCTTCCTGGATGGGCTCCAGGCGGTTGATGCAGCGAATCAGGGTGCTTTTCCCCGACCCGCTCGGCCCGCAGACCACCACCACCTCCCCCGGATCAATCTCCAGATTGATATTGTTCAGGACGTGAAGGTCCCCGTACCATTTGTTGACGCTTTTAAAAGAAATCATTCAAAGATTCCCCCCTCGGATAGGCGTTTAGAGCCGGACCGTCATGACCGTCATGCGCCGTTCCAGGTAACCCGACAAATTGATGAGCGGATAACAAATGGCGAAATACAATAGCCCCACCAGGCCGAACACCATGATGCCTTCCGGGATGCGCTGAACCGTCAGCCAGCCGACCCGGGTGATGTCGACCACGCCGATGGCCGAGACCACCGATGAATCTTTAATCGAAAGAACATATTGCCCGACCAAAGGGGGTAAAATCGTTCGCATGGCCTGGGGCAATACGATAAATCGGAGCTGATGATACTGGGAGAGCCCGGAAGCGGTCGCGGCTTCTCTCTGGCCTTTAGGCACGGAGAGGATGCCGCCGGCGACGATCTCACAGATAAAACTGGCCGTTAAATTGCTCAGCGCGATCACCGCCGCGGAAAAGGCGTCCAGTTCGATGCCGGCGCCGGGCAGGATAAAAAAGATGATAAAAATCTGCACCAGAAACGGCGTTCCGCGGACGATGTCCACCCACACGCCGATGACGACGCGGAGAATCTTGTTCCGGCCGGCCCTCATGATGCCGCAAATGAAGCCGATAATGGTCCCCGCGATCAGGCTCAACCCGGCCACCGCGACGGTCATCCAGACGCCCTTCATGAAAAAAGGCAGACTGCGCGTCAATTCGTGAAAATAGAAACTCCACATCTTTTTATTCCTCCCGGATCAAAATGCTTCCTTAAAGATCAGCCGTTTTTCCGACCAGTTGGAGAAGGCTTTGAGCAGGTAATAAATCACCAGATAAAACGCCGCCGTCGTCAGAAACCCTTCGGCCGGCATGAACCGTTCCGACGTCAGCAATTGACCGGCGCGCGTCAGCTCCATGATGGAAATCAACGAGAGCAGGGACGAGTCTTTTACCAAAACGATGGCCTGCCCCAGCATGGGCCGAACCGTCATGCCGAGCGCCTGGGGCAGGATGATGTAGCGCATCCGCTGAAAATAACTCAACCCGGAGGAAATGCCGGCTTCGATCTGCCCGAAATGAATGGCCTGGATGCCCGACCGGATGATCTCGGCGTAATAGGCCCCGCTGTTCAGGGTCAGGGCGAAAACGCCGGTCACCCATTCGGGCAGCATGATCCCCAAACTCGGCAGGCCGAAATAGAAGAAATAGAGCTGGGCCAGCAACGGGGTGGAGCGGATGCTTTCAATGTAAATGCCGGCGGGCCAGGACAGGAGACGCGATTGACTCAGCCGCATGCCGCAGGCGAGGATCCCCACCAGAACGGCGCCGAGCAGCGCCAGCGCGGACAGCCAGAGCGTGGCGAAGAAGCACTGCCCATAGAGCGGCATATATTCCCATATCACCCTGAAATTGAAATTTTCAAGCATTTTTCAGACCTTCGGATAGGCTCTAAATCTAAATTTCTTCTACGCCTTTAGGCAATTGCAGCCAGTTGTTTCTGGATCTCATGAGAATGAATGTTTCACTTCTGACGACATTGCCGATCTTGAGGATCGTCTCGGTCGTAAAGCGATAGAGTTCATCCTTCCCGCCCACGCAAATGACCTCGGCGATGATATCGTACCGTCCCGTGACCACCCCCGCCCACGCGACGTTGGGCAGATTCGCGATTTTGCTCAACACCCCCTCGATCTTTCCGCCCGACTGGACGCTCATGCCCACCAAAGCGGTGATCATCTCGCGATGGACGCTGGGATCGATCAGTCCCGAAACCTTGAATATGCCCTCTTTTTCAAGGGCTTTAATCCGATTTCGAACGGTTGGAGCCGTCACGGCGAGCTTCGTCGCCATCTCACCGATCGGCATCCTCCCGTCCTCTGTCAGGAGGCGGATGATGCCGTTATCCAATGCGTCCAGCTTGCTTTTTTCCACGAAAGCCTCCGGGAATTACCCCATTATAATTTCCAAAAGCAAATTTTATTTGAACCCTATTTTTTAAAAAATTATTTGTCAATAGAAAATTTTTCCATATAGAAAGTATTCGCCAGATCAGAAATCGCGGTTCGCCGATTTGGAGGGGGAAGCGTTCCGACCCGATTGCCGGCATCGATAGAAATGGTTTGAAATACCAACCGCATTTGTGTACATCATTCTCGAAAACCCGGACCGAATGAACCGGTTATCGACCCCGGAAAATTCTTTCTGAGCAACATTCTGAGCCGGAACGGAGACGCGCCGTGATCAAAACCGCCGCCACGATAGTCATCTTTTATCTGATTTACTGCGGATTCCTGTTCCTGATGCAGCGCCAGATGATGTATCCCCGCTGGCTGGTGTCCGCGCCCGCGGATGCCAAACCCCCGGCGGGCGGAGAACGGATCTGGCTGGAGATGGATTATGGAAAGGTGGAGGCCTGGTTTATGCCGCCGGAAGCCGGGACCGCCCGATCCCCCTATCCCGTGGTGATCTTCGGCCACGGCAACGGCGAGGTCATCGACTTCTGGCCCGATCCCTTCAGGGAGTTCAACCGGATGGGCATGGGCCTGCTGCTGGTGGAATACCCCGGCTACGGCCGCTCCGACGGCGGCCCTTCACAAAAACGCATCACCGACGTTTTCACGGCCGCCTATGACGCCGTCGTCAAACGGCCGGAAGTGGACGAAAACCGCGTGGTGCTGTTCGGCCGCTCCCTGGGCGGCGGGGCGATCTGCCAACTGGCGGCCCGGCGACCGTCCGCCGCCATGATCCTCATGTCCACCTTCACCAGCGCCCGGTCTTTCGCCATCCGGTATCTGGCCCCCGGTTTTCTCATGCGGGACCCCTTCGACAACCTGCCGGTGGTCGAAACCTACCGGAACCCGATCCTCATCATCCACGGGACCCACGACGAGGTGGTCCCCTACCGGCATGGCCAAAAGCTCCACGCTGCCGCCCCCGACTCGAAACTGATCACCTACAACAGCGGCCACAACGACTGCCCGCCGGATTGGCGGACCTTCTGGAAAGATGTCCAAGGGTTCCTGGCCGAAAAGGGAATTCTGCGTTATAATAAAGAGGACAACAAGGAAACTCACAGAGGAGAGGAGACGCCATGAACAAGTCCGAATATGACGCGATACTGCAAAACGCCATCCAGAGCGAAATCGACTCCCAGAACTTTTACCGGTCCGTCGCCGACAAAATGTCCGACGCCCATTTAAAATCCATGTTCGGCAATTTTGTCCAGGAAGAAAAAAAGCACCAGGATATCCTGGAGGGATTTCGGGAGGCCGTCCCCGCGAGCCTGCCGTTCAAAGAAGATCGCGATTACAAAGTCGCGGAAACCGCCGAAGCGCCCAAGCCCTCCACCGAGATGAAGCCGGCCGACGCCTTCAAACTGGCCATGAAAAAGGAAGAGGAGGCCATGGACCACTATCTGGAACTGGCCGACGGCTGCACCGACCCGGAGCAGGAACGGATCTTCCGCGATCTGGCCGCCATGGAGCGGGAGCACAAGATGAAGATGGAAAATGCGTTCGTGGATGTGGGGTATCCGGAGGTGTGGTAGGGATCGTCATCCTTCAGAAAGAAAATACCACTTTTTCACCCGCGATTCCAGCTCTTCAATA
>CAZZBE010000006.1:45713-47579 GCA_964652715.1 uncultured Desulfobacteraceae bacterium
GAAAGAAAATACCACTTTTTCACCCGCGATTCCAGCTCTTCAATAAACGCCCGCCCCACGTCCAGGGGCGCCGTCGCCACGTAGCGGGTGCCTCTGAACAGCCAGGAGGGATCGTAGACGCCCTGGAGGCCGGGGATCACCCAGAATGTTCGGGGAATGTCGATCCGCTGTTGGCCCCGCTTCCGGGAGATTTTTTCCGCGTCCGACGGGTTGACGGCGAGGGTGAAGCGCAGGGGGATGTCCGGGATCCGGAGATCGCACAGGCCGTAAAAGACGGCGGGTTGCGGGTCGCGGGTCACCCGGGCCTTGATCCTGTAAGTCTCGCTGTCGAAATCGTATTCCCCATCCAGCCAAAAGACCGCCGAAACCCCCTCGACATAGTACCGGCGACGGTCCTTGCTCCGCTCGATATAATCCCGGACCAGGGCCGATTCCCGGTGGAGGGCCTTTTCCCTGGCCCCGGCCCTGCGGCGTCGGGCGAATTCGTCTTCGCCGGGAAAGCGGTCCCGCAATTCGGCGTCCAGATGCGCCGCGTATCGCCTCATGTGAGCGTCGAAGAAGGTATCCGACCGTTTCAGCAAACCGTCGGTTCCCCGGGTCGTGATCCGTTCGGCGTCGTCGATGAAGGCCAGAAAGTCGTAGACGCAGTCGCTCAGGCTGGCGAGGGGCCGTTCGGCGGCCGGGATCCGGGCATACTCGAGTTTGGCTTTGCAGTCAGAGGGGATCAGGGGCGGATCGGGGGGGCCGAACCGGGGCGGACCTTCCTGGCTTTGGGCCGCCGGCGGAAAAAAAAGCGCGAGGAGGATCCCCGCGGACAGGATCGCGGTCGGTAAGGGGTTACGAGGCATAGTTTCGGACGAAATTGAGTTCGTCGTCCCGGGTTTTGACCACGCCGTTGAGCTTGGCGTCCAGGACGGCCTGGAGGATTTCCCGGAAAATGGGGCCGGGCGCGAGGCCCATCTTCTTGATGTCTTCGCCGGTCACCGACGGTTCGACGAACCGGAGCTGGGTGAAGTAGAACGCGATGGCCTTCTTGATCCGCTCCCCTCTGGCGGCGGCCATCATGAAGAGGATCATCTCGGTTTTAAAGGGGGACAGCTCCCGGTAGAGGTCGCTGTTTTCCAGGGGCATGCGCCGGCGCATCCCGTGAAGAGCCTGGAAAACCTCGAACCGGTCCCGGGTGAAAATGACCCGATGCCGGGGCGCCAGTTCCAGCTTTTCGCAGACCGCCTCGGTGGTCTCCCGGCCGCACCCTTCCACCAGGGCCGTGAAATAGACGGCCCACCGGAGATAGGGTTCGTCCAGGAAGAGCAGGTCGTGCCAGGCCAGGACCTTCCGGACGGCATGGAAGAGTTCCCGCCGTTTCTTGTCCAGGACGATGTCGGGATGGAGGGTTTCCAGCAGGCCGTAATCGTCCAGCCGCTGGATGGTCGGCGCCGGATTTTCCTCTTCGAAGATCAGCCGGAGTTCCGTAAAGACCCGCCGGCCGCTGAGCTGGCGGAAGAAATCCATCTCCACCACGTTTTTGATGAGGTGGGCGGTGAGTTTGCCGATGGTGAACCCGAACCGCTGCTCGAAGCGGATGGCCCGGTAGACCCGGGTGGGGTCTTCCACGAAGCTCAGGTTGTGGAGAATCCGGATCACCTTCTCCTTGAGGTCCTTCTGGGCCTGGAAAAAATCGATGAGGGTGCCGAACTTCCCGGGGTTGAGCTGGATGGCCAGGGTGTTGATGGTGAAATCCCGCCGGTAGAGGTCGAGCTTGATGGAACTCATCTCCACGGACGGCAGGTCCGCCGGGAACCGGTAGTGCTCCAGCCGGGCCGAGGCCACATCCACCTTGAACCCGTCGGAAAAGATCACCACGGC
>CAZZBE010000006.1:47679-51291 GCA_964652715.1 uncultured Desulfobacteraceae bacterium
AGGGACCGGCCCGAACGGGACTCCTGCACCAGGGCGTTGAGGAGATCGGTTCGGGTGACGACGCCTGTCACCCGCCCCCGGTCCACCACCGGCAGGACCCGCTGCTTGTTTTCGATGATCTTCTCCTGGATTTCGGCGATCTCGGCGTCGGGGCCCACGGCGCCCATCTCGGTCATCATGTAGTCCTTCACCCGGGACTTGAGCTTGAGGTAGAGGGCCTTGGCGATGATCTGGCGGGTGATGTACCCCAGGAGCCGGTCCTTGTCGGCGCCTTTTTCCACGACGATCAGGGCGTTGACATTGTACTTGGTCAGCAGGTTCCGGGCCTCCTCGCAGGAAACCTCCGGCGCCGCGGTGATGGCCGGCGCCGACATGAGGTCCCGGGCCCGCTTGCTGGAGCGGAGGGTGGTGCGGAGGACGTCCAGCAGCCGCTGTTCGGTCTGGGCCAGGGTCCATTCCTTGATGCTGGCCGCGGCGGCGTAGGCATGGCCCCCGCCGCCCAGGGCCCGGGCGACGGCGCCGGCGTCCACGTCCGACGTCCGGCTCCGGGCCACCAGGTAGATCTTGTTGTCCATGCGGCCCAGGGCGAAGATGGCGTTTAAGTCCTCCATCTTCATCATCTTGTGGACGAGATAGGCGAAATCGGGGACGTACCGGTCGGTGGTGACGCTGGAGACCGTCACCTCCACCCCCTTGATGTTGTACCGTTCGGCGGACTGGAAGAGATCGTTGAGCAGTTCCAGCTGCTCCGGGGTGATCTCCCGGGAGATCATGTTGGAGATGATCCGCAGGTCCGCGCCCTTGGCCACCAGAAACCCGGCGGCGGTGAAATCCTTTTCCGTGGTGGAGGAAAAGGTGAAGGAGCCCGTATCTTCGTAGATGCCCAGACACATCACCGTGGCCTCGTCCGGGGAGACGGAGATCTCTTTTTCCCGGATGATCCGGGTCATGATGCTGACCGTCGCGCCGGTGAGTTCCACCACTTCGTAGGCGCCCTGGATGTCGTCGGGCTGGGCCGGATGGTGGTCGTAGACGTGGACCTCCACACCGGGCCGGTCCAGCAGTTCCGCCAGGCGGCCGATGCGGCCGGGCTGTTTGGTGTCCACCAGCACCAGCCGGTCCACGGCGTCGAAATCGATGCTTTTGATGTCCACCATGTTGAAGAGGTAGACCATGGACTGGACGAAAAAATTCCGCAGGTTCTTCTCCTGGGAGCCGGGAAAGACCACCCGGGCCTCGGGATAGAGCTTCTGGGCCGCCAGCATGGACCCCATGGCGTCGTAGTCGGCGTTGAGATGGGTGGTGATGACGGTGAGACGACCGTCCGCGGGCGCCGTCATTCGATGGGCCGCTCCTCCCCGTAGACGGCGAAGCCATAGGTTTCGGGACCGCTGAGGTTGGCCACGGTGGGCCAGATCCGGTTCCGGATGATCCGGGCGGACGTCAGGTCGATGCCGGCGCCGGCGGCCTTATCTTTGAACGCATCGAAGACCGCCTCCACCTGCCGGCGGTTCTTGTCCAGCCCGCTCACCATATAGACCTTGAGGTTGTAGGGCCGGTCCCGGAGAAATTGAACCGCCCCCCCGGCGATGCGATCGACCACCTTTTCTTTGCCGCGGACCTTCGCCAGGGGGATCAGAAACCCGTCATCGTCGATGCCCAGGATGGGCCGCATCCGGAGCAGATTGCCCATCAGCCCCTGGGCCCGGCCGATCCGCTTGTTTTTCACCAGGTAATTGAGGGTGGACAGGGAGATCTGGAAATGGACCGAGGAGCGGATTTTAGGAACCAGGGGGACCACCTGTTCATAGCCGCGGCCGTAATGGAGGAGTTCCACGATCTTTTCGACGACCAGGTAGGCCCCGGCCGACAGATTTCGAGTGTCGATGATCCGGACGTCGAGCCCGTTGACCATGTTGCGGGCGTTGCGGCAGGTGTCGATGAGCCGGGACATGGCCGACGACACGTGGATGCCGATCACGTCCCGGATCCCCTCCCGCTTGAGGGCTTCGTAGGTCTTGCGGATGTCCCACACCAGGGGCGGATTGGTATCGAAATTTTTGACTTTTTCGATCCGGGCGTAGTAGCCGTCCTTGTCCAGATCCTCCCCGTCGATGTAGGTCTCGCCGTCCAGGAAGAGCTTCATCCCCATCACCCGGACCCCGTACCGCGAGACGATCTCGTCGGTGGGGGCCGACCCGGTGTCCATCATGATGATCCGTTTTCGCTCCATAAAGCCTATTCCGTTGGGGGATCCGATTCGAGGGTCATGATCTCCATCAGGTTTTCCATGAGATCCACCAGGAGCAGCCGGTTCCGAAGAGACGGTTGACGGCCCAGCAGGGCCTTGACCGCTTCGCCCGCTTCCACGGCGGCCAGCAGGGTCACGCCGGGGGCGAGGCATCCCAGGACGGTCTCCGCCCCTTTTTCGGCGGCCGTATCGGCGTCGCCGTAAACCGCCGTCAGGCCCCGGTCGCCGGGATAGACCACCGTGGCGTGGCCCGCGGCGCCGGCGACGGTGGCCGAGACCATGGGAATGCCGGCCGTCCCGGCGGCGGCCTCCAGGGTGAACCGGGCGGCGATGGTGTCCAGGCAATCCACCACGATGTCGGCGCCGTCGAGAAGCCCGGCGGCGTTGCCGGCTGTAAGGAATGTGGGATGGACCGTCAGGGAGACCGAGGGATTGACCTGGGTGATCCGCTCCGCCGCGGCATCGGCTTTGGCGCCGCCCAGCCGGTCGGTCCGGCTCAGGAACTGGCGGTTGAGGTTGGAATCCTCGAACCGGTCGCCGTCGATGAGGATGAGGCGGCCGACGCCGGTCCGGGCCAGCATCTCGGCCGCGCCGCCCCCCAGTCCGCCCAGCCCCACCACCGCCGCCGCTGATTTGAGGAGCGCGATCTGGTCGGAGGTGGAGAGGGTGTTGAAATTCCGGGCGTACCGGGCCGGGACGACCCCGTTTTCCAGGGCCGCGATTTCGATGAGGCGGCCCGCCTGACCGGCGGTTTCGGCCAGATGGGCCACGGCCGCGGCGCCGATCCCCTTGAAGGGGGTTCCGTCGGAAAAGGCCATGGGTTCGGCCCGCTCCTTGATGGCGGCGAGAAGATCGATCCCGGCCATCATCCGCCCCCCACCGGCGGAAAGATGCCGACCCGTTCGCCCCCCGAAAGGGGGGTGGACAGGTCGCTCCGGACGCTGTCCACGAAGACCAGCTTGGCCTGTTTCAGGGGAATGGAGAGGCGGTCCGCCACCTCGCCCACGGTGGTTCCCGGTTCGATGGGGAACCGGTCCGGGTTCTCGGGCATGTATTTTCGCAACGTGGCGTACAGATTGAGCGATATTTGGGATCCCATGGCGCGTTCTTCCTTGCGTTTCGGGTTGGGCGCGTCGGCCGGTTACCCCAGGAGTTTAAGGAGAATGGTCATTCAAGTCAAGCGATTCGGCGGTTGATATTCCAACGGGCTGTGGTATCTTGCCCGGATGCAGATTCTGACCACCATCATCCCCATCTTCACGGTCATCTTTATCGGCTGGCTCGCCCGGCTGAAGGGGTTCATTCCCCCCGAGTTCCTCGGACCGGCCAACCGGCTGGTCTACTACCTGGCCATCCCGGCC
>CAZZBE010000007.1:0-27049 GCA_964652715.1 uncultured Desulfobacteraceae bacterium
CTGTCCCCAAACTCAGTTATGCTACATATCTTAGCAAAAAACTTGATGATCGAGTAATAGCGATAGGGATGTCAATGAATTGTCGGTTGCTGAAGATATTTTTGGCCTTAAAGTTCAAAGGCTTATGGTTAAAGTCTTTTATCCATAGACCCCGTATAGCATAGTTATTGTCCGGGCGAAAACTATTAAACACCTGAAATAACTTATAATATTTCTCATTTTCTGAAATGACGGTTTTGGATTAAACAATAACCATGCCATGAGGTGGATTTCATAACATGCTGATTTTAAGCGCAAACAGAATCGCTATTATTTCATAAAGACTAGGTAGAAATCGAAAATCTTCGTTTTGAAAGTATGGGAATATTTCCTTTTATATCAGAGTGTTTGTTAGTTTTCAGCCGGGCACTATCAAAGGAGGATAACATGGTGTGGGACGATGGTCGAGAAAAGCTTGATGAATTGATTGCGCATAACAAGCGTTGCGAGCCGGATGAAATCATTTATGAATGTGGCGAATGGCACACATCGGACGGCATAACGTGGAGCAATGTCGATGATGAGGGCAACGCCGTCGTTTACAATCCGAATGGCGAAGATATCATAGGGGACAACATTTCCAATGAAATGGATCTTGAATCGATTGATAAGTGGTATACTGAACATTTTGAAGAATTGGTGGAGCAATACGGGGGAAAAGCCATCGCCGTAGTGGATGAAAAGATTGTCGCTGTTGAAGTCAATGAAAAAGGAGCTTACGATATTGCTCGCAATAAATATCCAAAAAGAGTGCCTTTTGTTGTTCGTATGCCCAGAGAAGATGAATTTGAATGCCTCCTGTAATCTATAATTACAAAATGATAAACAGGATAAAACATCCGATAATCACCTTGGGCATCCGTCATTCCGGAGAATGGATCACAACCGACGCTTATGTGGATAGTGGCGCATACTACAGCGTGTTTAATTCAAAAGTAGCGGAATCAATAAGCGTTGATTATCAAAAATGTCAAAAAGTAAAGGTAAAACTCGCAGATGGAAAAGAACTCCAAATTTATCTAACAAAGCACGTCGTCCAGATAGGAGCGCATCGCATAAAAGCCATGATAGGCTTTTATGCACAATTGGATTACAGTTTCAATGTCTTGGGCCGCCGAGACATTTTTGATTACTTCAAAGTTTGTTTCGATGAGAAAAACTTCCAAGTAGCGTTTTACCCACCCTTTTGATGAGCAAGGAACCTCATGAACCCCCAAGATTTCCCCGAAGACATCCGCCCCCACATCATCCCTGAAGCCTCGGGAAAACTCCGCTACCGCTGCCTGGGCTGCGAAGCCGAACATTCCATCGAAAAGCTGCTCTACACCTGCCCCGACTGCGGCAAGGTGCTGCTCATCGAGGACGGCGATTTCGATCGGCTCAAAACGATTCCCGGCCCCGTCTGGCGGCGGATCTTCGACTATCGCCGGATGCTCAAGATCCCGGCCATGAAGGGGATCTACCGGTACCACGAATTTATCGGGCCGGTGCTGCCGCTGTCCTCCATCGTCTACCTGGGCGAGGGCCATACGCCCATAGTGGAGGCCAACGGGCTTCTTCGGGAAAAAGCCGGCATCCGGTTCTTTTTCAAAAACGACGGTCAGAACCCCAGCGCCTCCTTCAAGGACCGGGGCATGGCCAGCGCCCTGTCCTACATCCATTATCTGGTGAACACGGGGAAGGTCTCGGACGTCCTGGCCATCTGCGCCTCCACCGGCGACACCTCCGCCGCCGCGGCGCTCTATGCCGCCTATCTCAAGCCCCACATCAAATCGGCGGTCCTCCTGCCCCACAAAAAAGTCACGCCCCAGCAGCTCTCCCAGCCCCTGGGGAGCGGGGCCGCGGTGTTCGAGATCCCCGGCGTTTTCGACGACTGCATGAAGGTGGTGGAAGCTCTCGCCGACGGCTACAACGTGGCGCTTCTCAACTCCAAGAACGCCTGGCGGATCCTGGGGCAGGAATCCTGCTCCTACGAGATCGCCCAGGATTTCGACTACGACATGGCCGACAAGGTGATTGTCGCCCCCATCGGCAACGCCGGCAACATCACGGCAATCATGAGCGGATTCCTCAAATTCCTGGAGGCCGGGGTCATCGAAGCGCTGCCCAAGATCGTCGGGGTCCAGTCGGCGCACGCCAACCCGGTGTTTCAGTATTACCAGGAAACCGATCCCGAAAAACGGCGGTTTCATCCCGTAACCGTCCGGCCCAGCGTGGCCCAGGCCGCCATGATCGGCAACCCGGTCTCCATGCCCCGGGTAATCCATCTGGTGGATCGGTACAACGCCGCCGCCGGAAAGGACCGGGTCTTTTTCGTGGAAGTCTCCGAACAGGCCATCATGGACTGGGAACTGACCGCCAACCACAACGGCCACATCGCCTGCACCCACGGCGGCGAGTCCCTGGCCGGGCTGGTGGCGGCCATGGCGGCCGGTTACGTCGCGTCCGACGAAACGGCCATCGTCGACTCCACGGCCCACGCCCTCAAATTCGCCGGCTTCCAGGACATGTATTTCACGGATTCCTTTCCCCCGGAATACGGCGTCATCCCCGACCCGGCCATCGCCAACACGCCGGAGCTGGTGCGGCCCGAGGACCTTGATGCTGTCCCCGCGCCCGGGGCGCCCCTGGAAGGCGATGCCCTTGACCGGTTCGTGGACCGCACCGCCGAAGAGATCGCCCGGAGACTGAACCTCAAGCGGTTGTAGCGGTCGGCCCGCTTTTGCGGCCCGACCGCGCCCATCCCCTCTTTACAACCCACCGGCATGCTGGTAGGATTTTATTGTCAAAGCGTTGAAGAACCCGGAATCCGTATCGGATAGAACTAAAGAGGCGGCAACATGATCCTTTCCATCGGCGAGATCCTGTTCGACATATTCCCCAAATACCGGCGCATCGGCGGGGCGCCCTTCAACTTCGCCTTTCACTTGCGGTCCCTCGGATTTGAAACCCGGTTCATCAGCCGGGTGGGGGACGACGAAAACGGGCGGGAGATCCTGGATTTTCTGAACGAGCGCGACTTCAACCCCCAGTTCATCCAGATCGACAGCGACCACAAAACCGGCGAGGTCCAGGTTGCGCTGGACGACGACGGCAACGCCCGGTTCCATATCGTGGAGGACGCGGCCTACGACCACATCGCCTGCACCGAGGCCGTCCGGACCCTCATGGCGGAGGCCGACCTCGTCTACTACGGCTCCCTGATCCAGCGCGGCCCCGAGGGGTTTGCCCAGGTGGGGGAGATGCTCCGCAACCGGGGGGAAAAGACCCGGTGCCTCTACGACGTCAACTTCCGTCCCGGATGCTATGACGAAAAAATCGTCCGGGCCTCCCTCGACCCCTGTACGATTCTCAAGCTCAACAGCGACGAACTGCCCGTCATCCAGGAGATGACCGGCGTGTCGGGCGACCGGGATACCGCCGTCCGCCGGCTCATGGACGACTATGACCTGGAGATGACGGCCCTGACCATGGGCGGCGAGGGGAGCCGGCTTTACACCCGGTCGGAACAATACACGGCGGCTCCTTCCGAAAACCTGTCCATCGTCGACACCGTGGGCGCCGGCGACGGGTTCACCGCCATCCTCGCCGCCGGCTGTCTGGCGGGGTGGGACGGCGACCGCATCCTCCGGACCGCCACCCGGTTCGCCAGCGCCGTTTGCGAAATCGAAGGCGCCATCCCCGACGAGGCCGATTTTTACGGACCGTTTCGGTCCCGGTTCCAGTAATCGCCCCACAACCCAAAGAGGAGATTTTTCACCATGCACGGTCTGATGAAAAGCATTATCCCTGAAGCGGAAATGATGGATTTCAAGGAATTCCTGGCGATGCTGGACCAGCAGGAAAAGACCTTTCTGCTGCGAAACGAGATCATTTTGTCCTTCGAAGAATATTGCGACGTCAACGGAAAGGAAGACGACTTCCGCACCGGATCGGGGATGTACGGGTTTCTCCGCAAAGTCCAGGAGATGTTCATCGGCGAAACCCACACCGTGGTGATGCACCGGTACGCCGTGGCCCGGTACCGGTTCTATCGACTCCGGAACGACGCCGAATACATGGAGGAGATCTCCGTCCCCACGTTCCTGAACCTCAAAGACAAGCACGTTACCAAAGGCCGTACCGAGGGATCGGAACTCCACCTCGATTTTCTCCCCTTCTACGATTTTTCCCCCTCCATCCGCGACACCAAGAAGGTGGGCAACGGCATCCGGTTCCTGAGCCGCTATCTGTGCGCCAACATCTTCCAGAATCCGAGAGAGTGGAAGCGCCGGAGCTTCGATTTCGTCAAACTCCACAAGTATAACGGGCAGCAGTTGCTGGTGAACGGCGACGTCATCGAAAATTTCCGGCACTGCATCGAAGAGATGGGGACGGTGGTCGCCTGGCTAAAGGAACAGGACCCGGAAACGCCCTACGGCGAGGTGGCGTCCCGCCTGAAGCGGCACGGGTTCGAGCCGGGCTGGGGCAACACCGTGGGGCTGATCATCCAAAACATGGAGATGCTCGAAGAACTCATCAACGAGCCCACCGACGTCATGCTGGAGACCTTCCTCTCCCGGGTGACCCTGCCCATGATCTCCAAGATCGCCATCCTCTCGCCCCACGGATGGTTCGGCCAGGAGAACGTCCTGGGCAAGCCGGACACCGGGGGTCAGGTGATCTACATCCTCGACCAGGTCCGGGCCCTGGAGCGGTACCTCAAGGAGAAGCTCTCCCTCACCGGCCTGGATGCGGCGCCCGAGATCATCGTCATCACCCGGCTCATCCCCGAGGCCGACGACACCACCTGCGATCAGCGGAAAGAGAAGATCCACAACACCGACAACGGCTGGATCCTGCGGATCCCCTTCCGGGACCAAAACTACAACGTCGTCCCCCACTGGATCTCCCGGTTCCACATCTACCCCTATCTGGAGCGGTTCGCCGACGACGCCGAGGCCGAACTCCTGCGGGAATTCGAAGGCCGGCCCGACCTGATCATCGGCAACTACACCGACGGCAACCTGGTGGCCACCCTGCTGTCCGACAAGATGGACGTGATCCAGTGCACCATCGCCCACGCCCTGGAAAAGACCAAATACCTCTTTTCGGACCTCTACTGGGAGGACATGGAAAAGGAGTACAACTTCTCCCTCCAGTTCACCGCCGACATCCTGGCCATGAACAAATCGGACTTCATCATCACCAGCACCACCCAGGAGATCGTGGGCACCGAAACCACCATGGGCCAGTACGAGTCCTACCAGTTCTTCAGCCTCCCCCATCTCTACCAGGTGGTAAGCGGCATCGACCTCTTCGCGCCCAAATTCAACGTCATCCCGCCGGGGGTGGAGGAGCAGATCTATTTTCCCTTCTACCAGCACGAAAAGCGGGTCAAACACAAGCGGGAGGCATGGGAGAACCGGCTCTTCACCGACATGACCGACGACATCCACGGGATGCTCGAAGATCAGGAGCGGATGCCGCTGTTCACCATGGCGCGCCTCGACAAGATCAAGAACATCACCGGACTCATCGAGGCCTTCGGGGTCAGCAAGATCCTCCGGGAAAAGTGCAACCTGATCTTCGCGGCCGGCGCCATCCACGTCCAGGAGTCCAAAGACGCCGAAGAGCAGGCCCAGATCCGCCTGGCCTACGAACTGATCAACAAGTACCGTCTCCACGGCAGCGTCCGGTGGCTTCCTTCCATCCCCAAACTGGAGACCGGCGAGGTCTACCGGATCATCGCCGATCACGGCGGGGCCTTTGTCCAGCCGGCGCTTTTCGAGGCCTTCGGCCTCACCATCCTGGAGGCCATGGCCACGGGACTGCCCACCCTGGCCACCACCTTCGGCGGTCCCCAGGAGATCATCGTCGAGGGCGAATCCGGCTTTCTGCTCAACACCAGTTCGCCGAACCTCATCGCCAAGACACTGGAAAAATTCGTAAACAAATGCCAGGAGGACCCCGTTTTCTGGAAACGGATCTCCGACAACAGCATCGAACGGGTCCGGAGCCACTTCACCTGGCGGCTCTACAGCGAACGGCTCATTAACCTGGCCAAACTCTACGGATTCTGGCGGTTTACCGTCTCGGCCCGGGGCAAGTACAAGATGGACCGCTACTGCGAATTCATCTATCATTTTCTGTTGAAAGAACGGGCCCAAAAACTGCAAGCGGAGTAAGGCCAACCGGAGGCATCCATGAAATATTCCGAGGCCCGCATGGGCCGCGTCTTCACCATCCGCCTCGAAGACGGCGACGTGGTTCACGAGGCCATCGAAAAACTGGCCGGGGAAAGATCGATCCGGGCCGGCGCCCTGGTCATCCTCGGGGGCGGGGCCCGGAACAGCCGCCTGGTGGTGGGTCCCGAAAAGGGCGACGACCGGCCCATCACGCCCATGATTCGGCTCCTGGAAGCGGTCCACGAAGTGGCCGGCGTGGGAACCCTTTTTCCCGACGAGTCGGGCGCGCCGACCCTCCACATGCATATGGCCTGCGGCCGGGGCGAGGAGACGGCCACCGGCTGCGTCCGCGAAGGGGTCCGGGTGTGGCAGGTCATGGAGGCGATCCTTTTCGAACTCACCGATACGTCGGCGGCGCGCCGCCTCGACCCGGACCTGGGCTTCAAACTGCTGCAACCGTAAAGGAGACACCGGAACATGACCCTGCAACAGACCATTAAAAAAGACCTGGCCGCCGCCATGAAGGCCCGGGACGAGGCCAGGAAAAACGCCCTCCGGGTGATCATGGGCGAATTCGCCCGGGCCGAAGGCAAGACGCTGTCCGACGACGAGGCGGTCCGGATTTTGAAGAAGCTCGCCAAATCCGAGCGGGAGACCATGGAACAGAGCAAATCGGCCGGCGACGTCGAATACCTCCAAATCATCGAGAGCTATCTGCCCCGAACGGCGGACGAAGCCGAGATCCGGGCCTGGATCGACGCCAACATCGATTTCTCCCGGTTCAAAAACAAGATGCAGGCCATGCGGCCCATCATGGCCCATTTCGGCGCCAACGCCGAGGGGGAAACCGTAAAAAAGATCCTTCAGACCTACTAGGAGGTCACCGATGGCGGAGATCAAAAGCACCCTCGACCTGGTCATGGAGCGGACCCGGGACCTGACCCTGAGCGAGGAGGAGAAAACGGAGAAAAACCGGGCGGAATTCCGGAAGCGGCTCCAGGGCCTGATGGCGCGCTACCGGGAGGGGACCCTCAAACGGGAGGAACTGCGCAAGGACCTGGCGGCCCTCCAGAGCCGGTACGCCGTCTCGGACGAGTCGGTGGTCCGCCGGGAGATCATGGACCGGATCGAATTCGACGCGAACAACGGGCCGGTCCTCGATTTCATAAGGGAGCGGTGCGGCATCGACCCGGCGCCCCTTGTCGATTTGATCGCCGGATATGAATCGGATATCCGACGGGCCGTCTCCGACCGCATGGGGGAACTCAAAAAAGAACTGGCCCGGGACCGGAAGATCAGCGGGTCCGCCGTGATCCCCAACCCCCGGGCCGACGGGGTCTGGAAGGAGAGGGTCGCCGGGCTTCGGAGGGACTACGAGGCGCGGATGGAGACAGAGAAAGTTCGGTTGGCGAAGAGCGCTCCTTAAGAGCCTATATGTAGTTAAACCAGTATCCCTCGATATTTTCGAAATTGCGGGCCACGGCGCCGGCGCCGGACACGGCCTCTCCGTGGCCGGGGAAGATCCATTCGGCGCCGATGCCGGCCAGCCGGCGGACGGACGCCTTGAGCTGCTTCCCGTCGCCGCCGGGAAGATCGGTCCGGCCCAGGCCTTCCTTGAAAACCACGTCGCCGGTGAACAGGGCCTTCCGGTCCGGCCAGTAGAGGGCCGCCGATCCCGGGGAATGCCCGGGAACGTGGATGACCTGGAGGTCGACGCCGTTGACCGACAGATCCCCTTCCCGGAGGAAAAAATCGGGCTGATACGCTTCGGGCTTGACCCCAAACGAGGTCATGAGGGGATCCATGGATCGGATCAGCGCCCATCCCTCCTGATGGAAAGCCACGGGGGCGGGCTTGTCCGAAAACAGTTTGGCGGCCTCCAGGTGATCGGGATGGCAGTGGGTGCAGACGACCAGGCCGATGTCGTCCGGCGTCAGGCCGATGTCGGCGAGGCCTGTTTCCACATGGTTGAAATACTGGGTGTGGCCGGGGTCGATAAGGATGCGGGTGGGGCCGTCGATGAGGTACGTGTTGCAATTGTTGGCGGCCATGGATTCCCACATGAAGGCGTGTATGTTGTCGGGCGACTGCATAAAAAGCGGTTCCTCCTTTTGGTGTTTCGATGAATGACTGAATGATATCAGGCTTGGCCATTTCTATCAACGGAGGTTTCCATGGAGCTTGAGTACGATCCCCTGAGCGTTTTCCGGAAAAGCGTCGCACCCTGGGGGCTTTACGCCCGGAAGCGGTGGCTCGGCCAGGGCGACGATCCCGTCTTCCAGGCCGATTTCAACCGGACCGTCGGCGAACTTCTGGCGGACCGGACCAGCGACGGGCTCTGGTCCCATTCGGCGCTGATCACCATTCAGCGGTTGTTCGGCCTCCACCTCGCCCGCCGGGACCCCGACCCCGTCATCGACCGGGCCCTGGACCGGCTCATGGACCTGGCCAGGGAGATCTTCGTGGAAAACCGGACCACCCATGTCGACGACCTTGATCCGGTGGCCCTGGAGGGACTCCCCTTCACCCAGAGCCGGAGCGACGTTTTCATCACCTCCGCCGCCCTCTTTCTGGGGACGGTCTTCGGACGGGCCGATGACCGAAACGTTCTCGGGCTCTACGGCCGGCTGACGGCCGAATGCCTCCAGAACGATTTCTACGACCACGATCCTTCGTCTTTCACCAACATCTTCCGGGCGCTGGCGGTCCATCCGGAGTTCGCGTCATCGCCGGTCGCCGAATCGGCCGCCGCCTATCTGGCGGAAAAACAGGAAGATGACGGCCGGTGGGAGGACCCTTTCCCCTTCTTCCTCACCTTCAACGCCCTGGCCCACCTGGACAGCGAGACGGCCGACGCCCAGATCGATAAGGCCATTGTCCTCCTCGCGACATCGCAGAATGCGGACGGCTCCTGGGGAAAACCGTCGTCGGAATGGGAGACGTTTCTGGCGGTGCATGGGTTGAAGCGGAAACGGGCGGACTTGTTGCCGGGTTAACCCCTCCCCCCGGCCCCCTCCCCTGAAAGGAGAGGGGGTGTTTATTTAATTGATATCTCTTAGGTTTACAATTCAGAAAATCAAATAACGATCTCCCCCCTTCCCTCTCAGGGAAGGGGGGCCGGGGGGGTTAGGTTTCACTCCCCTTCCCCCGGCGGCACGAAAACATCCGGTTTTTCCATGGGCAGCGTCTCCACGTAGAGAGACCGTCCGGGCAGGGCGAATTCGGCCCCGGCGCCTTCCACGATCTCCTTGATCTTGTAGGCCAGTTCTTCCTTGATCTTGAGCCATTCCCCCCAGGCGGTGGTCTGGGTGAAGCAGTAAAGCATCACGTCGATGGACGATTCGCCGAAGCCGTCGATGCGGATGAACATTTCGGCCAGGGGCGGTTTGGCGAAATCGGGGTTGCTGGTGACGTAGGTGGCGATGCCGTTTCGGATATCCCGGAGCTGGTCCACGGTGACGGAGTATTTGATGCCGATGTTCCAGTAGATGCGGCGGTGGGTCATCTTGCTGAAGTTGATCACCAGGCTGTCGGAGAGCTTGGCGTTGGGCACGAAGACCGGGGCCTTGTCGAACCGCCGCACCAGGGTCGAGCGGAACCCGATGGATTCCACCGTTCCTTCCACCACGCCGTCCACCCGGATCCAGTCGCCCCGCATGAACCGCCGCTCCGACAGAATGAGGATTCCGGAGATCAGGTTCTTGAACAGATCCTGGGCGCCCAGGGCCACGGCCACGCCCAGGAGGCCGAGGCCGGCGATGATCGGTCCGACCTGGATGCCCCACACTTCGAGGATGGTGGCGGCGCCCAGAAAGAAAAAGGCGCCTTTCATGGCCTTGATGAGCCACTCCACCAGGGAGGGGGTGAAGACCTGCTCCAGGCGCTTGAACCAGAAGGTGAGCGGCCCCACGAAATTGAACAGGCCCCAGAAGATCACGAAGACGATCATGGACCGGTTGACCCGGTGCATGACGGTGGCGGGCAGGCCGTCCAGGGAGAGATACTGGGTGGCGAAGAAGACGCCGAGAACGATGGGCACGAACCGGATGGGCGATTCCAGGGCCGCCATGAGGCTGTCGTCGAAATCGGTGGTGGTCCGGTCGGTGAGTCGGCGCACCCGGCTGAGAACGAACCGGGTAAAGAGGCGACGCACCAGCAGGAAGCAGAGCAGGATCAGAACGGCGGAGATATACTGCCCGATGTTGGTGCCGTAGAGGCCGTTGATCCAAACGTCTTTGACCAGTTCCCAGAATGCCGTCAGATCTTCCATCATGATCTCGCTTCCCCATCCCCGCTAAAAGAAAAACGCCCCGGCCGGAGCGGAAAGGGGATTTCCGTCCGGCGGGGGCGCTTTTCGCTGTTCCGATGACCGGCGTTCGGGCGACGTTCCCTTATGATTTCTTGGAAGCGTAGCCGTCGGAGTACCATCCGCCGCCCTTCAACTCAAAGGTGCAAAGGGACATGATCTTTTTGGCTTTCTGGCGGCATTTGGGGCATTCGATCTCTTCGGCGCCCATCTCCACCAACCGCTCGGTCACCGTTCCTTCGGGGCATTCAAATTCATAAACCGGCATGATCCGTTCTCCTGTCAACACGTTTTTGGCGATCCGGGAATATATATAGCCGGTTTTCCCGCCTTGTCAAGGCCAACCTGGCAAATTCCCTTCGCCGAATCCGCCGCGCAGCCCGTCGTGGAGGGTGCGGCAGAACCGGATGAATTCAGGGTCGTCCCTTTGCCGGGGCCGGTCCAGGGCCGCCGGGATTTCGGCGCGGATCCGGCCGGGGTTTTTGTCCATCACCAGGATGCGGTCGGCCAGGGTGACCGCTTCCACCACGTCGTGGGTGACGAACAGGATGGTGTGGCTAAGCTTGGCCCACAGCGACAGGAGGAGGTTCTGCATCTCCTCCCGGGCCTGGGCGTCCAGGGAAGCGAAGGGCTCGTCCATGAGGAGAACCCGGGGTTCCAGGATCAGCACCCGGGCCAGGGCCACCCGTTGCTTCATGCCGCCGGAGATCTCCCGGGGCAGGTAGTCCCGGTAGGGGGTCAGGCCCACCAGGGAGAGGAAGCGGTCCACCTCCAGCCGGGTCGCCCGACGGTCTTTGCCCTTTCCCCGAAGGCCGAAGGCGATGTTCTCCGCCACCGTGAGCCAGGGGAAGAGGGCGTCCTCCTGGAAGACGACGCACCGGTCCGGTCCGGGCCGGGTGATCGGCCGGTCGTTGAGGCGCATCTCGCCGGCGCTGGCGGGGATGAAGCCCGAGAGGATCTTGAGCAGGGTCGATTTGCCGCACCCGCTGGGGCCCAGAATGCAGATCAGCTCTCCGGCGGCGGCGGCGATGTCGATCTCTTCCAGCACCTTGACCGGGGCGTGGGCCGACCGGAAGACCTTGGTCAGGGACCGGACCTCCAGAATCGGGGGGCGGACCCCGGAAACCGCTTTGGGGGAGACGACCGTCAATCGGGGTTTCATGTCATCCGCCTTGCGCTCTTAAAAAGACACCGGAGGGAAAATTTGAGGATCAGGTCGCTCATGCGGCCCATGACCGCGATGAGGATGATGCCCACCACGATGATGTCGATGCGCCCCAGCATCCGGGCGTCCATGATCACCGCCCCCAGGCCGTCGGGAACGCCGGTGAGTTCCCCCAGCACCAAATAGGCCCACGCGATCCCCAGGCCCAGCCGCAGCCCCGTCATGATGCTGGGCATGGCGCCGGGCAGGAGGATGGCGAAGGTCCCCCGGAGTCGCCGGACCCCCATCATGGCGCCGGCCTGGAGAAGCAGGGGATCGACCCCCCGGGCCCCGGACGCGGCGTTGAGGTAGATAGGAAAAAAAGCGGCCAGGCCCACCAGGAAGAGGGTGGTTTTGAACCCGATGCCGAACCAGACCAGGGCCAGGGGGAGCCAGCAGATGCCGGGGACGGCCCGGACGGCGTTGACGGACGTGCTCAGCAGCCGGCGGACCGCCGGGGTCCGGCCCGACAGGACCCCCAGCGGGATGCCCAGCAGGGCGGCCAGGGAGAACCCCATGAATACCCGGAAGAGGCTGGCCCGGGCGTCGCTCAGGAACCGCCCGGAATAGGCGCCCTGGCCGGGGTCGCCGAAGATGTAGGTGAATCCGGCCCGGCCGACGGTTTCGGGGTGGGGAAGCAGATAGGTGGGCGCGAGGCCGGTTTCGCCGACGATGATCCAGGCCAGGACGAAAAGGGCCGGCAGGACCCAGGGAAGGAGGCCGGAGAGGCTGTTCTTGAGGGCGGTCCCGTTCACGAAGGCGGGGTCACTCCTTGAGTTTTTTTTCGGATGCGACCCGTTCCACAAAGGAGAGATCGAAGAGCCGGTCGTAATCGGGCTGTCGTTGAATCACGCCCAGGGCCTCCATGCGGCCGCCCAGGGCCTTGACGCGATCCACAAAGGCCGTGTCCATGCGCCAGGCCAGCTCCATGTTGGGGGCCGCCTTCCGAAGAACCGACAAATCCGTCCCGAATCCGGCGGCCTTTTTGAGCCACTCCTCCTGATGATCCGTCAGGTGCTCGGTGGCTTCGGCATGGGCCTTGACCAAGCGATAGACGAGGTCCGGATTTTTCTCGATGGTCTCCCGTTTGACCAGCATGGCGGCGTTGATGGTTCCGATGGCGTCGCCGTAATAGGGGTAGGAGAGGATCTCCCCGAATCCCTGGTCCACCGCCAGGGTGGGGAAGGGCTCCCCCGACAGGAAGGCGTCGATGCCGCCCCGGGCCAGGGCCAGCCCCATGTCGAAAAAATCGACGCGGATCAGCGTCACATCGGTCGCGGGCGACAGCCCGTTCCGGGTCAGGGTCTCCCGGAGCAGGATCTCGTGCATGGTGCCGGGCACGTAGCCGATCTTCCGGCCTTTGAGATCCGGAACGGTCTCTACGGGGCCGTCCTTTTTGACCACCAGGGCCGAACATTTGTTGCACAGGGCCGCCGCCACCACCACGGGCTGCCCCAGGGACGCCGAATGGATGGCGTGGGCCAGGGTGGTCCCGCACATGTCGAGGCTCCCGGCCAGCAGGGCGGTCTTCTGGTCCGCGGGGTTGGTGAAGGCGAAGACCGAGACCTCGGCGTCCTTCGGCAGGAACTGGTCGTAGTAGAAGGGCTGGACCGTCTGGGCGGTTTTCCACGTGCCGACGCGGATTTCCTGGGCGAGGGCGGGGAAAGCGGTGGCGGCGAGGAGGCTAAGCACAATCAAAAGGATAGAAAACCGATTCGTGGCGGGGCACTTTTGCATCTATCGCGTATCCCAGTGTCGCCTTGGGTTGAAACCCCAGGCACAATCATTTAAAACCGGCTGAAAGCCGGTTCGAATTACAACCAGATATCGATCGTTTTCACCGATCGCCACAACCGGCTTTCAGCCGGTTTTATGGATTCAGCCTTGGATTTCAATCCAAGGCGACAGGTGGTCAGACCCCTAAAAACAATTCGAGGGCAAATCCGGGTCCAAATGCATCTCCGTCTGCAACGCCCGGCAGGCATCGATCCCTTTTCCGCGTCCTTCTTCGGTATCGGACATGCCGTCCCGGGGGCTGGAACCCACCTCGGGGAAGAAGAGATTGGCGCCGGCGATGAGGGAGACGCTGTGGGGTTCGTGGGTGCAGTGGGCCCGGGGCGCGTCGCCCATGACCAGTCGGCTCGCCGCCACCATTTTGGCCATTTCCAGTTCGGTGATCATGCCGTATCTTTCCATGGGCGATCCCGGGAAATTGATCCGGCGCATGACGCCGCTGTAGGCGGCCCCGTACTGTCGGGCCAGAAACATGAGATCCACGATCTCCTCGCGACGGTGTTCGGGCCCCACCGGCTCGACGCAGTTCATCCACCGAAGGCCCACATCCTTCAACACCTGGATGGTGCGGATGCGTTTATCGATTTTCAACGGCGTATCCCGCCCCTCGCCCAGGCGAACAGAGTGGTAGGCCCCGACGTAGCCGGCGGCCAGGAGCTGTTCGCCCTCCTTATGGCTGATGTCCCGGGTATTGGCTACCAGCGGCGTAGAGACGGCGGCTTTGAGGAGACCGCCGATCTCCAGAATCCGCTGGAAAGAGAAGTTGCCGGTGGTCATGATGTTCAGAGCATCGGCGTTCCGGGATTCGGCCAGCCGGGCCCAGTTCACGATTTTCTCTTCGCCGAATTCGGTGTGCTCGGTGAAGATGCCGACATTGTCGGCCAGGGAGCAGAAGGCGCAGTTGAGAGGGCAGGGGGCCGCGTTGACGCCGATGTGAAAATGGTTTTCCGCCTTGCCTTTGAACTGCTCCCGCGACATCCGGTTGGCGGTCTGCATCAGGGCGTAGGTTTCCGGGGAATGGAGGTCAAGGCCCATGAGCCGGAGGGCCTCCTCCCGGTCGAGCCCGCCGAAATCGGCGCCTTTTTTCAGAATCTCGTCAATCGTCGGTGAGATGTTGAGGTTCATGGCAGTGTATCCTTCGGTTGAGAGATGGGGCATCGCCGGGCGGCAACGCGTATCGTATCGCCCCGGACGGAAATCGTCGGAAGCGGCAATCGGGAGCGCTTGTTTTATCCGCTTTGTCGATGGGAGACTGTAAACCTGACGCCATCGGCCCGCATTTTTTGATGCTTTTTAGCGGGATGGGGTCACGACGATGACCGCCTATTCAGAGGCATGGTAACTTGGGGGCGTGGCCATTGTCAACGCGGGATTGTTCTCCTGTATCCAATAGATACGACCATCAACGTCGCCCCCGATGTTATCGACTAATACCACTGCGGTGGATTTTTTATTGGGAAGATGATACGAATTATTTTATTGTTATCATCATGACCCATTTGGAAGGAAAATGAATGCCGATCCCAGATTATCAAGAATGCATGCTTCCTCTTCTTAAGCGAACACCCGAAGAAGGCGATGATATGAGTCGGAACAAAATGGTTGAACAAATAAAGCAAGCGGTTCAAAGCATCGAACCGAACGCTGATGTTATACTTCATGGTTCCCGGCGCCGCTCCGATGCCGATTCAGAATCGGATTGGGACCTGCTAATCTTAGTTGACGGACCGCTGAACGATCAACGAACGGACCGAATCCGCCACAGGCTCTACGAGTTAGAGTGGGAATTCGGCGAGGTCATATCTTCAATTGTACGGTGTCGTTCGGATTGGAACAGTGCCCTTTACCAGGCGATGCCATTCCGCCAGAGAGTCCAGCAGGAGGGAATCCGATTGTGACGGCCCGAGGGCCGCATCTACCTCCGTAAAGACCTCAAATCATCCGCAACAACACCACGAAAACGATGCCCGCCAGCAGGGAAAAAATGGTGTCATGGTGCTCCCCGGTGCAGGAATTGGGGATGAGTTCGTCGGCGGTGATGTAGATCATCAGGCCGGCGGTGGCGCCGATGATGAACCCGACCACCCCCAGCGGCACTTCCCCGAAGATGTATTTGGCCAAAAGATAGCCGGCCAGGATGGGGACGGCGGTGGCGGCGGAGACCAGAAACGACTGGAGCCGCTTTCCGCTGGCGTGGAAAAAGGGGGCCGAGGTGCAGATCCCTTCGGGGATGCCGTGGATGGAGATGGCCAAAGCGATGGCCAGGGAGACGTTCATATCGGTGACCGTGCCGATGGCCACGGCCATGCCCTCGGGAAAATTGTGCAGAAACATCCCCAGGATCAGGTAAACCGAGGTCCGCTCCAGGTTGCACCCCTGTTCCTGGGCGCACAGCCGGGGATGGATGTGGGGAATGACTTTGTCCAGCCCGTACATCAGCAACGCGCCGGTCAGGATGGCCAGGACGCAGACGGGTTCCGACGACAGCTCAATGCTTTCGGGGATCAGCTCCAGAAAGGAGATGGCCAGCATCACCCCGGCGGCGAAACAGAGCATGTTGCAGATATAGCCGAAGCTCGGCCTTTTCAGGACCCCGATCAGCGAACCGATGACAGGGCCGGAAATGGAAATGAGAATGATGACAAGTTCCGGGGTCATGGCGCCTCGATTCTTTGTCGCCGGATCATTCGAAGAAAAACCGCTCGATGGCTTTGTCGGCGGTCTGTTCGTTCACTTTCCGGGTTTTTACCCCGGCGTCTGAAAACACATACCCCGGCCCGCTCTCTTCCATCTTCTTTCTGGCGCCGACCATGTCGATGTTCTGCCGCACCAGGAACCGGGCCGTCTGTATCCCTTTGCCTTTTCCCCCCCGACTGTGGGGATTTTTCACCAGGGTCTTTTTTTTCGTCTGCAGATCCTCGGTATCGATCTGCCATATGCTGAAATAAGGGGCCTCGCCGAAATGGTCGCAGATCCGGTTGCCATCGTCCAAAACCGGAAAGGCGATCCGCCGGGTTCGCGTATCCCTGGGTTCATAATGGAGGTTGACCTGGGCCACATGGGGGATTTCGTTTTTGAGGGTATGTTCGATGCGATGAACGACGTCGTGGGCCTTCTTGAAATCGTCGATCCGGAGGGTGATCTCCGCGTTGAGAAAGCGGAACCGTCCCGCGTTTCTGCCCACCAGCGACTGAACCCCCTGGACCGCCGGTTCCTTTTCGATGATGTCCCGGGCCTTGTCCAACGCCTGGTAATCGATGGACGCATCCAGCAACACCCGCATGCCGTCCGCGAGCAGTTCCCACCCGGCCTTGGCGATGAACAGCAGCACCAGAAGCGCGGCGATCCGGTCGATGGTCAGAAACCGGTACCGGAATTCGATCCCATGATAATTGAGCAGCACCGACGCAAGCACCACCAGGGAGGAGAGCACGTCCACCTGCCGGTGACGGCCTTCCGCGACGAGGGTGGGCGATTCGGTCTTATGCCCCAGGCAGAGGGCGTATTTGCCGAACAGGAAGGTGGCCACGGTGCAGCCGAGCATCCACCAGAGCAGGAAGAGATCGATATCCGGCGGACTCGACGGCGGTCGGATCATCCGCCGGGCGATCTCGTAGCCGGCGAAAAAGATGAAAAAGGCGATGACCACCGAGATCAGGTTCTCGATCTTGTATAGTCCCAGTGGAAACGCCCGGCTCTTTCGGGTGGAAAGCAGCAGCCCGCCGAAAACGGCCAGGGAGGCCACGCTGTCGGTGGCCGAATCCACCGCCCCGGCGGTCACGGCCAGACTGGCGGACCGGTAGGCCAGCCATCCCTTGACGGCGGCCAGCAGCAGATTGAGCAGAAACGCCAGAAAGGCGATTTTCCGAATCTGCCGGTTTTCTTCGGCGAAATCGGTCGGGTTGTCCTGCTCGTTCATGACCATCGTCAACGCCGCGGTCGGCGCTCCCTTCGGTTCTCGAAGCTGGGGAAACCGTCGTAGATGTGGCGACCGCTTTTTTTAAGGAAAAGCGTCAATTTACCGCCCGTCTCCAAACAGCACCATCGGCGCCCAGTAAAACGGATGGGTCCACGCCCCCTTTTCCTTCCCCCGGATCATCCGGAGCTTGATCTCCCGGAGGGCGTGGGCCCGGCCCATGTTGGCGTTCAGGTTTTTGAACATGCCCACGTTGATGTCCTTGATGGATTCCGATTCCACCGACCAGAGGGTGACGGTGATGGCGGGGGCGCCGGCGAACATGAAGGAGCGGGTGAGGCCCATGACGCCCTCGCCCCGGACGTCCTCGCCCCGGCCGGTGTTGCAGGCCGTCAGGGCGATGAGGTCGGCGTTGAGGTTCAGGCCGAAGACGTCGGCCATGGTGAGGAAGCCCTCTTCCCCGGTATGGGGGTCGGGGTCGGACAGGATCAGGGCCGGCTGGGTCATTCCCTGGATTTCCCCCGGCATGATGCCGTGGGTGGCGAAGACGAGGTAGCGGTAGTCGTCCAGGACGTCGTTCTCGTTGAACTTCAACACCCGGCTCCGGGCCGCTTTCGACCGGAGCTGGAGCGGGTCGGAGGTCTCCGGCGCATGGAGGGCCTCCCGGATGGCCCTGACCTCCTCTTCGGTGTCCGGCAGGGGGACGAAGGCGTCGAAGGTCTCCTGCTGGTAGTCGGGGTTGGCGAAGGCCAGCAGGGGATGGGCGGGCCGTTCCCGCCGCCGGGCCTGGGCGTCCCGGAGGATCTTGAGCAGGGAGGCCGACGACAGGTAGGCCATGGCGTGGTCTTCGATGAGATAGTGTGGACTTTCTTCACCGGTATCCAGGGCCTCCAGGGGCAGTTCGTAGAGGGGGCCGGTGGGGACAACGTAGATCAGGCCGCCGTTGCCGCCGCCGGCGGCGGGACTGTGGGCGCAGCCCCGGCCGACCCGGGCCGCGTCGTCCCGGGCCGCGACGTCCAGGGCCTCCCGGACGGACGCCGGAAAGAGAATCGGATAAAGATCGGGCGGTTCCGCGGGTTCTACTTCCTTCGGCGGCTTGAACCGGACCTTGATGCCCCGGAGTTCCTTGCTCTTCAACTCGACGCCGTAATCCCGGAACCGACGCACCATGTCCTCCATCTTATATCTTCGGGTATTTATGGGGTGCATGGAGAAATGGTTCCGGCTCACTACCCAGGCGCTGGCGGTGTTGGTCCGGATGTCGTAGGCCAGGATGATCTCCCCGGGACGGAGCACCTCGGCCTGGAGGGTCTCCAGATCCACCGGCTTGGGGTACTTCATGGCGTGGTAATCGGGGTATTCCTCCCGGATTTTGGCCTCCAGCGCCGCCTGGGCGTCCAGGATGTCGTCCAGCTCCGCTTCCAGTTGGCGGACCCGTTCCGGATTCAGGGTCTCCAGCGGTTTGGACCGCTCCTGGGTCAGGGCGTCGCGGACCCCGGCCCGTTCCCGGATCAGGTCGTTCTCCTTTTCGAGGATCTCGTCGGGGACCCCGGCGAAGTTCCGGGCGCCGCTCCGGCCCATCTCCTCCAGAAAGAGGCGGCCCTGTTTCCGCTCGAAGATCTCCATGGCCTTCTGGCCGTACCCGGCGCCCGGATCAAGCCGGTGGCGCTCGGCCAGGAGTTCGATGAGTTCGTCGTAGATGTAGATCTTGCTCCGCATATAGCTGGACCGCGCCGATTTAGCGCTCAGCTCTTCCCGGATGGTTTCGATGGTGGACAGGGCCGCTTCGTAGTGTCCGATGGCGCTCCGGATCTCGTAGAGGGTGGCCTCCACCTGGCCCAGCCGCCGGTGGGCCCGCCAGATGGATTCCGGGGCGCCCAGCTCCTGGACGGTCTCCAGGCTCTGGCGCAGGAAGTCGGCGGCCTCTTCGTGGTCGCCCATGTTGTCGAAGAGCATCCCCATGTTGGAAAGATCGCGGCCTTCCCCCCGACGGTCGCCGACGGCCCGGTGGATCGCCAGGGCCTTGTTGTAGTGGGTCAGGGCTTTGTTGTAATCGCCGAGGTTGTGGTAGGCGAGGCCGATGTTGGCCATGTCGCCGCCCTCGCCCCGCCGGTCGCCGATGAGCCGCCGGATGGTCAACGCCTTTTCATAATGTTCCAGGGCCTCTTCGTAGTTTCCCAGGTTGTTGTGCATGAGCCCCATGTTGGAGAGAGCCTTGGCCTCCCCCCGCCGGTCTCCGATGTCCTGATGAATGGCCAGGGCCTGCCGGTAGTGTTCGAGGGCGGTTTCGTACTGGCCCAGGTTGTGGTGGATGACGCCGATGTTGGAGAGCACCAGGCCGACGCCGCGGCGGTCGCCGGTCTCCTTTTTGAGGGCCAGGGCCCGGTCATAATAGGAAAGCGCCTTTTCGTAGCGGCCCAGGTTCTGATGGATCAGCCCGATGTTGGACAGCGCGGCGGCCTGACCCCGCCGGTTCCCCATATTCCGGTGGAGGGTCAGGGCTTCCTCCAGGTTGGTCATGGCGTCCCCGTACTGGCCCATGTGGAGCTGGATGACCCCGACGTTGCTCAGGTCGGCGCCCAGCCCCCAGAGATCGTCGACCTTCCGGTTGATGGAAAGGGACGCCAGGAAACTGTTCAGTGCTTCCGCGCGCCGGCCCAGGGTGTCGTAAACGGCGCCCATATTGCTCAGGAAGGCCGCGGCGACCCGCTGGTTGCCGCCGGACCGGGCGATGGCCAGCCCCTCTTTCCATTTCTGGACGGCGGTCTCGTAATCGGCGGCGAGCATCGCCTCCTGGCCCGCTCCGTACAGGCGGTTCATCTCCCGCATGGCCTTGACCGCCGGATCCGCCTGGGGCCGGGATGCCAGATGCCGGGTCAGCATCCGGGAGAGACGACGCTTCACGTCCTCGTCCCGGATGTGCATGAACCGGGCGTCCCCGGCGATTTCGGGATGGGCCGCCACCAGGTCTTCGGCCTTTTCAAAATCCCCGTCGCGGACGGCTTGGGAAAACCGGGTCAAAAATTCCTCCGCCGTAGGTTGGGCGGCGGAGGTTCCCGCGAGAAAAACGGTCAGAAAAAGAAAGGTTAGAAATGAACCGATGATGCGTCGTGTCATGATCTCCTCTTGGATATGTAGACGGAGGCTTCGATGGCGGTCAGGTCGTCCGTCGGGCCTGATTTCAGCCGTTCCCGGTCCGCTTCTTTCAGCGGCTCGGCGCTCAGGTAGACCCGGATGGTCTCCCGGCCCGGTTCCGCGGACATCAGGCCGATGCCGGCGTCGCGGAAGAGGTCCAGCACCTTCCGGGGCGCCAGGCGGGCGGCGTAGGGGTCGCCGAAGGACTCGGGAAACAGAATGTCGGCGTTGCCGGAGGGATCGACATTGACGATGTAGGCGTAGTAGACGATGTCCGACGTGTTGGCCAGGGCGAAGGTCAGGATGTCGCCGGTCCGGATGTCCCGCTGGTCCAGTTCCGAGACCGGGCAGGGGCCGGATTTCCTGAAATAGCCCATGTCCCCCAGGCCGAAGCAGGCCGGACCCTGGCGGCAGCCTTCGTCCGGCTTGAGCATGAAAAAGCTGACCCGGACGGGGTGGTTTTCACGGACCCAGGCGTCCCACTTTTCCAGGGCCGGGATGTCGCCGTGGATCCGGTGCAGCCGGTCGATGATCCGGTCCATCTCGCCGAACCGTTCGTACCGGGCCAGTACGCTCAGGTAGTAGAGATCGGGCAGGGGATCGCCGGCGGGGGTCTGTCGCCGCAGATCCTCGTAGACCGCGCGGGCCGAGGCCAGTTCGGCACGGTCGGCCTCTCCCAGGGTCGGAACCGGACGGGGTTCGGGCGCGGCCTCCGGGCATTCGTCGAAGAGCCCCCGCACCACGCTCACCCCGCCCCGGGCGATTTGTCCCCGGGGCAGGGGCAGCCCCGATCCCTTGATGGCCGTGAAGACCGGGGCCTTGACCTCGGTTGCCTCGGGCGTCGCGTCGGGGTCTTCGGAGAGGGCGCCGGACGCCGTCAGGGTCAGACGGGCCGGTCCCGTCCAGGTCTCCCGCCGCCCGTTTTCCAGGAAAAGGAGGTCGATCCGCCCGTTGTCGGAAAGGAAAATCCGGTCCCCTTTCCGGACCTTCATGAAGGCCTGCACCGGCTCCGGACCGGTGGTTTCGCCGGGGGCGCCGTAGCGGGTTTCCCCCGACACCGACATGACGAGCCCCGCGTCCGGCGGCGTCTGGGCCTTCGCCGCGCCGGGAAGAACGGTTCCCGCGGCCCAGAGGGCCAGGCAGACGACCGTCCGGACCGCGAGGCCCCATTCGCGGCCGTTGATTGGGTGGTGTGTCATGATCCTTTCCTCCATCGACAAGATGATGTCACCGGGCCGCTTCCAGCCCGATCAGTTCGTGGACTTTGACCTGGGTGTCGCGCCCCTTGACCGCAATGGTGTCGGTCCGGCCGGTCCGGATGTCCGGTCCGGCGATGCGGAGGGTCTCGTCGCTGACCACGATGGTCCAGCCCAGGTCTTTGGTGGCGGTTTCCATTCGGGCGGCGGTGTTGACCGTGTCGCCGATGGCCGTGTATTCGGTCCGCTTCAGGGTGCCGATGTTGCCCACCACCGCCTCGCCGGAATGGATCCCGATGCCCATGTGGAATTCGGGCAGGTCCCGGTCCGGGTACCGCTGGGTCATCCAGTCCCGGAAGGCATCGGCCGCCCCGGCCATCTCCAGGGCGGCCCGGCAGGCGTCCCGGGCATGGTCCCTTGAAGGGGCCGGCGCGCCGAACACCGCCATGACGGCGTCGCCGATGAATTTGTCCACGGCGCCGCCATGGGCCATAATCGGCTCGCAGATCCGTTCGAAATAGGCGTTGAGCATCTCCACCACCTCGTGGGGGGTGAGCCGCTCCGACAGGGTGGTGAAGTTCCGGATGTCCGAAAAGAGCACCGTCACGCCGAAAAGTTCGCCCCCCAGGTCGGGCTGCCGGCCGGAGGTCATGAGCTTGTCCAGCACCGCGCTGGAAACGTACCGGCCGAACAATTGCTGGAGCTGCACCCGCCGCCGTTCCTCCCCGGTGAGCCGGCGGCCCAGGGTGGCCAGGTAGGCCAGCCCGAGACCGGCATGGATGCCCGCCAGGGGCAGGATGACGCCCATCCGGAAAACGATGAAGGAGGCGACCCCGCAGACAACGCCGATGCCCGCGCCGGCGGCGGCCCCCCGAAGGAGCGGCAGCCGGAAAAAGAGGATGGACGAAGCCGACGCCACCCCGAAAAGATACACCGGAAAGACGCCGAAGGGAAGGGGGCGGGGGCCGTTTCCCGCCATAAGAGTTTCAACGATGTTGGCCTGGACTTCCACGCCGCTCATCAGCCGGCCCTCCCAACCGAGAAATCCGCGGGCGTAGGGGGTCCGGTGGAAGTCCTGGTTCCCCGGATGCTCGGCCCCCACCAGCACCACCTTCCCCTTGATGAGCGCCGCCGCGGCCGGATCGATGCCGCCCTTTTGGGAGAGGAGATCGTGCATGGAGATCCGGGGGACGGCGCCGGGCGGGCCCACGTATCCGATGTGCTGGAGCCGGGGGATGCGGAAAACGTCTTCGGAAACGGTTCCGGATTTGAAGGCCAGCAGGGCCGGCAGGGTGGGGTGGGGGGAGAGGCGCCCGCCGCCCGGATCCAGCACCGCGGCGAACCGGCGGTACACGCCGTCCGGGTCCGCCGTCAGGTTGGTGAGCCCCACGTCCGACGTCAGCCCCGGCAGGACGTAGAGGTAATCGTCAACCGGAAAGAGGTACCGGGGCTCGCCCCGGGCGTCGTGGACGATGGTCCCCGACAGCGCGACCCCGCCGCCGGCCAGGGCCTGCCGGAAGGGGATTTCGAAGGTGCGGCTGACCGAGGGGTCCTGGAGGTCCAGCCGCTTGAGCCACGATTCGGCGCTCACCCGGAAGAGGAAATCGACGCCGATGGCCGCGGCCCCGTTCTCCCGGAGGATGTCGATGACCCGCGCGAACCGGGGCCCCCAGAAGGCCAGGGGGATGTCCTTGTACGCCAGGAGGGTCGCCTCGTCGATGGCCACGATGGCGACATGGGCCGCGGGCCGCCGGTGACCGGACAAGCGATGCCAGAGATCGTAATACCCGTTTTCCAGGAAACCGAGCCAGCCCGCCCCCATGAGCACCAGGATCAGAATGGAGAGCAGGGCCGAAAGCAGGGCTGTGGAGAGGTGGCGTTTCACTTCAGTTGTCGTTGTCGTTCCGTCGCTCGAAATCGTCCATCTGATCCAGGACGTCTTCCATCCGGATGCGGTCGTTGCAGGCGTCCCGCAGCAGGTTGCCCAGGGTTTCTTCGATGGCGCAGACATAGACCTGGATGCCCCGGCGGCGGAGCTTGGTGGCCAGGTTGGCGAAGTCGCCGTCGCCGGTCACCAGCACCACGATGTCGGGGGCGATGGCCAGGGACAATTCCACCGAATCGATGGCCATGAGCACGTCCACGTTGGCCTTGTAGGCGCCGCCGCCCTTGGGGGACCCGTTTTTGGTAACCACCAGGAAGCCGTTGGACCGGAGCCAGTGGACATACCGCTCCCGGCTGTCCCGCTGGGGCTTCAGGTCTTCGGTGGAGGGGGGGAGCCCCACGTAGATGACCATCTCCACCAGATCGGCGCCGGGGACGGCGTTGACGATCTCCTGCCGCAGGAAAAGCCAGTCGAGGTTTTTGTTTTTGATCCGGGCCGAACCGGTCACGTTGGATTCATCCACGAATACGAGCATCTTTTTTCTCATCGGTTCTCCAATGGTTTCGGGGCTTTTCAAAAAAAGCGCTTGGGTGTTTTCTCTTTGGTTTTTTTCTGCCTTTTCCCTTTCGATTTCCGGGAAGGGCGATAAATAGCAACCCTACCACGATTCCCGCAAGTTTTAAACGGAAAAACCCGGCCGCGGATCCGGCGCCCGGCCGGTCAGGGAAAAGCGATGGATTTTACCCCCATTCGGGCGATGGAATACATCCTTGACCCCATTGATGGGCCGTCCGTCGACTATTTATGATGGGGGATGATGCTGAACCGATAAATCAAGGAGGAGATATGAAGATCACCCGTGAAAATCCGGCCATGCTGACCGACCAGTACGAGTTCACCATGGCGGCGGCGTATCATAGAAACGAGATGTTCGCGCCCGCCACCTTCAGCCTTTTCATCCGGGCGTATCCCCCCAACCGGGGATATTTTGTCAGCGCGGGGCTGGAGACGGTCCTCTCTTTTCTGGAATCCTACCGATTCGAGGACGCCGACCTCGATTATCTCAAGTCGGAAGGGAAATTTTCCGACGACTTTCTCCATTATCTGAGCGGGCTGAAATTCGAGGGCGAGGTCTTCGCCATCCCCGAAGGGCGGCTCTTTTTCAAGGACGAACCCATCCTGGAGGTCACCGCGCCCATCATCCAGGGCCAGTTGGTGGAAACCTTCATCATCAACGCCATCAACCTTCAGGTGAGCATCGCCACCAAGGCGACGCGGTGCGTCCATGCGGCCCGGGGCCGGGGGCTGGTGGATTTTTCCCTCCGGAGGACCCACGGAATGGATGCCGGCTTGAAAGTCGCCCGGGCAAGCTGGCTGGCGGGGTTCGACGGCACCAGCAACGTCCTGGCCGGCAAGGCCTACGACATTCCCATCTCCGGGACCATGGCCCACTCCTTCGTCACCAGCTTCCCGGACGAACAGGAGGCTTTTTCCGCGTTTGCCGAAACCTTCCCCGAGAACACCGTCCTGCTGATCGACACCTACGACACGGTCACCGGCGCCAAAAAGGCCGTCGAGGTGGCCAGGGCGATGCGGAAGCGGGGCCACGACCTCCGGGGCGTCCGTCTCGATTCCGGCGACATGGCCCAGTTGAGCAAGGACGTTCGGAAGATCCTCGATTCAGAAGGGTTCAAGGACGTGAAGATCTTTGCCAGCGGCGGGTTCGACGAGTTCAAGATCGCCGACGTGGTGGACCGGGATTGCGAGATCGACGCCTTCGGCGTCGGCACCAAGATGGGCGTGTCGGCCGACGGCCCCTACAACGACATCGCCTTCAAGCTGGTTCAGTACGGGGACCGGCCCGTGATGAAGCTCTCCAGCGGGAAAAAAACCCTGGTGGGCCGCAAGCAGGTCTTCCGCCATCGCGAAGGCGACCGCCTGGCCGGCGACGCCATCGGTCTCCGCCGGGAAGACGCCGGCGGCGAGGCGATGCTGACCCGGGTGATGAAAGACGGCAAGCGGCAACAGCCCGCCGAGTCCCTCAACGCCATCCGGGACCGCTTCGAAACCGAATTCGCCTCGCTGGACAAGGCCTACAAGCGCCTGGAGAATCCGGTGGAATACCCCGTCGAGCTGGCGCCGGACCTCCAGGCGTTGCAGGAAGAAGTCGTGCACGAGATCCGGGAGAAGGAATTAGGGGAGTCGTAGGGGCGAAAAATTTTTCGCCCCTACAGGTTGTATATCGATATTTTCACCTTAGTCGTTCGATTCCTCAATCTCATCGATGGCCACCCGCACCACCCGGGCCGACCGGGCCAGGGCCTCCTTTTCGTCGTCGTTCATGGCGGCGAGGGGGAAGTCGGCCAGGATGCCGTCGCCGCCCACCAGGTGGGGCATGGAGACGGTCACGTCGGCGACCCCTTCCACGGTGTCGGTGGGAGTGGTCACGGTGAGCACGGACCGCTGATCGTGGAGAATCACGTCGGCGATCTTGGCCACGGCCGCGCCGATGCCGTAGTAAGTGGCGCCTTTGCCGTCGATGATTTGGGCCGCGGCGTTTCGGGTGGCGTCGTCGATCTCCGCCCGGTCGTCGTCGGCGAGGCAGATGTCCTGAAGATCGCAAAAGGCGTCCAGTTCCATGGCGCCGATGCGGATCAGGGACCAGGCCAGGACTTCCGAATCGCCGTGCTCTCCCACCACATAGGCGTGGACGTGGGGCGGATCGACCCCCAGCCGGTCGCCCAGGAGGAACCGGAACCGGGCCGTGTCCAGGGTGGTGCCGGAACCCAGCACCCGGTTGGACGGAATGTCGTGTTCGGCGGCGTACCGGGCCGCCAGATGGGTCATGATGTCCACCGGGTTGGTGGCCACCACCAGGATGGTTTCGGGCGCGTGGTCGAGGATCGACGGGACGATTTCTTGAAATACCGCCGCGTTTCGCTTGAGCAGGTCGAGCCGGCTTTCCCCTGGTTTCTGGGAGACGCCGGCGCTGATGACCACCAGTTTGGCCCCCTTGAGGTCGGAATAGTCGCCGGCCCTCACGGTGAGCGGGTTGGAAAACGGAACCGCATGGTTCAGGTCCGCCACCTCCGCCGACACGCGTTTCTCGTCTTTATCCACCAGCACGATCTCCCGACCGATGCCGCTCATGATCATGGCGTAAGCGCTGGTGGACCCCACCATGCCGCTTCCGACAATGCCGATTTTCATGGGTCGCTCCTTTCATCTGTGTGTACTTCAACGCCTCATCATAGAATGGACTCCCGCCCACTGAAATAAGGTGAAGGGGGTAATCTCGGCCGTCGGCGGCGGTATTTGTCCACATCGTCCACCCTGTCCACTCCGTCCACTTCGTCCACAGTGTCCATTTTCGGACTGAGAGGTTTTGGCTCTTTTCCCCGTAAAGC
>CAZZBE010000007.1:27149-35438 GCA_964652715.1 uncultured Desulfobacteraceae bacterium
CGTCCACAGTGTCCATTTTCGGACTGAGAGGTTTTGGCTCTTTTCCCCGTAAAGCTATCGGTTTACATGCAGTGGACGAGGTGGACTGAGTGGACGATGTGGACGGGGTGGACGAACGGTCGAAGCGAAATAAGGGGTTTTCTTACCGTCTTGATGGCTTCAAAATAGGGCATTGCCCGTATTCCCTCTCCCTTGGATGCCATGATATCTTGATATCGTTAAACATCATGGCCTGCGTGCCGGCATCCGAATGGAGAGATTATGGGAAATAAAGAGTATGTTCGCCAGTTCAATACCCTGGGAAGCGACGACGTCGCCCAGGTGGGCGGCAAGAACGCGTCCCTGGGGGAAATGATCCAGACCTTGAAAGCCGCCGATATCCGGGTCCCCGGCGGGTTCGCCACCACGGCCGCGGCCTATTGGCGGTTTCTCGACCACAACGGGCTGAAGGACAAGATCGGCGACCGCATCGAAGCGATGACAAAGGGCGAGAAATCGGTCGAGGCGACAGGCCGGTCCATCCGGGGGATGTTCGGCCGGGCCGAATTCCCCGGCGACATCGAAGAGGCCGTCCGGGAGGCCTACGGCGAGATGAACCGCCGATACGGCGAGGAGGCGGTGGATGTGGCGGCGCGCAGCAGCGCCACGGCCGAAGATTTGCCCGACGCCTCATTCGCGGGGCAACAGGAGACCTTCCTCAACATCACCGGCGACGACGATCTGCTTGACGCCTGCAAGAAGTGCTATGCGTCCCTGTTTACCGATCGCGCCATCGCCTACCGCGAAGAAAAGCATTTCGACCACATGAAGGTGGCCCTGTCGGTGGGGGTCCAGAAGATGGTCCGGTCCGACAAGGGCAGCGCCGGGGTCATGTTCTCCATCGATACCGAATCGGGGTTCCCCGACGTGGTCCTCATCAACGGCGCCTGGGGGCTGGGCGAAAACGTGGTCCAGGGGACGGTCACCCCCGACGAATACCGGGTCTTCAAACCGTTGCTGGACAATGAAGATCTGGTTCCCATCGTGGAAAAGGTCCTGGGGGACAAGGAGAAGAAGATGGTCTACGCCGCCGGCGGCGGCAAAACCACCAAAAACATCCCCACCCTCAAAACGGAACGGCGGGCCTTTGTGCTGGAGGACGAAGAAATTCTGACCCTGGGCCGCTGGGCCCGGGACATCGAAGCTCACTACGGCCAGCCCATGGACATGGAATGGGCCAAGGACGGCGAGACCGGCGAGCTGTTCATCGTCCAGGCCCGGCCCGAGACGGTTCAGTCCCGGAAGGAGAAGGGCCGTCTCAAGCAGTACCGGCTCAGGGAGAAGGGGACCGTGATCGCCGAGGGCCTCAGCATCGGCGACGCCATCGCCGCCGGCAAGGTTTCCCGGGTCAAGAGCGCCGACGACGCCGACCGGTTCGAGCCGGGGTCCATCCTGGTGACCGAAATGACCGACCCGGACTGGGTCACCATCATGAAGAGGGCCGCCGGCATCGTCACCGATTACGGCGGCCGGACCTGCCATGCGGCCATCGTGAGCCGGGAATTGGGCATTCCGGCGGTGGTGGGGACGGGCGACGCCACCGAGGTCCTCTCTTCGGGGGACGAGATCACCCTCTCCTGCGCCGGGGGGGAAAAGGGGATGGTCTACCAGGGGATCCTCGACTACGAGACAAAGGAAATGGACCTGTCCGCGATCCCCGAGGTGAAAACCCAAATCATGATGAACATGGCCAGCCCGGCGGCGGCCTTCCGGTGGTGGCGGCTCCCGGCGCGAGGCATCGGCCTGGCCCGGATGGAGTTCATCATCAACAACATCGTCCAGATCCACCCCATGGCCCTGATCCGGTACGACGACCTGGAGGACAAGGACGCCAAAAAACAGATCCGGGACCTGACCCGGGGCTACGACCACAAGCCCGACTATTTCGTCGACCATTTGTCATTGGGCATCGCCGCCATCGCGGCCTCCCAGTATCCGGACCCGGTCATCGTCCGGATGAGCGATTTCAAGACCAACGAATACGCCGACCTCATCGGCGGCGCCGGGTTCGAGCCGGACGAGAACAACCCCAT
The DNA here is from genome assembly GCA_964652715.1 of uncultured Desulfobacteraceae bacterium. Taxonomy (GTDB): domain Bacteria; phylum Desulfobacterota; class Desulfobacteria; order Desulfobacterales; family JAABSP01; genus JAABTD01. Next base: position 29,222 of record CAZZBE010000007.1, read on the forward strand.
GCTGGGCTGGCGGGGCGCGTCCCGTTACTACAGCGACGATTACCGGGAAGGGTTCGCCCTGGAATGCCGGGCCATCCGGCGGGTCCGGGAAACGATCGGTCTCGCCAACGTGGTGGTCATGATTCCTTTCTGCCGGACCGTGGAGGAGGCCGACAAGGTGCTGGCCGTCATGGCCGACAACGGGCTGGTGCGGGGCAAGGACGGGCTGGAGATCTACGTCATGTGCGAAATCCCGTCCAACATCATCCTGGCGGCGGATTTCGCCGAGCGGTTCGACGGGTTTTCCATCGGCTCCAACGACCTGACCCAGCTCATCCTGGGGGTGGACCGGGATTCCTCCCGGCTCTCCCACCTCTTCGACGAGCAGAATCCGGCCGTCAAGCGGGCCGTGGCCGAACTCATCGGGACGGCCCACGAAAAGGGCGCCAAGGTGGGCATCTGCGGCCAGGCGCCCAGCGATTATCCTGAGTTCGCCGCGTTTCTCATCGAATCGGGCATCGATTCCATCTCCCTGAATCCCGATTCCGTGGTGGGGACCATCGAACGGGTCGCCCAGGCGGAAAAGGCGGCGGAGGCAAAATGACGGACCCGGCCGCGCCCCGACAGATGCGGTTGAAGATCCTGTTGCCCGAAAAGGTCTTCATGGACAGAACCGTCTACAAAATCACCGCCGAAGCCGGCAATGGGTCCTTCACCCTGAAGCCGCGCCACATCGATTTTGCCGCGGCCCTGGTCCCCGGCATCCTCTCCTATGTGGACGAGGCGGGCGGGACCATTTATCTGGCCGTGGACGAAGGGACCCTGGTGAAGAAAGGCGACAGGGTCCGGGCGGCGGTGCGAAACGCCGTGCGGGGGCCGGATATAGGAGAGCTGGAACGGACCGTCGAAGAGGCCTTCGGGGTCCACGACGAGCGGGAAAAGGCGGCCCGGTCGGCGGCGGCCAAAATCGAAGCCGGGTTCGTCCGCCGGTTTCTGGAGATCGAAGGCCATGTCTGACGAAAACGTGCGGAAAAAAGGGGAGGAGCTGGCCCGGAAGATCGGGGCCAAGGAGTCCCGGAAGCTCCGGGCCCAACGGGAGCAGGACCGCGGCGTCTGGTTCGGTCTGGGCATGTTCGGCCTGGTGGGCTGGTCCGTGGCCATCCCCACGCTCATTTTCATCGCCCTCGGCGTCTGGATCGACAACACCTGGCCGAGCCGGTATTCCTGGACCCTGATGATGCTCTTCGTCGGGGTGGTCCTGGGGTGCCTCAACGCCTGGTTCTGGGTGAAGCGGGAGAGCGGACGTGGCTGAGATCGACTTTCCGCTTTTGATACTGCTGGTGGGCGCGGCCACGGCGGCGGCCATTTTCATCAAATCCGGGCTGGACCGCACGCCGGTTCCCCCCCTGGTGGGGTATTTTTTGCTGGGGATGCTGATCCGGCTGGCGGACGACCGATTGGGATTTTTCCACGAAGGGGCTGAGGAGGTTTTCGAATTTCTGGCCAAGGTGGGCGTCGTCCTGCTTCTGTTCCGGATCGGGCTGGAAAGCGACCTCAAGGGGCTCCTGTCCCAGTTGCGCGGGGCGAGCCTGATCTGGGTGGGGAACGTGGTCATAAGCGGGGGTCTCGGGTTCTGGGCCGCCTTCTACCTTTTGGGGCTCGCGCTGATCCCTTCCCTGGTGGTGGCCGCGGCCATGACGGCCACCAGCGTCGGCATCTCGGTGGCGGTGTGGGAGCGGGAAAACGCGGTCGGGTCGGAAAACGGCGAGCTGCTCATCGACGTGGCGGAACTGGACGACATCTCGGCGGTGGTCCTCATGGCCCTGCTCTTCGCCCTGCTGCCCGAACTTCAGGGGAAGGGGGTGTCCACGGCGATGCTGCCCCAGGTGGGCCGGATCGCGGGGACCTTTCTTTTGAAGCTGATCGCCTTCGGCGTGCTTTGTTTCCTGTTTTCCCGGTACCTGGAGCCCCGGCTCACCGGGAAATTCCAGGCGATGACGGAGCGACCGGACATGATGCTGCTGGTGGTGTCCATCGGCCTGATGTTCTCCGCGGTCGCCGGCCTGTTGGAATTTTCCCTGGCCATCGGGGCCTTTTTCGCGGGCCTGGTCTTCAGCCGGGACCCGGAGTGCATCAAACGGGAGGCGTCCATCGATCCCCTCTATGACCTGTTCACGCCGTTTTTCTTCATCGGCATCGGCCTCAACATCGACCCCGGCGTCCTGATGGTCGCCCTCCGGATGGGAGGGGTCCTGATCGCCGCGGCGATTCTGGGCAAGCTCCTGGCCAATGCCCTGCCCGTCCTGGCCATACGGGGCGCCCAGGGCGCGGCCCTCATCGGCGTCTCCATGGTTCCCCGGGCGGAGATCTCCATGATCATCATGGGCAAAGGGCTGGCCATGGGGGACGACGTGGTCCCGGCCCGGGTGTTCAGCGCCATGGTGATGGTCTCCGCCGTCACCTGCATCGGGGCGCCCCTGGTGGTCCGGTCCCTGCTGCGGCGGTGGCCCCAATCGGAGAAAGGAGAAGCGACGCAATGACATTTCCAGTGGAATGGCAGTGGGGAATCGGTTCCCTGCTGGCCGGCATGGCCATCGGTCTGTTTTATTTCGGCGGCCTCTGGTGGACCGTCCGGCGGCTGCCTGAGGTCCGGCGGCCGGCCCTGTGGACCCTGTCCAGCTGCCTCATCCGGATGGGGGCCGGCGTGGGGGCGATTTTCCTCGTCTCCGGAGGCCGGTGGGAGCGCATCCTGATCCTCCTGGCCGGGTTCCTGGCGGTCCGGTTTCTGATGGTCCGGCGGCTGGGGGCGGTTCCGGCCCGACCCTCCGAAGGAGCGGTCCCATGAACCTGAGCCTCATGGACATCAAAAACATCAGCCCGGACGAGGTGGTTTTCTGGTCCTGGCGGTTCGTCTCCATCAACGCGACGCTCGTCTTCACCTGGGCGGTCATGGCCCTGCTGGTGCTGATTTCCGTCCTGGTCACCCGGCGGCTCTCGTCGGACATGCACCTCTCCCGCTGGCAGAACCTGCTGGAGACCCTCGTCGGCGGGATGCGGGACCAGATCCGGGAGATCAGCGGCGGTCAGGACCCGTCCCGGTACCTGGCCTTCGTGGGGACGATCTTCCTCTTCCTGGCCCTGTCCAATTTTCTGGCCATCGTGCCCGGATTCGAATCGCCGGCGGCGTCCCTTTCCACCACCGCCGGACTGGCCATCTGCGTCTTCGTGGCCGTGCCCGCTTACGGGATCAAGCAAAAAGGACTTCTAAGCTATCTCAAACACTACATCGAGCCCACCATCTTCATGCTCCCCTTCAACATCATGGGGGAGCTGTCCCGGACCCTGGCCCTGGCGGTGCGGCTTTTCGGCAACGTCATGAGCGGGGGCAAGATCGTGGCCATCCTCCTGGCCCTGACGCCGCTCTTTTTCCCCGTCGTCATGCAGGCCCTGGGGCTGTTGACCGGCATGATCCAGGCCTACATCTTCCCGGTGCTGGCCATGGTCTACATCGCCTCGGCCACCCGGGCCCGACGGGAGGAGGAGACGGAACAGCAGGAGATGGATTCGTCCCGAGAACAATCATCCCACCCGAAAGGAGAAAAAGCCAATGGATAACAGCATCACCCTCATCGGCATGGCGTCCGTGATCTCCGCCGGACTGAGCATCGGCATCGGCGCCATCGGGCCGGCCATCGGAGAAGGCCGCGCCGTGGCGTCGGCCCTCAGTTCCATGGCCCAGCAGCCCGACGAGACCAACACCATCACCCGGACCCTGTTCGTGGGACTGGCCATGATCGAATCGACGGCCATCTACTGTTTCGTGGTCTCCATGATTCTGATCTTCGCCAACCCGTTCTGGGACTACGTCATCGCCAACGCAGGAGGATAAGCCGTGCTCATCGACCCGTTTACCGTAGGGGCCCAGATCGTCAATTTCCTCATTCTTGTGGGGCTGCTCAAGTACTTTCTCTACGGCCCCATCGTCTCGGCCATGGACAAGCGGGAGGAGAAAATCCGGTCCCGGTTGAACGATGCCGAACGGAAAAAGGAAGAAGCGGAAGCGGAGCGGTCCGGGTACGAAAAGGAACGGAAGGAAATGGAAGATCAACGGGAAAAGCTGCTGGAAGAGGCCGAAGACGAGGCCGAACAGCGGCGAAAAAAGCTGCTGGAAGAGGCCCGGGAAGCGGCGGAGGACCGCCGCCGCCAGTGGCAGGAGGCACTGGCGCGGGAAAAGGAAACCTTCATCCGTGAACTCCGCCGGATGGCCGGCGAGGAGGTCTTCCATATCGCCCGGCGAACGTTTGAGCAGATCGCCGACGCCGATGTTCAGAAACAGGCGGTTTCGGTTTTCCTGGACCGGATGGACGTTCTCGACGAATCGGAACGGGATCGCTTTCTGACCGCCCTGGAAAAGGGCGGGAACCGGGCCCGGGTCAAGAGCGGATTCGACATCGACCCCGACGAACAGGAGCGGATCAAAAACCGCCTCCGGTCGGTCTTCAGGGAGGAGATGACGGTCTCCTTCGAGGTGGACGACATGCTCATCCTGGGGGTTCAGCTTTCCACCCGGGGGCACAAGATCTCCTGGAACATCGAAGATTACCTCTCCGATCTGGAGGAAAACGCCAGGGAAGCCCTGAACCGGGAACTGGAACAGGCCGGCCAGGCGGTTGAGGAAGAAGAGAACGACGAATCGGCGAAAGCGTCTGAAGCGGATGGAAAGGCGGGGTCGGATGGAGAGGAATGATCTGACCGCCGGCCTGGCGTCCGCCTTCCGAACCCTCGAAAGCGTCGTAAACGGAACCGACCTGGCCCCCAGGGTGCGGGAGGTCGGCGAGGTCTCCGAAGCCGGATACGGCACGGTGCGGGTGCGGGGGCTCTACGGGGTCCGGTCCCAGGAACCGCTGCGCTTTCCCGGCGACCTGCTGGGCCTGGCCTTCAACGTGGACGAACGGGAGATCGGCGTCATCCTGCTGGGGTCGGGGGATCACCTGTCGGCCGGTTCTGAAGTCCGGCGGACGGGCGACGTGCTGTCGGTCCCGGTGGGCGAGGCCCTGACCGGGCGGATCATCGACGCCGTGGCCAACCCCCTGGACGGCGGCGGTCCGATCCGGACCGAAGAGACCCGGCCGGTGGAACGGCCGGCCTGGCCCATCATGGACCGGGCCCCGGTGACGGCGCCGCTCCAGACCGGCCTCAAGGTGGTGGACGCCCTCATCCCCATCGGCCGGGGGCAGCGGGAGCTGATCCTGGGGGACCGCCAGACCGGCAAGACCGCCATCGCCCTGGACACCATCCTCAACCAGCAGGAGACGGACGTGGTCTGCATCTACTGCGCCGTGGGCAAGCGGGTCTCGGCGGTGGCCAAGTTCATCGACGACCTGAAAACCTACGGCGCCATGGACTACACCACCGTGGTCCTGGCCACCGAGGAGGACCCGCCGGGGCTCCAGTTCATCGCCCCCTACGCGGCCACCTCCATCGGCGAGTATTTCATGGAACGGGGGCGGGACGTGCTGGTGGTATACGACGATTTGACCCGCCACGCCCGGGCCTACCGGGAACTTTCCCTGCTCCTGCGGCGGCCCCCGGGCCGGGAGGCCTACCCCGGCGACATCTTCTACGTCCATTCCCGGCTCCTGGAGCGGTCCACCCATCTCCGGGAGGAGCACGGCGGCGGCTCCCTCACGGCCCTGCCCATCATCGAAACCGAGGCCCAGAACCTGTCGGCCTACATCCCCACCAACCTCATCTCCATCACCGACGGCCAGATCTATCTGTCGCCGAACCTCTTCCAGCAGGGGAACATGCCGGCGGTGGACGTGGGCACATCGGTCTCCCGGGTGGGCGGCAAGACCCAGCTCCCGGCCTACCGGCGGGTGGCCGGCGACCTGCGGCTCTCCTACTCCCAGTTCGAAGAGCTGGAATCCTTCGCCCGGTTCGGCACCCGGCTGGACGAAGAAACCCGCAAGACCCTCGACCGGGGCCGGCGGGTCCGGGAGATCCTCAAACAGCCCCAGTACCGGCCCCTGACGGTCTGCGAGCAGATCGCCGTGCTCCTGGCGGTCAATGAAGGGCTGCTGGACACGGTGGCGCTGTCCGAGGTCATTCCAACGGCTGAAGCGATCCGGAAGGCCGTGATTCGCGACCTTTCCGACCTGTGCGACAAGATCACCGCCGGCGAATCCCTGGAAGACGACGACATCGACGCCCTCCTCAAATCGGCCGAGAAACAAAT
>CAZZBE010000007.1:35538-41752 GCA_964652715.1 uncultured Desulfobacteraceae bacterium
AATCCCTGGAAGACGACGACATCGACGCCCTCCTCAAATCGGCCGAGAAACAAATTCCAGAAAGAGGTCAAAATGATCTTGGCGGGGCCTCGGCGTCCACCCAGTCCACCCCGTCCACATCGTCCACTCAGTCCACCCCGTCCACCAAAACCGAGGCCCCCGATGGCGACCATTGAAGCCCTCAAACGCCGCATCGACTCCACCCGGGAACTCAAATCGGTGGTGGGCACCATGAAGTCCCTGGCCGCGGTCAACATCCGCCAGTACGAAGGGGCCGCCGCCTCGCTGTCGGATTACAACCGCACCGTGGAAATGGGGCTCCAGGCGGTCCTCATGAACCGTCCCGGGGCCCGGGTCCTGGTCCGCAAAGCGCCGCTGGAACGGGTCGGGGCCGTCATTTTCGGTTCCGATCAGGGGATGTGCGGCCCCCTCAACGAGGGGATCGTCCGCCACGCCCGGAAAACCCTGGCGGCCCTGGACGTCCCGGCCGACGAGCGCCGGCTGCTGGTGGTGGGGGATCGGGCGAATGCGATGATCGAGCCGGGGGAATACGGGGAGAAAGCATCCTTTTCCGTTCCCGGCGCCCTGTCCGGCGTCGGCCCCACCGTCCACGACCTGCTCCTGCGCATCGAGGCCTGGTCCGAAGAGCGCCGCGGGCGCCATGTTTACTTGTTCCATAACGAGCAAAGCGGCGGGGCCTCCTACGAACCCCGGACGGTCCACCTGCTGCCGGTGGACGCCGACTGGCTGGAACGGCTTCGGCAGCGTCCGTGGGAATCGTCGTCCCTGCCCATTTATACCATGAACCCCGACGCCATCTTTTCGTCCCTGATCCGGGAATACCTGTTTGTCTCGCTTTTCCGGGCCATGGTCGATTCCCTGGCCGCGGAGAACGCCAGCCGGCTGGCGGCCATGCAGGGCGCCGAGCGGAACATTTCCGATCAACTGGACGCCCTCCAGAGCCAGTACCATCAGAAGCGCCAGATGACCATCACCGAAGAGCTGCTGGACATCGTCTCCGGGTTCGAGGCGCTGTCGTCTGAAAAGGCGGCGGAAAGCGGGTAAGCGTCATTTTACGGATACCGAAGCGGACGGACGCGACGTCGACAATTCAAAGGAGATGGTTTTCGGCATCGGTCCCGGCGCCCTCTGGCACATCTCCCCGGATTCCCATCTTTTCTTTAATGCCTATTTCGAGACGGCGGCGGAAAACCGGCCCCAGGGGGATCGTTTCCAGCTCCGGTGGGTCTATCACTTTTAAAATACAGGGCTTTTGTCATTCATAACGGTTTCGGGCGCGGACGCCGCCGGCAAAAAAAACTTGAAAAAAATGGAGAATGACGGCAATATTGAATATTTGACGACGGCTTTTTAAGAGCATTCCAAACCTTCTCCTTTGGCGAGACCCTTTGGCGAGACATTGATGGCGTCCCAAAAAGCAGCGGCGACGACAGACCCGGAACGACCCCCGGAACTGTCCGACGGCGGCGGCGCGCCCCGCGGGACCGGGTCCTTTCTGACCGCCTGCCTGGCCTTTCTGCTCGTCGTTTTTCCGGCGCGTCTGCACCATTTGCCCCCTTTTCCCGTCGATCGGTCCATCACTTTTCCCATGCCCCCGGTCCCCGGCCAATCCCCCGGCCCGACCATCGGGCCCCGGCGGCTCATGACCCATGCCAGCTTCTGGGAGGCGGAGGCCTTCCGGGAGCGGGACCGCCGGCGGGCCAGCCTCTTCCCTTCTCCGGACCGGCTCGAACCCCAGGCGACCTTCTGGAAGGAGATCTTCACCGGGTACACCACCCGCCAGGCGGTGCTCCACGACGACTGGTATCTGGACGTGGTCTACGGCGTGGTGGACCTGGACCGGAGCGTGGTCGACGGCAAGACCGGATGGAAGGCCGTGAGGGCCGCCGAGAACCGGATCGAGACGCTTCTCGAGGGGATGGCCGACAAGTGGGAGACGCCGGAGAAAATGACGGCCGAGGAGAAGACGGTCTTCGCCCTTTTCAAGGGTCAGCCGGAATCGTCGCGGTTTGCCAAGCGCGAGGCCCACAAGCGGGTTCGCTCCCAGGTGGGGCAGGCGGACCGCGTTCGGCGGGGCATCGCCTACTCCGGCCGGTACATGGACCGCTTCCGCAAGATTTTCGCCGACAGGGGGCTTCCCGAAGAACTGGTCTGCCTCCCGCTCATCGAATCGGGGTTCAATCCACAGGCCCGGTCCCATGCGGGCGCCGCCGGCATGTGGCAGTTCATGCCGGCCACGGGCAAGCAGTTCGGTCTGGCCGTGGGAGACCGGGTGGACGAGCGGTTGGACCCCCTCCGGGCGGCCGAGGCCGCGGCCGCCCTCCTGGACCACAACCACCGGACCATCGGCTCCTGGCCTCTGGCCATCACCGCTTACAACCACGGGCTCCGGGGGATGCAAAACGCGGTGAAGGCGGTGGGGTCCGACCGCATCGACCGGATCATCCGGGACTACGACGGTCCCCGGTTCGGCTTTTCGTCCCGGAACTTCTATGTGGAATTCCTGGCCGCCGTGGACGTCTACACCCGATACCGGCATTATTTCGGGGATATCGACTGGCATCCGCCCCTGGAGACGGTGGCGGTGACCCTGGATCACCATGTATCGCCGCCGACCCTGGCACGCTATTGCGGGCTCGACGCCGACGTCCTCCGGCAGCTCAATCCGGCCCTGAATCCGCTCATTTTTCAGCGCGCCGCGCCCATTCCCCGGACCTATCGTCTCAATATTTTCCCCAAAGACCGGGACCGGTTCCTGGCCGGTTACGCCGATATTCCGGACGAACTGAAACCGGCGCGGTTGCCGGAGCCAAAGGTCCACCGGGTCCGGAAAAACCAGACCCTCTCCCTCATCGCCCGGCGATACGGCACATCGGTCCGGGCCCTGACGCGGACCAACGGCATCCGGCGCGCCGACCGGATTCGGGTTGGACAGCGGCTGACGATCCCCGGCGAGATCATAGCGGGCGAATCGTCAACGGGGCGGGTGGGCCGGGCCGGGGCGATCCGCCACCGGGTGGAACGGGGGCAGACCCTGTCGGCCATCGCACAGCTCTACGATACGTCGCCCCGGGCCATCGCCCGGATCAACGCCATCCGGAACCCGGGCCGGATCATGGCCGGCCAGTTGCTGAAGATCCCCGAGGGATGATGCCGGAAAGGGCCCGCATGCCGGAGGGGAGGGTCGAATTTATCGGAGAAAAGATCAGGGCTTACACGAACGGAACGACGGATGCGTCATCAAACGGACAAGCGGGAACGGAAAGGGCGCCATGATCGACTTCATTAGACGCTGGCTGGGAAAAGTCCTGGGCAGGGGCAAGGCCGCGGCCGGGGATCGGATCTACGGCGCCACCCACGTGGGCCGGAAGCGGAAGGGAAACGAGGATTTTTTTCTCATCCACATGGAAAAGGGCCTTTTTATCGCCGCCGACGGCATGGGCGGCCACAACGCCGGGGAGGTGGCCAGCATCAACGCCGCGAAGCACATCAACCAGTATTTCAGCTTCAAGGCGCTCTCCCAGATCACCGGGGACGGGGACGAGATCAAGCGGCGGATGGTCGAGAGCCTCCAGGGGGCCAACCGGAAGCTCCGGGAAATGTCCCGCGCCAACAAGGGCTACCGGGGCATGGGATGCACCGTGGTGACGGCCCTCATCGAAGGGGACGACCTCCACCTCTGCCACGTGGGCGATTCCCGGGCCTATCTCTGCAACAAGTCCGGCATCCAGCTGCTGACCACCGACCACAGCTACGTCATGGGACTGGTGGCGTCGGGCAAGATGACGCCGGAGGAGGCCCGCCATTCCAACCTGAAAAACGAACTGACCCAGGCCATCGGCGCCGTTCAGACCATCAAGCCGGATTACAACTGCTATTCCCTCCGGGACGGGGACAAGCTGCTGCTGTGCTCCGACGGGCTGTGGGACATGCTGTCGGACGAGGAGATCTACCGGGTGGTCAAAAAGTACCGCCCCGCCAAGGTCATCTGCGACGAGTTGATCGAAAAGGCCAACGCGGCCGGCGGAAAGGACAACATCACCGCCGTTCTGGTCATTCATCGGTCGAAGCGTCGTAATTAACCGCTTTCCAGTACCGGTCTCTCTCCTCCGGCGCGAGACGGTCCAGATCATCCCCTTTCTCTGAAACGGCCCGTTCCACGGCCTCGAACCGCCCCTGAAATCGCCGAAGGGCGTCCGACAGGGCGGTGTCCGGGTGGACTCCGGCCTCCCGGGCCGCATGGACCAGCTCCAGGAGCATTTCCCCCATCGCCGTGGATATCCCCGCCTTTTCCCCCCGGGCGAGGGCCGTTTTCAGGGCGGTCCATCGCCGTTTTGCGGTCTCCAGCCGATCCGGCCCCTCCTCGCCGGGGAAACCGGCCCGGGCGATCCGGTCGGAGATCCGGTAGGCCCGCATCAGGGCCGGCAGCCCCGCCGGAACCGAGGCGAGCCGGGACCCGCCGCTCTCCGTCTTTTTCTCCTCCCCTTTGATCCGATGCCACTGGGCCTTGACGTCTTCGGCACTCCCCACGCAGGCATCCCCGAACACATGGGGGTGGCGCCGGGTCATCTTTTCCACGATCTCCGCCACCACGTCGGCCATATCGAATTGACCCGTCTCCCGGTAGAGGTTGGCGATGAAGAAAATGTGGAAGAGAACGTCGCCCAGTTCCTCCCGCACCGCAAGGGGCGATCCGGCGAAAATGGCGTCCACCAGTTCGTAGGTTTCTTCGGTCAGGTGGGGGGCCATGGTCCCGGCGGTCTGTTTCCGGTCCCAGGGGCAGCCGTTCTCCCCCCGGAGCCGCCGTACCAGGTCCATGAGATCTGAAAAGCGGGGTTTCGATGCATCCATAACAGCAGTATCCTGTGGTCTTTTCCGGAGAAGGGGGTTGACGCCGCCCCATCTCGGCGTATATTTGTGAGTTCGGCCAAACGGGCCGGTCCGGTAAATCGGCAAAATGATAACGATAACAGCCTGATCCCGCAGGGTCAACCGGAATCGCCGTCCGCAAGACAATCCTTGCATTGGAGAGAGCCGATCGGATAGAATAAGTCCGATGCGCGAACCCGAAGGGGCGGCCCGGCGGAAGCCGGCCCGTTTTTTTGCAACACAATGGAATTAAAAATAAATCGATATGTCAGAACTCATAGAGGATAAGAACCTCGCCGTAACCTTCCCGGACATCGACCTGTCCCGTCAACTGTTCGGCGAGCGGAACAAACACCTGAATCAGATCGCCGAGGGCACGGAGGTCAACATCCATGCCCGGGGCAACACCGTTTTCATCGAAGGAGACCCGGTGGCCAGGGACCTGGCCCGGAACATCCTCGAACAGCTTTACGGCCTCATCGAAGACCGGTGCCCGGTCTATCCCACCGACGTGGATTACGCCGTCCGGATTCTCAGCAGGGACGACCGGGTCCGGTTAAAGGACATCTTCCTGGACACCGTCTACATCACCTCCAAAAAGCACGCCATCAAGCCCAAAAGCCCTTCCCAGAAAGACTACATCGATGCCATGCGCAATTACGACCTCGTCTTCGGCATCGGTCCCGCGGGCACGGGCAAGACCTACCTGGCCATGGCCATGGCCGTGGCGGCCCTGACCAAGGGCGTGGTCCGCCGGATCATCCTGACCCGTCCGGCCGTGGAGGCCGGAGAGGCTTTGGGATTTTTGCCCGGCGATTTGGCCGAAAAGGTGGACCCCTACCTGCGGCCGCTTTATGACGCCCTCCACGACATGATGCGGTTCGAAAAGGTGTCGTCCCTCATGGAAAAAGGGGTCATCGAGGTGGCGCCCCTGGCCTTCATGCGGGGGCGGACCCTCAACGATTCCTTTATCGTCCTGGACGAAGCCCAGAACACCACGTCCGAGCAGATGAAGATGTTCCTCACCCGCATCGGGTACAATTCCAAGGCGGTGATCACCGGCGACATCACCCAGGTGGACCTGCCCGGCAACAAATCCTCCGGCCTTGTGGAAGGAAAGGAGATCCTCCAGGAGATCGAGGGGATCCAGTTCATCTTCTTCAAAAACAGCGATGTGGTGCGCCATAAACTGGTGCAGGACATCATCCGGGCCTATGAGCGATCCGAGGCGGAGAAGGCCGCCGGATAAGGGGCGTTATGAAAGATCACAAAGATCGGAAAGATCGGAAAGATCGGAAAGATCGAAAAGATCGGAAAGATCGGA
>CAZZBE010000007.1:41852-50599 GCA_964652715.1 uncultured Desulfobacteraceae bacterium
AAAGATCGCGGGAAAGCGCCGTATCGGGAGTACCTGAACAACAGCGACGCCGTCCGGCTGGCGCTGTTGATCCTGGTGCTGGGGATCGTGACCGTCATCCTCTACCCCAACCTTCTCATGTCCCGCCACGCCTACGAGGTGGGCGACATCGTGGGATCGGACATCAAGGCGCCCAAGGACTTTTATGTAGAGGACCTGAAGGCCACGGCCGCCAAGCGGCGGGAGGCCATGGAAGCGGTCCGGACCGTCTACGATCACAACCAGGCCCTCATCGCCGACGTGACCGAGCGGATCCGGTCCGCCTTCGGGGCCATGCGGCAGCGGTTCAGGGGAGAGGGGCCGGCGGAATCGGCGGCCGAAGACCCCCGGGCCGTCTTCCAGGAGAAACTGGGCGTTCCCGTCTCCGGAGAGGCCTTCCGGGAGCTGAAACGGGCGGGGTTCTCGGAAGACCTCTCCCGGATCGTCCTGGAGGTTGTTGAACAGATTCTGGAGAACGGGGTAGTGTCCAACAAGGAGGTTCTTCTCAACGAAAAGGACCGGGGCATCATTCTGCGGCGGCTCCAGAGCGGCGGCGAATCCGAGATCCGCAACCTTCGCAAGTACTACGGCCCCGACCAGTACAAGGACATGGTCCGGATCATCGCCAGGCCCATGGTGGCGGATATTCCGCCCAAACTGACGCCGGTGGTGGTGGACCTGGGCCAGCGGCTCATCGAGCCCAACATCACCCTCAACCGGAGCGAAACCGAAAAGCGGAAAAAGGAGGCGGCCGGGGCCGTCCCGCCGGTCCCCTATAAAATCAAGGAAGGGGAGATGCTGCTCCGGGAGGGGGAGCGGGTCACCGAGGAGAAGCTGGCCAAGATCAAGGCCCTCAATGCGGAAAAGGGTCGGGAAAAGCTCTACGAACGGAGCTTCGGGGCCGTGGGCATCATTCTCTGCATCCTGGTCATCAAGTATTATCTCCATCTCCATCCGGCCCATCGGCGGTCGACGAACCACAACAAGGACCTGCTCTTCGTCTCCACCATCCTGGTCCTGTTTTTCTTTATCCCCAAGGCGTCGGCGGTGCTGTTCGACGCCCTTTCCCAGAGCACGGCCATCCCCATCGAAAGCGGGTCCCTGTCCTACGGCATTCCCCTGGCCGCCGCCGCCATGACCGTCTGCGTCTTCATGGGCATGGAGATCGCCATCCCCTTCGCCCTGGTGATGTCGGTCTCCACCGCCATCATTTTCCAGAGCCGGTTCGAAATCTTCATCTATTTCCTTCTCAGCGCCACCATGGGCGTTTACTGGATGAAAAACTGCCGGGAGCGGAAGGTCTTCATCGAAGCGGGGGTCAAGCTGGGCCTGCTCAACGTGGTGCTGGCCACGGCGGTGGACACCTATACCGGCGACATGGGCGGGTTCAAGATTTTCTGGGACTGGGCCTTCGCGTTTCTGGGCGGCGTCGCCGCGGGGATTCTCACCGCCGGCATCGTGCCCCTTCTGGAAATGGCCTTCGGATACACCACCGACATCACCCTGCTGGAACTGGCCAATCTGGAGCGCCCCATCCTCCGGCGCCTCATGCTGGAGGCCCCCGGCACCTACCACCATTCGGTGGTGGTGGGGTCCATGGTGGAGGCGGCCGCCGCCGAGATCGGCGCCAACCCGGTGCTGGCCAAGGTGTGCGGGTATTACCACGACATCGGAAAGATCAAAAAACCGCTGTATTTCATTGAAAATCAGACCGACGGCAAGAACCGCCACGACAAGCTGGCGCCGTCCATGTCCAGCCTGATCCTCATCTCCCACGTCAAGGACGGGGTGGAGATCGCCCGGCAGCACAAGCTGGGCCAGGAGATCATTGACACCATCCGGCAGCACCACGGGAACAGCCTCATCCGCTTTTTCTATGAAAAAGCCAAGAAGATCAAGGGAGAGGAAAACGTCAACATCGACAATTTCCGCTATCCCGGGCCCCGGCCCCAGACCCGGGAGGCGGGCCTGGTGCTGCTGGCGGATGTGGTGGAGGCGGCCTCCCGGACCCTGGAAAACCCGACCCCCTCCCGGATCCAGGGGAACGTGCAGAAACTGATCAACGCGATCTTCACCGACGGCCAGCTGGACAACTGCGAGCTGACCCTGGCGGATCTGCACAAGATCGCCAAAAGCTTCAACAAGATTTTAAACGGCATCCATCACCACCGCATTGAATACCCCGACGCATCGGCGGCCGCCGGAAACCGCGACAAACGGGAACGCAAGGAGCGCAATGGGCGTACTGATCAACAACCGGCAAAACAAGGAAAAGATCAACCCGGAAAAGGTGCGGACAACGGCTCAGGCCGTCTTAGACGCCTTGGGGTTTCCTGACGGGGAACTCTCCATCCTGATCGTGGACGACGCCGATATCTCGGACCTCAACGAGACCTATCTCCACCGGACCGGCCCCACCAACGTCATCGCCTTTCCCATGCGGGAGGGCGATTTTCCCCAGATCTCCCCCCAGATGCTGGGGGATGTGGCGATCTCCGCGGAGACGGCCCGGCGGGAGGCCGGGGCCGCCGGCATCCCCTTCCGGGAGCGGTTCGTGCAACTGCTGGTCCACGGCGTCCTCCACCTGTTCGGCTACGACCACGAAGGCCCGGAAGCGGCGGCGGCCGAGATGGACCGGAAAACGAGGGAGCTGATGGGAGTGGTGGATAGTGGGTAGTGAACACAAGCCACTATTCACCACCCACTATCCACTAAAAGAAGGAGGAATTTATGTATCTTGTGACGGCGGAAGAAATGCAGCGGATGGACCGCGAGACCATCGAATCCTTCGGCGTGCCCGGACGGGTGCTCATGGAGAACGCGGCCCGGGGAGCGACCCGGTTCCTGCTGGACCGGTTTCCCGATCTGGGCCGAAAGCGGGTCGGCGTCATGGCCGGCCGGGGCAACAACGGCGGCGACGGCCACGTCATGGCCCGGTATCTGTTCCAGAAGGGGATCCGCGTCGCCGTCTACCTGCTTTCGGAAAAGGAAAAGGTCAAGGGGGATGCCGCCGCCAACCTCGACCTGTTGGGCAAACTGGGCGTGCCGGTGGTGGAACTCCCCGACGAAACGGCCTTCAACGCGCGGCGGACCGAACTGGCCCACCAGGATCTGTGGATCGACGCCATCCTGGGTACCGGCCTGAGTTCCGAGGTGCGGGGGTATTTCCGCTCGGTCATCGACTACATGAACGAGTCGGGCAAGCCGATCTTCGCCGTGGACATCCCCTCGGGTCTTCATTCCGACACCGGACACCCCCTGGGCGCCTGCATCCGGGCCGCCGCCACCGCCACCTTCGCCTATCCCAAAATCGGTCACCTGGCGTACCCGGGGGCCGGGCTGGCGGGCGATTTGAGGGTGATCGACATCGGCATTCCGCCCCACATCGCCGGGGAGATCGGCCCCCGGCAGGAGATCGTGACGCCGTCGGCGGTGCGCCGGATCCTCGGAAAACGGGCTCCGGATGCCCACAAGGGGACCACCGGCCACCTGCTGGTGGTGGCCGGATCGCCGGGCAAATCCGGGGCCGCGGCCATGGCGGCCATGTCCGCCCTCCGTATCGGCGCCGGGCTCGTCACCCTCTGCGTCCCCAAAAGCCTCAACGCCATCATGGAGGGCCATGTGCTGGAGGCCATGACCCATCCCCTGCCCGAGACCGGGGCCGGCATTCTCGACGAAAACGTCTTCAAGACCATCTTCGACCTCTTCGCGGACAAGCAGTGCGTGGCCCTCGGGCCGGGGCTGGGGGGCGCGGCCCAGACCGGCGCCCTGGTGCGGCGGCTCATCGCCGAGCGCAGGAAACCCATGGTCATCGACGCGGACGGCCTCAATCACCTGGTGGGCCATACCGACATCCTCAAGTCCAAAAAACCGGCGGTGATTCTTACCCCTCATCCCGGCGAGATGGCCCGGCTCACCAACCTTTCCACCGCCGAAATCCAGAGGGACCGGGTCGGCGTCGCCCGCCGGTTCGCCGTGGAGTGGCAGGCCCACCTGGTGCTCAAGGGGGCCAGGACCGTCATCGCCCATCCCGACGGTCGGGTCCGCGTCAATCCCACGGGCAACCCCGGCATGGCCTCGGGCGGCATGGGGGATGTCCTGACCGGCATCATCGCGGGACTGGCGGCCCAGGGATGTCCGCCGGAGGCCGCGGCCCAGGCCGGCGTCTACCTCCACGGCGCCGCCGCGGACCGAATGGCCGGGAGCATGGGACCTTACGGTTATCTGGCGTCCGACCTCATGGCGGCCCTGCCGGGCGAAATCGGCCGCATGATATCGGCGGACGCACCGGAGGCCCATCCTTGGCGACCCGTGTTGGGCTGATCACCCGGTCTCCCGAAGAGACCCGCGCCCTGGGGGCGGCCATGGGGCGGCTCATCGAACCCCCGGCGGTGGTCGCCCTGACCGGCGACCTCGGAAGCGGCAAGACCCGCCTCGTGCAGGGACTGGCCGAAGGCTTGGAGGTGCCGCCGGAGTTCTACATTACCAGCCCCTCCTACACCCTGATCAACGAATATCCCGGCCGTTGCCCCCTCTACCACATCGACCTCTACCGCCTGGACGGCGTGGACGACACCGCCGATATCGGCCTCGACGACGCCCTCTGCGGCGACGGCGTCGCCGCCATCGAATGGCCCGACCGCCTTCCCGACGGCCTCATCGCCGACCGGATCGACGTGCGCATTTCAGGGGATGCGGGGGGTGAGACCTGGCGAAGGATTGAGATAGCGGCGGAAGGTCAGGTGCGGCTGATGGCCCACTTGAAGGGGCTGTTGGAAGAAAAACGATGATGATGACGCCCCCATGCGTCCTGTAACCTGAGATGCCGCGGTTCAGCAGGGAGCAATTGATCGTCGTGCTGGTGCTGGCGGGGATTGTTCTGGCGTTGGCGCTGTGGCGGGGCTGTTTTGGGGTGAGCTGAACGCCGAGGGGTGGCGCGCCTTGGCGACGGAAACTTGATAAGTCGAATTGAGCCAAAGGGTTTCCATACCCTTTAACCGCGAGGTTCTTGGCGTTTTCCGTTGACACATGCATATTGAGTGTATTACTTGTTACATAGTTTGTCCTTTAACCATCTAATTTGCAAAGCGATTCAACACAATATGTTGGGGTTGGGTCGCTTTATGAACAGCATATATTGCGCCAATCGGATTTTGGATGAATAATAGGTCTGCTCAGTGCTCACAGTGAAAGGCGCTCATGGTACAAGCATGGCCCGTGCAGATAAAATAGCCCAAAAAGGCGGATTCATCTCAGGAATAGGTATGCGTGGTACAGGAGCCTATTTTTGGGCGGAAAGCCACTACTCACGAAAACTGGCAATTGCGTGGTGGCAGAAGTTATATTCTGAGAATCGGTTACAAGGCGACAGTGACACAAGATGTGCTGTTATTTTTGCTTTGATACGAACAGAAAACAAGAATTATCTGAATTTCGAAGAGTCTTACATAAAGAAACATATTTCTGAAATAATCTCTGAACGCCGTATCAAAACAAAAAAGGATGTTTCGGCCTTTTATGATTGGTTTATCAAATCATTGGAAAAGAAAGTTGGGGCGAAAATTCATGCATTTGAAACGGCCGTTAATCCACCACGCGGCTGTTCATTCTATCCACATGACGTATTGGGAAATCCAACATGTATTGTGGTCCGAGAATTGAGATGCATAGAAATTGATAGCATTGAGCGAGACGCCAAATTCCATTAAACCCGAAAGGTCGGTGAAAAAATGAAAGCGCTAATCGAAGAAGTCTTTGATGAATTTTTCAAAATGAGTCCCGAAGAGTTTAGGGAGGGTTTAGAAAAGCATAAAAATGGGGATGTTGCTCGTTCATTATTAGAGCTTAATTGTTTCGATCGATTTAAGTCAGACAAGACAAGTTTTTGTTATAAGGATTTTGAGCAATTGACGCTTTTCCAAGACCCTTTTGATTATAACAGAAAACGCCAAAATGACTTACATGTTAATGTTAAATGGCGCTACAGCTATTTTTCTACAAGACCGGAAACATTCAACAGCGCAGTTCAAAATATTGAATGGCTATCCATAAACGCGCACTCAGAATTAGAAATGGATGAGTTTGATTGTGCTGTTGAGCATTCGTTTTCTAATAAAAGATCAATGCAAAAAAAAGAGCCATATCGTTTAACCGAAGAGTTAGTCACACTTACGGGCATAGTTAACAGCGATGACGATTATGATTACGAATGTGCTGCTTAGAGGCGCATAATGACAACGGATGATAAAAAGCCATATTTTAAATTACACGGCATTCAGTTGATTTCAGTGAATGTGGTAGAGTTATTTATAAAAGTTAATGTGCCGCTTAACGAGAAGATGGCGGAAGATTCTGATTTGTCGCTAAAGAGCGGCCACGGCGATTATGATGAAGACAATCGAACTATTCAGGTCGGTGTGCAATTAGATTATGGGATGGGGGAGGAATCTAAGACACCCTACTCAATGAGAATAGAACTGTTCGGGGATTTTGAAGTAGATGAAGAACTGTTCGATAAAGAGCATTTAGAGCATTGGGCCAGGAAGAATGCTCCTTTGATTTTATTCCCCTTTCTCAGAGAACATGCCTACGCTTTAGCTATCCGTTGCGGCTTCGATCCGCTTATTTTACCATTGTTGCAAGTGCCGGCATTAACAAGAGGATAAAAAAGCAGTAGCCGAATAACTTGCGACGACGAATCAAGACATCATTATGACAAGCATCCTCATGGAATGTATTGATGAAGCTATCCGAAAGTGGGAAAAAAAAGAGAGTAAGGAGATAAAGACCGATCTTTGAAATAAAAAGCCCGTCGGATGTGGGAACATCCAACGGGCTTAGAAAGCATCCCAAGCGGGGAAACTGCAGAAGTTAACATGTTGAACGATAGTGGCAGGGTTGAGGTGGGAAAATCGTCACAAAGGGGTGTTGAATGAGCGACGATCTATAATGGCTACTAGGGCTTTGTATTTGTATATGATCTGAGGGTTTACAGGAAACTTCTATGAATGAAAACTTAAAATGTGGTTTAATGTGTTTGTAAGGAGAGCGCCTTTTTGTGTTGAAGTTGGATAATATCCATGGTAAGCGTTCTCCTTGAGAAACCGATTACATTATCTTGGTTTTGATAATCAAAAATAAAAATCAGTAACTTGTATTTGCAATAAGAAAGCGAGTCATTAATGGCTTCTTTAATGCAGGCAAAAACGAAATATGGGGATTTTACAACTACTCTGAATAACATGATAAAAGGCAATATCGAGCCTAATGGGTTTCAATTGACAAGAATCAAAAAAGAAGCAACAAAAATCGCTCAAGATGAACCAGTTGAGGCTTATCTTCTGCTTGGCATGGTCGCATGTGTTGAGAATGATGAAGAGAATATGCATAAGCACCACAAGAATGCGGTAAGTTTGCGTAGTGATTTCGATACGAACGGTTTATATTCGATATCCTTGCTAAACTCTAACCTTTTTAATGATGCATACGACCGGGCTCACGTGGCTTATCAGTTATGCGGTGACGATGTATATGATCTTGTTTTGATATTAGATGTATTGATTTCATGCTGTTACTATTTGGATTGCGAGGAAGAGCTTGATAGTCATTTAAAGAACTGGAAAAAGGTAAAAAATGAAGATCACCCCATGCCTTTTTCTGAGGATAATAGCGATAATCTGGAAAAAATGTTTGAATGCTTAGACGCGCGGATTGCAAATTGCCCCGACGAAATTGAAAAAATCGATCCTGAAATGGTTGCTCTTGCAGAAAGCTTGATCGAGGGGGTAGAACTGTATGAGGATTAACAATTGGGATATCTATGCATTCAAGTTTTTTCGCCTACTTTATTATAGACTTATTCATGAAGTAGAGGAGTTAAAGAGAAAAGAACCGGAAATATATAAGCAGCATCGTAAAACTAAGTTGCTAAAATCTTTAAATAACGCTATTTTAAGAGATGTACCTGCCGATCCTACTCATAAAGATTTCAGATTGGGAAAAACACTTGGGACGAAATATAAACACTGGAAAAGAGTAAAAAAAAGAATCCCGCCAAGATATAGGATGTTTTTCAGATGCCATTCAGATTTTATTATAAAAAACAATACATCTCCGCATAGATGCATTATTTATGTATGGTTCAATGACGAATTAACGTTACGTAAAGAAGGGTCAAAAACAGATTGCTATAACGTGCTGGCAAGATTCCTTGATCGTGGACAAATACCTGATGATTGGGGAGATTTATTTGCTATGTCTTCAAAAGGACTAAACTGACGGCTTCTTAGCGGTTCCTCTTTAACTGCCAAAGACTCGGGGATAGACAGCGTCTATTCCCTTTTTTATTTTATAGCAAGTTGCTTGGTTAATTAAGGGGCGTTTTAGGATTGACAAGTAAAAAAGTATAGGAGTATAGTTATTAAAAATTGGGTTGGATATGAAAAAGAAACTCACCATCGAATTATCAGAAGACACACACACTCGGTTGAAAATGGCCGCTATCACCCAAAAGACGACCATGCGGCGACTGTTGACGGAATGTGTTGAAAAGGTGATTCGATGCCATGAGAGACAAGCGGAAAAGGATCAAGACGACTGATCTTTGAAATAAAAAGCCCGTCGGATGCGCGACCATCCAACGGGCTTAGAAAGTGTCATCCGAAAGGGGCGGGACAACACAATCGATGATGAGTTCTATTATAGGCTTATCATTGCTTATGTCAATCATG
>CAZZBE010000008.1:0-3949 GCA_964652715.1 uncultured Desulfobacteraceae bacterium
GGTTTTGATCAGAGCCAAATCCTTCTTTTTATGACCGGCGTCCGCCGACCTTTTTCCGTCGCCGCCGGAGCCACCAGGCCGCGCCCACGAACAGGGGGCCCACCGGGCCGGACCCGCCGGTGCTGAAGTCGAAGCTTTGGCGTTTGCTTTGGGGCTGTTGCGGCGGCGCGGAGGCCAGCCGCCGCGGCTCCTGGGCGTGGGGTTCGGCCGCGGCAGCGGCCGGGTCGGGCTCGGGTTGCGGCCCGAGGCGGGTCATGGCTTTCTCCCGGATGACCGCCAGCCGTTCCCGTCGCCGGGCCTGGGCCTCCCGGTCCCGGGCCAGCCGGCGGGCGTTTTTCCGTTCGATCTTCCACCGCTGGTATTCGCCGTCGTTTTCCAGCACCAGGAAGGAGGTGTACTCGGTGACGATGGAAAAGGCTTCCCCCAGCCGGACGATTTCGTCGATCACCGGACCCCGGTTCCCGCTCTTGTCGGCCGCCTTCAGGAGCCGGTCGACCCGATGCCAGGCCCACATCCGTTCGATCTCGGGGTTGTCGGGGTCGGCATCCGGGAAGATCAGGGACGCGGTCTGCTCGAAGGCCCGGCCCTGGATATCGCCCCTGAGGGTCACCCGGGCCTCGCCGTCGCCGGCGTACCGGCCGTACATCCGCACCGGCGCGCCGTGGAAGAGATCCGGCAGGAACTCGGGAACCTGATCGTAGACCCGCGGGCCGCCGAAATCGATGGACAGATTCGATGCGACCGGCCGCATGAGCTTCCGGCGGAAGGCTTTGGCCTGGCGATTGAAGTCGTCGCCCCGGGAGATGAAGGCCGCCAGTCCGCCCGAATCCTCGGCCAGTCCCTCCAGCAGCGGCCGGTTGACCTCGTTGCCCACGCCGATACAGAAGACCCGGGCGTTGGCCGGCCGGGACCGGATCAGTCCGGCCAGCTTGACCCGCTCTTCCTGCTCGGTGAGGCCGTCGCTGAGGATGACCACATTGAGGGGGCGGTCCGGGTCGCCGTACCCGTAGGCGGTGTTCATGGCCAGGGAGAGGACCGTGCCGCCCCGGCCCCGCTTGCCGTCCAGAAAGGCGCCGGCCTCGGCCTTGGCGGCATCGTCGCCCGGCCGTAATGCGTTAAACAGGGTTTCGGGGGCCACGTTGAAGGCCATGACCTCGAACCGGTCCTCCGGACCCAGTTCGCTGATAAAGGCGTTGAGGGAATCTTTGGAGACCAGCAGCTTGCCGTCGTTGGCCATGGAACCGGAGATGTCCAGCACGAAGACGTAGTCCATGCCCCGCTCCAGCTTTTCCAGATCCTCGCCGGCGGTGAGGATGAGGCTGAAGTAGCCGTCCTCTCCGGGCGTCTTGGAGGTGATGAGGTCGATGCCGGTCTTGGGCCGGGAAAGGCCGTAGCTGACCACCACGTCCCGGGCCAGGCTGCCGCCGGCGGCCTCCAGGCTGGCCTGGACGTAGCCGTCCGAATGGGCCGCCGTGACGAAGTCGTCGCCGTGGCTGGGACTGCCCACGTCGACGATGGGGATGGCCGATCTGATCGCCATGTCGATGGAAAACCGGCCCGAGACCCGGGCGTCCGCGTCGGGCCGGGTGACGGTGGCCAGCGGGTAGACATAGGTGGCCCGGTCATGGTCCACGTCCAGTTCCTGATAGTAGCTGATTTGAACCCGCTGTTCCGCCTCCGGCCCGATGGGGAAAATCCGCATCTCGAAGGTCTTGTAATCCACCTGTTCCAGCAGGCCGGGGTCCCGCCGTTTCTGTTTGTAACTGTCGTAGATCTCCCGGGCCCGCTTCTTTTCCAGGACTTCGCCCACCATCTCCTTGCCGTCGATCCACATGCTGAAATTGGCCACCGACGCGCCGTTGGGGACCGGAAACGTGTAGAGCGCCTCCACCTGACGCTTTTCGGTGTTGACGAAAGTCTGGCTGACGTGGGTGACCGCGACGCCGTTGTTGACGGTGACCCGCACGTCGTGTTCCTTGATTTCCAGGACCCCGCCGAAACCGCCGTCGGCGATGAGCAGGCCGGCGGAATGGGCGTCCTTCGGGGCCGTCAGGGCCAAAATGACCGCAATCAGGCCGATGCCCGCTCCTGCCATGAGTCGTTTGAATAAGGGTTGCGCTTTCATGCTGCCTCCTTGTGGGTAATGGGTTGCGTTGGGTGAAACGGATACCTGCCCACTGAAAAAGCAGAAAGCGTGCCATGGAGGTGTTTAGGGTATAAAGGTATTGAATGCGGTAAGTTAAAAAATTTAAAGCGATGGATCCCACCTGTGAAGGAGCGGTGGGTTCCGGGCAATTTATGTCTGTTCCGTATGCATCGAGTGTGCATCGACGCCGGGATCTTCATTTGCGGGCAGGGAAGCCCTTCTATCGAAAAGGGTGAAAAAGGGGCTTGCAATATCCTTACATTTTTGTAGTATAGACGGATGAAGAGAGGAAACCGAAACCGGAAGCGAGCCGACAATGAAGACCATCGAAGAAATCACCCTGCTCTACGAAATCAGCAAGGCCCTGGGCGAGCACATGGATCTGCGGAAGTCCATTTACAAGGTCCTGGATATTCTTTCCAATTCCATGGGAATGGTCCGGGGCGCCGTGACCATCCTGGACCCCCTGCGCAACGAGATCAACATCGAGGTGGCCCACGGCATCTCCCGGACGGCCATCGAAAGCGTCAAATACAAGGTGGGGGAAGGGATCACCGGCCGGGTCATTGAGACCGGCGAAGGGGTGGCCATTCCCAAGATCAGCGAAGAGCCCATGTTCCTGGACCGGACCGACTCCCGGAAATACAAGCACGACGGGGAAATCTCCTTCTTCTGCGTGCCGGTCAAGCGGGACAAGCAGGTCATCGGGGCCCTGTCGGTGGATCGGCCCTACGAGTCGGATTATGACTTGAAAAAAGGGATGAAGCTCCTGTCGGTGATCGCCACCATGCTGGCCCGCCACGTGATCAACCTGGAGACCATCCGCCTGGAAAAGGAGCGGCTGCGGGAGGAGAACCGGCGGCTCAAGGGCGAACTGGAGAACAAATACCGGATCACCAACATCGTTGGCAACAGCAACAAGATGCGGGAAGTGTTCCAAATGGTCTCACAGGTCTCGGGCAGCAACGCCACGGTCCTGATCCGGGGGGAGAGCGGAACGGGGAAGGAGCTGGTGGCCAATTCCATCCATTACAACAGCCAGCGCGCCAACGGCCCCTTCGTCAAGGTCAACTGCGCGGCCCTGCCCCAGAACCTCATCGAAAGCGAGCTGTTCGGCCACGAAAAAGGATCGTTTACCGGCGCCATCAAGCAGAAGCTGGGCAAATTCGAACTGGCCAACAAAGGCACGCTTTTTCTGGACGAGATCGGCTCCATCAGCCTGGACGTCCAGGTGCGGCTGTTGCGGGTGCTCCAGGAGAAAGAATTCGAGCGGGTGGGCGGCCACAAGACCATCAAGACCGACGTGCGCATCATCACCGCCACCAATAAGAACCTGGAAGACGCGGTCGAAGACGGCTCCTTCCGGGGCGATCTCTACTACCGCCTGAACGTCTTTCCCATCTACATGCCGCCGTTGCGGGAGCGCAAGACCGACGTGTTGCTGCTGGCCGATCATTTCCTGGAAAAATACGCCAAGGAAAACGGCAAGGAGATCAAGCGGTTTTCGACGCCGGCCATCGACATGCTGATGCAGTACCACTGGCCGGGCAACGTCCGGGAGCTGGAAAACTGCATCGAACGGTCGGTGCTCCTGTGCGAGGAGGGCGTGATCCATTCCTACCACCTGCCGCCAACTCTCCAGACGGGCGCCGAGTCGGACACCCTGCCCTCGCGGTCCCTGGAAGAGGCCATCGCCAACCTGGAAAAAGAAATGCTGGTGGACGCCCTTAAAAACACCCGGGGCAACATCACTCAAGCGGCCAAGACGTTAAAAACGACGGTCCGGAAATTCAGCTATAAGGC
>CAZZBE010000008.1:4049-50154 GCA_964652715.1 uncultured Desulfobacteraceae bacterium
TCACTCAAGCGGCCAAGACGTTAAAAACGACGGTCCGGAAATTCAGCTATAAGGCGAAGAGATACGGACTGGAGTATACCGAGTTCCGGGGGTAAGCCAATCGCGGAAATAAAGTTTTAATAAAAATCCGCGCCCTGGCCCCGCCGCCGGACGCCGGAAAGAGCATGGCCGGCTCTTTTTACCCTATTGACCCAGCCACTTCTTGATGTCGTCCTTGGACGGCACTTTCCCGGCGCATTTCACTTCGCCGTCGATGACCACCGCCGGCGTGGTGAAAACGCCGTGCTTGGCGATGTCCATGATCTCCTTGACCTTTTCGATCTTGGCGTCGGCGCCCGTCTCCGCCACGACTTCCCGGACGGCTTTTTCGGTCTGTTCGCATTTGGGGCATCCCGGCCCCAGGACTTTGATTTCCATGGTTCCCTCCTGAATGAAAAAATAGAAGGCTATTTCAGCAATATACTGAAACCTGTCTGTTCGAAGTGATGATCCGTAGTAAAAATCTCAGCCACGCCAAGATCATCGGCGACGATCATGCTGATGCAATCGACCAGTCCCCATGTCTTATCGCGATAATGTTTGAATCGATGGAACCCTTTTGCAAACAATGAATCATCAACTGTGACGCACTTCCATTTGGGCGACAACTGGATCGCGTCGATCATCTGAATAGCGGCGTCCCTGAGATTAACCGGACTGAATGCGTTTCCGAATTCGAGCAAGACCGCACTCGTGGTTGCCAAAGGACAGGCTGACTTCCGAAGACCGGACATGATTTCAACGGCTTTTACGTGATATGCGTCCCGTTTATTGCCAACGGCAATGAGGGCCGAAGTGTCCACAAATACGGGTTTCATGATCGCTTTGGCGTCCCGTACAGATAATGGTCATGATTCTCTGCGAAGTCCTCGATTCCCGTATCCACGGCGATGGACTCGAAGTCGAGCGAGTCCCAGGGATCGGTTGTTTCAGGAGGCATGCCTGAGACTTTGATCGATATCTCTTCCTTTTTAAACGTTTCTTCTATGTGTTTGACAATCCGGCCGAGTCTTTCCGGCGGAATCGTATCCGATAGCGTTAATGTGATCTGCATGGGCATGCCCCCTTTCTTCAGATAGACGTCACGCAAACGAGAAAATAGTCCCGTAAATCATCCCCGCCATTGTTGACAATACCACGATAATGGCGCAAAAGGTCGCGGTTTTTTTCACGCCCATGATCCCGCCGATGATGCCATCCGCATCATCTCGATGATGAAAGCGCTGAGCCATGAAAAAAAGCGATATCAACAATACCTCGGAAACCAACTGGGATTTGATCGATTCCCTGACGGATGAAACCATCGACAGGACGGAACTCCCGCCGTTGGATGACGCTTTTTTCGCCAAAGCAAGCTGGCGGATGCCCCAGACAAAAGTGGCGGTCACGCTTCGGATGGAACCTGATTTGCTGTCCCGGTTCAGGACTCAGGGGGATGAATATGAAGATCGAATGATCGCCGCGCTTCGGATTTACGCTCAGGCGCACCGGGATATGAGTTCGGAGGAGGTTTGAACCCGAGCCGGATCGCCCTCTCCCGCCCCTTTGCAAGGAGGCGGGAGGGGGCGAGTGAGCGCCTACTTCAATTTCCCCAGCAACGCGCTGGCGATGGTGTTCTTCTGGATCTCTTTGGTCCCCTCGTAGAGTTCGCAGATCTTGGCGTCGCGGTAGAACCGCTCCACCTCGTAGTCGAGCATATAGCCATAGCCGCCCAGGAGCTGGATGGCCTCGTCGGCCACTTCCACGGCGGTGCGGCCGGCCACCATCTTGGCCATGGAGGTGAGCTTGGGATCGATGCGGCCCTGGTCGAAATTCCACGCGGCCTTGTAGACCAGCAGCCGGGCCATTTCGATCTTGGTGGCCATGTCGGCCAGTTTGTGCTGGGTGGCCTGGAACTGGGCGATCTTCTTTCCGAACTGCTCCCGACTTTTGACGTAGGCCAGGGCCCGGTCGTAAGCGCCCTGGGCGGTGCCCAGCCCCTGGGCCGCGATGAGGATGCGGCTTTCGTCGAAGAATTCCAGCACCTGGTAGAACCCCTTGCCTTCCTTGCCGATGAGATTGGCCTGGGGGACGCGGACATCCTTGAAATTGACTTCGGCCGTGGCCATCATCCGGATGCCCATCTTGGTTCCCACGCTGCTGGTGGAGAGGCCGGGCCGGTCGCCCTCCACCAGGATCAGGCTCATGCCCCGGTGGCTGGGGGCGGCGTCCGGGTCGGTCTGGCACAGGACGCAGTAGAAGCCGGCCATGGGGCCGCCGTTGGTGATGAAGATCTTGGAGCCGTTGATGACCCAGTCGTCGCCGTCCTTGACGGCCGTGGTCTCCATCCGGGTGATGTCGGAGCCGTGGTCCGGCTCGGTGAAGGCGCCGCAGGAGAGGACTTCGCCCTCGGCGACCTTGGGCAGCCAGGTCTTTTTCTGCTCGTCGGACCCGAAATGGAGGACGATCTCCGAGGCGAAATCGGCCAGGATCAGGCAGGCGCCCACGGAAGAATCGCCCCGGCACAGCTCTTCGGCCACCAGGATGTTCTCCATCACCCCCAGCCCCTGGCCCGAGTATTCCTCGGGAAAATGGATGCCGATGAAGCCCAGGTCGGCCGCTTTCTTCCAGATGTCCGCGGGGTATTCGTGCTTTTCCTCCAACTCCAAAATGAGGTCTTTTTTAAACTCGCCCTTGACGAAATCCCGAACCGCTTTCCGGATCTCTTTCTGTTCCTTGTTCAACTCAAATTCCATTATGATAACCTCCTGTATTCATATATAAAATATCAATCTTAAACCGATTCACATTACCACAGGAAACGCGGTCTTGCAAGGGGTTTGGAGGGGCCGCGGCGCGCCCCGGCGGACCCCGCTTTGGGGGAAAAGGCGGCCTTCTGGTGAAAAGTCGCTTGACTGTCAAGGTCAACTGGCCTAAATACTTGGTGATTATGATTTGCATTTGTCAGCCCGAAAAATCGATAAGGAGCGCATCACATGCCGTTTTCAATCGCCCTGGCCGGCAAAGGCGGTACGGGTAAAACCACCGTCGCCGGACTGCTCATCAAATACCTGAAGTCAAAAGGCAAAGGTCCCATCCTGGCCGTGGACGCCGATTCCAACGCCAATCTTAACGAAGTCCTGGGGCTTGATGTTTCCGATACCCTGGGGAATGCCCGGGAGGAGATGAAGAAGGGGAAAGTCCCCGAAGGCATGACCAAGGACATCTTCATCTCCATGCGGATGGAGGAGGCCATTGTCGAGGCCGACGGCTTCGACCTGGTGGTGATGGGACAGCCCGAAGGATCGGGGTGCTACTGCGCCGCCAACACCCTGCTGACCAATTTCCTGGAGAAACTGACGGACAATTACCCCTTCCTCGTCATGGACAACGAGGCGGGGATGGAGCACATCAGCCGGCTGACCACCAAGAACGTCGATGTGCTGTTGATCGTCGCCGACACCTCCCGCCGGGGGCTCCAGGCGGCCGTGCGGATCAACGATCTGGCCAGGGAACTCAACATCGGCGTCGAGAAGAGCTTCCTGATCATCAACCAGGCCCGGGACGGGGTTCCGGACGCGGCCAAAGCCATCATCGACGAAGCGGGGCTGGAACTGGCCGGGACCATCCCCGAAGACGACGACGTCTACGAATACGACATGAAGGGCGAACCCACCGTCGGCATACCCGAAGGGAACAAGGCGGTGCGGGCCGCCTTCGATATTTTCCATCGCATTATCGCCTAGCGCCAAAGCCGGGCGAAGGGAGAGGGCATGAGACGAACAGGCTTTCTGTACGACGAACGGTTTCTGGCCCACAAGACCAGCGATTACCATCCCGAAATCCCGGATCGGCTCGTGGCGGCCTGCAAGGGCATCGAAGCGGCTGGCCTGCTGCCCGAGCTGACGCGCATTCCGGCGGTCGCCGCCAGTCAGAAATGGATCGAGACCGTTCATCACGTCGACTACATCCTCCGGTTTGAAGAGGCTTGCATGTACGGCATGACCGAATTCGACTCCCCCGACAACCAGATGTGCTGCGAATCCTACGAGATCGCCCTTCTGGCCGTGGGGGGGATCATCGAGACCGCCCGGATGGTGATGGAAGAGCGCATCGACAACGCCTTTTGCGCGGTGCGGCCGCCGGGCCACCACGCCGAGCGCGACAAGGCCATGGGGTTTTGCTATTTCAACAACATCGCCATCGCGGCCCGGTATCTCCAGGAGGAATGGGACGTTCAGCGGGTGGGGATCGTCGATTTCGACGTCCACCACGGCAACGGCACCCAGCACATCTTCGAGAGCGACCCGACGGTCTTTTACTATTCCATCCACGAACATCCCTCCTTCGCCTTTCCGGGCACCGGGCGGGATTTCGAGAAGGGGACCGACGCCGGATACGGCACGATCCTCAACACGCCGGTCCTGCCGGGTCAGGGGGACAAAGAGTACAAGGCCTTCCTTCAGCGGGACCTGATGCCCGCCTTCGAGGCTTTCGCGCCCGAAGTAATCCTCACGTCCACGGGCTTCGACGCCCACCAGGACGACGACATGTCGGGGATCAACCTGACCACCGAGTGTTTTTCCTGGATCATGGAACGGATCATGGAGATGGGCGACCAATACGCCAGGGGCCGGGTGATTTCGATCCTGGAGGGGGGCTATTCCCTCAAGCGCCTCCCCGAACTGGTGAAAAATCACATCGAAATTTTACTGGGAATCTAAATCAAGATAATATGGACGCCAAATCATTAGGGGTGAATTATGTTTGTCGATAAATCCATGACCCGAAAGGTCATTGCCGTCAGCCCGGACACCGTCGTCCTGGAAGCCAGGGAAACCATGACGGAAAACGGGATCCGCCACCTGCCGGTGGTGGATTCGGAAGACCGGCTCCTGGGCATCGTCACCGACCGGGACGTCCGCAGCGCCATGCCCTCGGTGCTGCTGGACGACGCCGACAGCAAGGAGGTCCGGAAGCGGCTGGCCCGGGTGACCGTCAAGGAGATCATGACGCCGGATCCGGTGACCATTCCGCCGCAATACACCATCCAGGACGCGCTGCTGCTCATCCAGAAGACCCGGGTGGGGGCCTTTCCGGTGGTGGACGAGACCGGCCGGTTGACGGGGATCGTCTCCATCCGGGACCTGGTCCGGGCCTTCATCAATGTCCTCGGCATCGGCGAACCGGGGATGCTCATCGGCGTCCTGGTGGAGGACAAGGTCGGCCAGCTCAAAAGGATCGTGGACGCCATCACCGAAGAGAAGATCTCCTTCGGCAGCGTCCTGGTCGCCCGCTACTGGGAGGAGGGGAAACGGGCGGTCTTCCCCTATCTGCTGACCAACAACGCGATCCGGGTCAAAAAGAAGCTCCAGGACCTCGGGTACACCCTCATCGATCCCATGGATTGGTATCTGGACCAGATTCCCAAGAATGACTAGCCCTTCGCGCCAGCCGGTCCCGCCCCGCGAGGATCTCTACATCTATTACCTGCGGGGACGACCGGGGGATGGGCGGGACCTGTTCCCGGACGGCGGCTTTATCGGCAACTGGCAGGAGGAGGAGACGGCGTTTCTCTTTTTCGACCGTCCCGCCCTCGACCGGGTGGAACGGATGGCCCGGGACCATCCGGGGCTGGATCTGCTGGACCATTTCCACATGAGCTACGCCGACTGGCAGGGCGGCGGCATGGCCCCTTTTACCGAGGGGCGCTTCGCGGTGGCGCCGGCCTGGGCGCCGGAAGCGCATCAGGAGACCGATCATACGCTCCTTTTGGACCCGGGCGTGGTCTTCGGCGCGGGCACGCACCCCACCACCCGGGACTGCCTCGGCCTTCTGGACGATCTCTTTCAGGAGGAACGGATCGAATCGGCCCTGGACCTGGGCGCCGGCGCCGGCCTTCTGGCCCTGGGGGCGGCCCGGCTGGGATGCCAACGGGCCCTGGCCGTGGACCTCAACCGGCTTTCCGTGGAAACGGCCCGGAAGAACATCCGGTTGAACGGAATGGACGGGGCCGTCCTGGCGGTCCAGGGAGGGGCGGAAGCGATGATCGGCTGCCCGGCGGATCTCGTGATCGCCAACATCCACTACGACGTGATGAAGGACCTCATCCGCTCTCCATCCTTTCTGGAGAAGCGGTGGTTTATCCTCTCCGGTCTTCTGCGAAGCGAAGCCGCCGCGGTGGAAGCGGCCCTGGCGGGGTTGCCGGTCGAGATTCTGGAAAAACGAACGCGCGACCCCATCTGGTCGACGTATCTGGGAAGGACGCCCGGGGCTGTGGGGGGAAACGACCGAAGGGACAGGGCCTGAGATGGAAATCAAATGCTGGGGGTCACGGGGGTCCATTCCGGTGTCCGGCCGGATGTATGTGGCGCACGGCGGGGACACCACCTGTATGGAAATCCGCCCCAAAAGCGGCCATACCGTTATCGTGGACGCCGGAACGGGGATCCGCCGCCTCGGCAACAAGGCGATGGCGGAAGGGCTTCGGGAGGCCCACCTGATCTTCACCCACGTCCACTGGGATCATGTGGTGGGGTTCCCGTTTTTCAAGCCCATCTACCGCCCCGACTTCACCCTCCATCTCTACCGGTGCCCTTTCTCCAAGTACATCGGGAAGATGCTCAACGGGGTGATGAAGCCCCCCTTTTTCCCCGTCCGGTTTTCCGAAATCCCGGCCCGGACCCACCTCCGGCCCATCAACTGCCCGGAACCCTTCGAAATCGGGTCCCTGACCATCGTCCCCGTCCACCTCAGCCACCCCAACACCGCCTACGGGTTCAAGTTCATCGAGGACGGCAAGATCTTCGTCTTCATGACCGACAACGAACTAGGGCATCACCATCCCCGGGGGCTTTCCTACGAAGAATATGTGGACTTCGCCCGGGGGGCCGACCTGCTGATCCACGACGGCGAGTACACCCCCGAGGAGTACGAGCAGTACCGGAGCTTCGGCCACACCACCTACGAGCAGGCCCTCGACCTGGCCCTGGACGCCGGGGTCAAACAGGTGGGGCTGTTCCACCTCAACCAGGACCGGTCCGACCGGGAGATGCGGCGCATCGTCAAGATTTGCCGCCGGCGGATCCGACAACAGAAACGCCGCCTCGACTGCGTCGCGGTCAAGGCGGACATGACCTTCAGTTTATAGGGAGTTTATGCGGGAAACGATCCAGAGAGCCGCGAAAGACCTGGCGGACGCCAAAACCGCCGTGGCCCTCACCGGGGCCGGCATCTCCGTGGAAAGCGGCATCCCCCCCTTCCGCGGAAAAGGGGGCGTGTGGGAGAAGATCGATCCCATGGAATACGCCACCATCGACGCCTTCATGCGGGATCCGACCAAGGTCTGGAACGTGCTCATCAAAGAGATGAAAGAAATCATCGACCGGGCCGAGCCCAACGAGGGCCACAAGGGGCTGGCGCGGCTGGCGGACATGGGCGTCCTCGCCGCCGTCATCACCCAGAACGTGGACGGCCTCCACCAGGCGGCCGGCAGCGAAGACGTCATCGAATTCCACGGGAATTTCGCCTGGCACCGGTGCATGGACTGCGACGCGCGCATCGAGACGCCGGCCATCGATCTGAGCCGGATGCCGCCCCGGTGCGACTGCGGGGGCATTTACCGGCCCGAAGTGATTTTTTTCGGCGAGATGATCCCCCCCGAGGCCCTGACCCGGTCCCAGCAATTGTCGGCCCAGTGCGACGTGATGCTGGTGGTGGGCACGTCGGCCACCGTTCAGCCGGCGGCCTACATGCCGGTGATCGCCAAGCGGAACGGGGCCAAGGTCATCGAGATCAACCCCGAAGCCTCGCCGCTGACCGCCACCGTCAGCGATTACCTGGTCAAGGGGCCCGCCGGCGAGGCCATGAGCGGGATCATCGCCGAGCTGGAGCGGTTGCGGGCGTCATGACGGAAAGGGCCGCCGACGCCGGGCCGGGCCGGGGATGGGTGGAGCGGGTGACCCTGACCCCTCCCAGCCTGTCGGACAATTCCGGAGACGCCGACCGGCTGGCCCGGGCCCTGAAGCGGCGGCTCGGGGCCGACGCGGTCCGCATCGAACTCCCCCTCCTGCGGCGACTCCCGGCCCTGTTGCGGACGTCGGACTGGGCCCTCCGCTGCATCCTCTTCAAGGAACCCGGCGGATGGGTGGTCACCCGGGCCCTGCCGGCCGACGATCCACGACCGGCCGCCGGACTGGCGGTGGACCTGGGCACCACCCGGGTGGTGATGCGGCTGCTGGATCTGGAGACCGGCGAAACCCTGGGCGAGCGGTCCTTCGACAATCCCCAGCTCCCGGTGGGGCCGGACATCCTGACCCGGATTCACCACGCCGCCGCGCCCGGCGGATTGGAGCACCTCACCCGCTTGATCATCGACGGTTTCAACGGGGAGATCGGCGGCCTCTGCGGCGAAACCGGCCTTTCCACCGACGACCTCTGCCTGGTCTCCGTGGCCGGCAACACCGCCATGACCCACCTCTTCCTCGGCCTCGATCCCCACTGGATGGTCCGGGAACCCTACATCCCGGCCGTCAACGCGCCGGGGGTTCTCGCGGCCCGGAACCTGGGGCTTAACATCGCGCCGTCGGCACGGGTCTTCGTCTTTCCCAACATCGGGGCCTATTTCGGCGGGGACCTCATCGCCGGCATCCTCTATTCCGGCCTCCATCGGTCCGCCGATATCGGTCTTCTGGTGGATGTGGGCACCAACGCCGAGGTGGTCCTGGGCAACGAGAACTGGCTCATCGCCTGCGCCGGGGCCGCCGGCCCGGCCCTGGAAGGGGGCGTATCCAAAATCGGGGCCATGGCGGGGCCGGGCATCATCGACCGGGTGGCCATCGATCCAGAGACCCGGGACTTCCATATTCACACCATCGACGACGAACCCGCCAAAGGCATCTGCGGATCGGGCTTTATCGATCTGGCGGCCCAGTTGTTCCTCCGGGGGATGATCGACATCCGGGGAAAGCTCGTTCCGGACCGCTGCGGGGAACGGTTTCGGGAGATCAAGGGCGAACCGCGCCTGGTGATCGCCCCGGCCGAGGAATCCGCCGCCGGCGGGGACCTGACCATCGGCCAGGCGGATCTCGACAGCCTCATCCGGTCCAAGGCCGCCATGCACACCATCCTCGAAACCCTCACCGCCACGGTGGGCGTGACGTTTTCGGACATCGCCGCCTTCAACGTGGCCGGCACTTTTGGCGTCTTCATCGACCCGGCGTCGGCCATCGCCATCGGCATGATCCCCGACATCCCCCTCGACCGGTTCAATCCCCTGGGCAACAGCTCCCTGGGCGGGGCCGCCATGGCGCTCACCTCCCGGGAGGCCCTGGATGCGGTCTACGAGATCCGGGAGGGGATCACCTACCTGGAACTGAACGTCAACCAGGACTTCATGAACCGGTTCAGCGCCGCCAAGTTCCTGCCCCACACCGACATGTCGCGGTTTCCGTCGGTGGAGGTGGGGCGGAAGTCTTAACAACGCCTCAGCAAAATCGCACCAGCCACAAGCCACAAACCACTACCCCCGCACCGCCGTCACAATGCTGTCCACCATTCGCGAGGCCCGTTCCATGACGATCTCGTAGTTGGTGGCCGGGATCGATTTCTGGAGCTGGGATTCCATGAAACCGGAGCGGTCTTCGGGGTCGTCGGGGACCTGGTAGAAGAATGCCCGGATTTCGCCCTTTTTGGCCATCGCCCGGATCCGGTCGATGAAGGCCTGTTGCTTTTCGGCTTTGGAGGGGTGGGGGGTGGTGTAGAGAAAGATGATCTGCCCGGTTTTGTCCTCGCCGAACGCCTTCAATGCGCTTTCGGGGAAGGGGTGCTGGCGGGGGCAGTCGCTGTCTTCGTTGAGGAGGTCGGAAAAGATGATGAACCGCCCGCCCTTTCGCTGGGGCAGCACGTTCTTGAGGAGCGCATGGAGCGGGGTGGTCAGGGGCTTCGTGGAGGTGGGGTCGATCTTCGGCACCGAAATCTCCCGGATCTTGTTTTCCACCTCGTAGGTGAAGGCGGTTTCGTCCTGGGGCGACTGGGTGGAAACCACCTTCCGGACCGATTCCATGCCGCAGCCCGGGTTGCCGAAGCTGACCACGTGGTAGGAGACCGCCTCTTCGCCGATGAACTGGCGGAGACGGGAGATGACGTTGTATTTGAAATCGAAAAGCGTCCCCTCCTCGATGGTGGCGGAGACGTCCACGGCGATATAAAAAAGGTTGGGCGCCGGCTGGCGGATCTGCCGGAATTCCGAGGCGACGCCGTCGTTGACGAAGAACATGACGGCGACGAAGATGATCAGGGCGGCAATGACGCCCCCGATGATCAGACTGAGTTTTTTCAAATTGAACCTGCTTTCGGATGGCGCGATATCAGGCCGCGCTTATCCATTCCTGTTTAAATTGTGCTCCATTTACCCTTTTCGGTTTACCCTTTATTGATGAGCTGCATCTTGGCGGAGCCGATCTCGATGACGTCGAACTGCTTGAGGGCGACCGATTCTTTGACGGACTCGCCGTTGACCCTGGGCTTGGACATGCCGCCCACATAGCTCAGGTAGTATCCGTCGGGCCGTTTGCTGATGGTGGCCGCCGTCTGACCCACGGTCAACCCGCTCACCACGATGTCGGAGGAGGCGTTCTTTCCGATCTTGGTCAGCTTCTTGGTCAGTTCCACCTCGCCTTCCCCGCCGGCCAGGAAGGAGAGCATGCCGATCCCCGCCTCCTGCCCCTGCCCCTGACCGGCCATGCTGGAGACGTTTTTGGCCAGCATGGACCGGTACTTGCCGGTGTCCATCACCATGGTTTCGCCCATGGCGTCGTCGGGCTGGTCGTCGGGCTGGACCTCCCCCTGACCGTACCGGAACTCGATGATGTGCTTGCCGATGGTGATGGCGTCCTTGTCTTTGAGCCAGTGGGAGATGGCCAGCTGGTCGTTGACGAAGGTGCCGTTTTTGCTCTTGAGGTCGGTGAGCAGGAAGCCGTTCCCGGTCCAGTCGATCTTGGCGTGATGACCGGAAACGGCGAGATTTTCAATGACGATGTCGTTGTTTTCCCGCCGGCCGATGGAGATGGACTGCCCGCGTTCAAGGCGGTACTCCTTGATCTTCGCCGAGTCCTTCTTGAATTTAAGCGTCAAAGTTGGCATCCCGAAACCCTCTCTCTTTGGTTAGTGGGTAGTGGCGTTATTTGAACAGGCGGGCGATCCATTGCAGAAGCCCCCCTTTTTCCTCCTGGAGTTGCGCCACTTTCAATACGATGACGGTGATGTTGTCGTCGCCGCCCCGGTGGTTGGCCAGGTCGATCAGCGACTGGCAGGCCCCCTGGGGAGGGTGTTCCCGGACCACATCCCGGATCTCTTCCGGCGGGACCTTGTCGGTCAGGCCGTCGGAGGCGATGACGATGACGTCGTCCTTGAAGCACTGGATCTCGCAGGTGTCGGGCTCGACGGTCCGTTCGATCCCCATGGCCCGGGTCAGCATGTGCTTGAATTTGTGGCTCAGTTGCCGCTCGGCGTCCGGGTTGATGGCCATTTGCTCCGCGATCACCGTGTGGGGCACGGAAAGGTTGCTCACCTCGTCGCCGCGGATCAGGTAGATGGGGCTGTCGCCGACATTGGCGGCGATGGCCGTGTGGTCGGTGAAAAAAACAGCCGACACCGTGGACCCCATCCCCTTGTAGCCGGGCTTGTCCTCGGCCTTCTGAAACACGACCCGGTTGCCGAGATGGATGCTGGAAAGGAGCCGGTTGGCCTCCTTGGAGAGGCGCTGGTCGATGTCCACCAGTTCCTCGGCGTCGTCGTTGTTCCGGATGCTTTGCATGTAATCCTGGATCGTTCTGACCACCAGGCCGCTGGCCACTTCCCCCGCCTGGTGGCCGCCCATGCCGTCGGCCACCACGTAAATCTTGAGGTCGTCGTCCAGGTAGAGGGTATCCTCGTTGCCCTTTCGTTTTTTCCCAACGTCGGTCTGGCCCGCCGCTTCAACGACTATCATTCGCTTCTCCCCAATCCGTTTCCCTTTCCCGTCCTGGCGGCGGCCCCCGTACCGGCGCGGATCATGCTCCGGCCGCCTTTTTCTTCTTCTGGGCCGCATGGGCGTCGATCTTCTTGCCCAGGGTCCGCAGGTGGGCCGCCATGTGGCTGGCGCGCTGATATCGTTTCTCCCGGTCCTTTTCCAGGGCCTTGTCGATGATGGTCGTCAGCGGCTTGATCACCCGGGGGTTGATCTCCCGGGGATTGGGATGGGGGGTGTTCATGATCTGGTGCATCAGGGCCGCCGGGCTGTCGCCCTTGAAGGGGACCGTGCCGGTGAGCATCTGGAACATCATGGCGCCCAGGGAGAAGACATCCGACCGGCCGTCCACCTTTTCGCCGGAGATCTGTTCGGGGGACATGTAGTGGGGGGTCCCCTTGACCACGCCGGTCTGGGTCTGGGAGTCGGCGGTGATCCGGGCGATGCCGAAGTCGGTGATTTTGATGATGCCGCTTTTCAGGAGCATGACGTTGGCCGGCTTGATGTCCCGGTGAACGACCCCCTTTTCGTGGGCGTAATCCAGGCCGTCGGCGATGTCGGCCACATATTCGATGACTTTCCGGATGGGCAGGAGATTGCTCTTTTTGGTGTATTTCTGGAGGTCCTCGCCCTCCAGGTATTCCATGGCGATGTAGGCCAGATCCTGTTCGTCCCCCGCATCGTAGATGGTGACGATGTTTGGATGGGAGAGGGTGCCGGCGCTTTCGGCCTCCCGGAAGAACTTGGCCTTCATTTTCTCGGCCTCTTCGGGCTCGTAATCTTCCGAGAACTTGAAGGTCTTGATGGCGGTGGTCCGGTTGATCCGGGGGTCCTGTCCCAGGTAGACCACGCCCATGGCGCCCTTGCCCAGTTGTTTGGAGACCTCGTACCGGCCCAGGGTCGGTTTGGTGTCGCCGCCGGCCGAGAGGAGATCGTCGCTGGAGGCGGCGCCCGTGAGAAACCCGTCGCCGAAGATCATGGTTTCGCTGGCCTCCACGAGCTTTTTCTTCCGTCGGGCCACATCCTTGTATTTGGGGTCGTGCTGTTCGATGTATTCGTAGACCGAGGCCGCCTTGGTGAACTGACGTTTCCGCTCATAGTCCTTGCCCAGGCCATAGAGGACGTCCTTCATCTCCGCGTCCACCGGCGCCCGCCGGAATTTGTCGAAGGCCATGTCGAGCATCCCCTGGCTCTGGAAGGAGATGCCCAGCATCCGGTTGGTCTCGGCGGACTGCTCTTCGACCTTCTCTTTGCGGGCTTCGGCGACGAAGAAGCTGAGGGTCGCCACGCCGATATAGCCGATGATGAGCTGGATCAGCGGGTAGGCGACCTCGATCCAGAGCCCCTGGGCGGTGAACATGTAGATGGCGCCGCCCACCATCAGGATCAGCAGACCGGCGAAGACAATGCCCCCCGCCAGAGCCCTGAGCCGCGGCATGAGAAAGGCGATGACCAGCCCCAGGATCAGGATCATGGCGTAGGTGGCCGTCGCGTTCCAGCCGGGCTTCCGGATGAACTGCTTGTTGAGCATGGACCAGATAACGTGGGCCGTGAATTCGCCCACGGACATGACGTTGGCCGCCGGCGTGGAGAGCGGGTTCATGATCCCCGAGGCCGAGGGGGTGATGAGGACGATGCGGTCCTTGAAGACGCTGGCCGGAATCTTGTCGGCGACCACGTCGAAAAAGGAGTACCGTTTGAAGGGCGCCTCGCCTTCCTTAAAGCTCACCAGAAATTCGGTCTTCCGGGTGACCGGCATCTCCGTGAGTCCCAGGGTGACCGATTCCCCCAGGGTCGCCGAGATGTTCTTTTGCAGCACATCCTGATACAGGGCGGCGATCTTCAGCGTAAAGGACGGGAAATAGAGGCCGCCGTACCGGTAGAGCAGCTGCTCCCGGCGGGCCTTGCCGTCCACGTCGTAAAAAAGGTTGACGTGGCCCAGGCCCATGGCCGCTTCCCGGAAGGGGGGAATGGGCATGACGATCTTGCCCCCTTCGGGCGCCGTCGCGTCTTCCGGGGCGTCCACGTTCCGGAGGGTTTCGTCCTTAAGGGACAGGGCGTTTTCACGGGCGTTTTCCGCCACCAGGGACTGCTTGAAGAAAATGGGGAGGACCGCGTTGCCCGCCGCCCGGAGGGCGCCGGCCAGCTGCCGGTCGTGATCCAGCCGCTGCCGGGCCTCCTGCATGGCCTTGAGCACCTGGGGATCCTTGGCGGTCTGGGCCAGCATCTCGGTCAGGTAGGTGAGT
The DNA here is from genome assembly GCA_964652715.1 of uncultured Desulfobacteraceae bacterium. Classification (GTDB taxonomy): domain Bacteria; phylum Desulfobacterota; class Desulfobacteria; order Desulfobacterales; family JAABSP01; genus JAABTD01. The sequence continues at coordinate 18,321 of CAZZBE010000008.1, forward strand.
TCCTTGAGGGCCGAACTCTCCTGGGGTTCGCTGTAGATGATGTTCAGCCCGATGATCCTGGCGCCGGCGGCGTCGATCTTGTCGATGCCCTGGGCGATGCGGGACCGGGGCCAGGGCCAGCGGCCCATCTTTTCGATGGAGTCGTTGTCGATGTCCACCAGCACGATGGCGTCGGATGTTCCGCCGCCGCCCCGAAGATTCATTCGGACGTCGTACAGCTTCAGCTCCAGCGCGTCGATGAAATCCACCTTGATCAGGGCCAGCAACAGAAACAGGACGGTGATTCCGATACCCAGAAAGACGGCTGGGTGCTTTTTCATGATTCCCATGGAGATTCCTCGTTCCGAATCCTTTAAAAAACGGCAGGATGGTTTCTACAGACCCCTAACTTCTACCCAAAACTCGGTGATATGTCAAATTAAAATAAGGCTGTATCCGCCGAATCGCTAAACCCGTCCGCCGCTCCAGCGAAGCTTGGCCTTGAGCACGTCGAAATAGTGGCGCCCGGGCATGGTGATCATCTGGACGGGGTGGGGGCCCTTGCGGATGACGAGGGCGTCGGTTTCGTCGATGGTCAGCCCCACCTGGCCGTCGAAGGTGAGCATGATGTTGGAGGCCTTTTCCGACAGCCGGATCCGGATCTCGGCGGCGTCCGGGACGATGAGCGGACGGTTGGTGAGGGTGAAGGGGCAGATGGGGGTGAGGATGATCCCTTTCACCGAGGGGTGGATCACCGGTCCGCCGGCGGCCAGGGAATAGGCGGTGGAACCGGTGGGGGTGGCCACGATGAGGCCGTCGGCCCGGAAGGTGGTGAGGTAGTGGCCGTTGATGTGGGTCTCGATAGAGGCCAGCCGGGCCAGGGCCCCCTTGTTGATGACCACGTCGTTTAAAACGGTTTCGTGAACGGTCTTCTCGGTCTCCCGCCGGATTTCGATCTCCAGCCGCATCCGGGGGGTGAGGCTGTAGTCGCCCGCCAGCACCGCTTCGGCGGCCGAGATGAGATCCTCTTCGGCCGTTTCCGCCAGAAACCCCACCTCGCCGAATTTGACGCCCAAAAGGGGGATCGGCTGGTTCCCCACCCAGCGGGCCGCGCTGAGAAAGGTGCCGTCTCCGCCCAGTACGAAAATGCAGTCCAGGTCGCCGGGCGCCGCGGGCAGGTGGTGATCTTCGATCCGGCGGCCGGGCGGCGAACTCTCCCGGCGGACGACGGTCAGCCCCCGGCGATGGAGCCAGCTCTCCAGCGCATCGGCGCTTTCGGCGGCCTTGGAATCTTTTTTAATGTACAGCCCGATTTTTTTCAAAGGACCTCCTTGCATTGTCCGCTCCTTCGCGCCCGCGGCGCCTTTTCGATCCATCGGGCCGGTATTGTAGCCAAAGACCGCCGGGGGGGGCAAGGTTTTTTAAATAAAATCCCGGAACGGATATTTAGCTTGACTCCGATGAACCACATGGATATATAGGGGATTTTATAAGCGGTTTCATCTATAACCAAAACCAAGAGGAGGAAACAGATGGTGAAAAAAGGCATGAAAAAGACAGTGGCCGCCAAGACGGCAGCCGTATTGATCGCCGGGATGTTCGCGGTACTGACGGCGGCGGGCGCGGGATTCTGCGCGGAGCCGGTGGTGCTGGGCGTGGCCGGGGCCCACAGCGGCGACCTGGCCTCCTACGGCATTCCCTCCATCAAGGCGGCGGAGCTGGTGCTGAAAAAAGTCAACGCCCGGGGCGGGGTTCTGGGCGAACAGGTGCAAATGACCACCGAAGACGACGTCTGCAAGCCCGAGGTGGCCACCAACACGGCCACCAAGCTGGTGTCCGAAGGGGTGCCGATCGTGCTGGGCCACATCTGCAGCGGCGCCACCAAGGCGGCCATGGGCATCTACAAAGCCTCCGACGTGGTGGTCCTGTCCCCCTCGGCCACCAACCCGGCCCTGACCCAGAGCGGCGACTATCCCAACTTCTTCCGGACCATCGCGTCCGACGACGCCCAGGCCCGGCTGGAAGTGGATTTCGCCATCGACAAACTGGGCCTCTCCAAGCTGGCGGTCATCCATGACAAGGGCGACTACGGCAAGGGACTGGCCGAATTCGCCAAACAGTTCATCGAAGAATCCGACGAGGCCGAAGTGGTGCTTTACGAGGGCGTGACCCCCGGCGCCGTGGACTATTCCGCCATCGTCCAGAAGATCAAGCGCTCCGGCGCCGACGGCGTCATCTTCGGCGGCTATCATCCCGAAGCCTCCAAGATCGTCATGGGCATGCGGAAGAAAAAGATGGGCACGGTCTTCATCTCCGACGACGGCGTGAAGGACGACACCTTCATCAAGGTCGCCAAGGAATACGCCGAGGGCGTCTACGCCACGGGCCCCCGGGACACCTCCAAGAATCCCCTGGCCATCGCCGCCGTCAAGGAACACCAGGAAGCCTTCGGCGCCGATCCGGGCGCCTTTTTCCTCAACGCCTATGCCGGTGTCCAGGCCCTGCTCAACGCCGTCGAAAAGGCCGGTTCCACGGAGTATGACGCCGTGACCAAGGCCCTTCGCAACGAATGGGTGGAAACCCCGCTGGGCAAGATCTCCTTCGACGAGAAAGGCGACGCCATCGGCGTGGGCTTCTCCATGTACCAGGTCCGCAACGGCGCCTACATCGAGGTGAAATAGATCCGGTGCAGGGGCGGGGCGAAAGATTTTTCGCCCCTGCACTTTCGGGGGACGGGCCCCTTCCGGCGGTCCGCCCCCCGTTTTTTGCACCTCGCATTCGACCCTCCATCCCTTTCGCAAGGCAGCTACCATGGAATATTTTATCGAGCTTTTCCTCGGCGGCCTGACCCGGGGCAGCATCTACGCGTTGATCGCCCTGGGGTACACCATGGTCTACGGCATCATTGAGCTGATCAACTTCGCCCACGGCGAAATTTACATGATCGGGGCCTTCACCGCCCTCATCGTGGCCAGCGTCCTGACGCTGCTGGGGTTCAACGAGTTGTCGATCCTGGTGATCGCTTCGCTGTGCGCGGTGATCTGGGCGGCCTCCTACGGGTTCACCATCGAGAAACTCGCCTACAAGCCCCTCCGCAAGGCCCCGCGGCTGTCGGCTCTCATCAGCGCCATCGGCATGTCGATTTTTCTTCAGAATTACGTCCTGCTGGCCCAGACATCCGATTTTCTTCCGTTTCCGTCCCTGATGCCCGAATTCGGATTTCTTGAACCCTATGCCCATATCATGAGTTCGGCCGAGGTGATCATCGTTCTCACCACGGCCCTGGTCATGGCGGCCCTGAGTTTTCTGATCAAATTCACCCGCCTGGGCAAGGCCATGCGGGCCACGGCCCAGGATCGGGATATGGCGCTGCTGTCGGGGGTGAACGTCAACCGGGTCATCTCCTTCACCTTCATCATCGGATCGGCCACGGCGGCCGTCGGAGGGGTGCTCATCGCCTCCCACATCGGCATGATCAATTTCTACATCGGCTTTATCGCCGGGATCAAGGCCTTTACCGCCGCGGTGCTGGGCGGCATCGGCAGCGTGCCCGGCGCCGTTTTGGGGGGCATGGTCCTGGGCTGGACCGAGAGCTTCGCCACCGGGTATGTCTCCAGCGACTACGAGGATGTGTTTGCTTTCACCCTCCTGGTCCTCATCCTGATCTTCAGGCCCGAAGGGATCCTGGGACGCTCCACAACGCAGAAGGTATAGCCCCATGATTACACTCGCTGAAATCAAACGATCGGTTCTCGTCTCCCTCTGGTTCATGTTTCTGACCTTCCCCATCATGGTCGTCCGGGTCAATCCCATCGAAGAAGTGGTCGAGTGGCGATGGCGGAATCTGATCGTCGTCGGAGCGGGCAGCTTTGCGATCTCCTTTGTCTGGCGCTATATGATGGAGCGCAAAGAGGCCGGCCTCAAACGGAAGGAAGCCGGCGGGGGGAAGGCCCCCCTTGTCAAGCGCATCATGGACCGTCCCCGGCTCTCGCGGTCCATTGTCGGCCTCGTGGTCGCCTTTGTCTGCGTCTTTCCCTTTCTGTTTTCCACCTATCAGGTCACGATTATGTCCACCGCCCTGATTTACGTGATGCTGGGGCTGGGGCTTAACATCGTCATCGGCCTGGCCGGGCTTCTCGACCTTGGATACGTCGCCTTCTATGCGGTGGGCGCCTACAGCTATGCGCTGCTCAATTACCATTTCGGCCTGGGATTCTGGATCGCCCTGCCCATGGGCGGCCTTTTGGGAGCGCTTTTCGGGATTCTGCTGGGGTATCCGGTGCTGCGCCTCAGGGGCGATTACCTGGCGATCGTCACCCTGGGCTTCGGGGAAATCATCCGGCTGATTCTGGAGAACTGGAATGAATTTTCCTTCGGCCCCAGCGGCATCGCCGGCATTTCCCGGCCCGGATTTTTCGGCATCGACATGTCACTGAACACCGCCACCATTTACGTTTATTTCGTGTTGATCGGCCTGGTGATCCTCACGGTGTTTTTCGTCAACCGTCTCCAGAACTCGCGCATCGGCCGGGCCTGGATCGCGCTGCGGGAAGACGAGATCGCCTGCCAGGCCATGGGCATCGACAAAACCAGGACCAAACTGACCGCCTTCGCCCTGGGGGCCACCTGGGCCGGCATGGCGGGCGTCGTATTCGCCGCCAAAACCACCTTCATCAACCCCGCCTCCTTCACTTTCCTGGAATCGGCCATTATCCTTTCCATCGTCGTGCTGGGGGGAATGGGTTCCATTCCCGGGGTCATCCTGGGGGCCCTGGTGCTGATCCTTTTGCCGGAATATCTCCGGGCCTTTTCGGACTACCGGATGATCCTCTTCGGCGGCATCCTGGTGCTCATGATGGTCTTCCGGCCCCAGGGGCTGGTCAGCGGCGTGCGCAGGGTCTACGAGTTTAAAGGGAACGGCGGAAAAGCGCCTAACGGAGGGAGCGGAAGCTGACGCGGCCTATGGAACCGATACTCGACGTCAAGAGCATGACCATGGATTTCGGCGGCCTCCGGGCCCTGGACCGGCTCGATCTGGATATGCGGAAAGGGGAAATCGCCGCCCTCATCGGCCCAAACGGCGCCGGAAAGACCACCTTTTTCAACTGCATCACCGGCCTTTACAGCCCCACCCAGGGCGACATCCTCATCACCCCGCCGGGCGGGCATGCGGAGCGGATCAACGGCCTCAAGCCCAATCATGTGACCGAGAAAGGGCTGGCCCGGACCTTCCAGAACATCCGGCTTTTCCAGAACATGACGGTGCTGGAAAACGTCATGATCGGCCGCCACTGCCGGACCCGCACCGGCGTGGCCGGGGCCATGCTCCGGTTGAAATCGGCCCGGGACGAAGAACAGACGGTGGTGGATCACAGCTGCCACATCCTGGAGCGGATCGGCTTGTCGGAGTTCGTCAACGAACTGGCCAAAAACCTGCCCTACGGCGCCCAGCGGCGGCTGGAGATCGCCCGGGCCATGGCCACCGATCCGTTTCTGCTGCTCCTGGACGAGCCGGCCGCCGGCATGAACCCCCAGGAGACCCGGGCGCTGGACGATCTGATCAAAAAGATCCGCGACGAGGAGGGGATCTCCATTCTGCTCATCGAACACGACATGAAGCTGGTCATGAGCCTGTCCGACCGGATTTTCGTCATGGATTACGGCCGCAAGATCGCCCAGGGATCGCCCGACGAGATCAAAAACGACCCCAAAGTGATCAAAGCCTATCTCGGAGAGGACCCCGATGCTTAAACTGATCGACGTCAACACCTACTACGGCAACATCCAGGCGCTCAAAGGCATCGACATCGAGGTGGGCGAGGGGGAGATCATCTGTCTCATCGGCGCCAACGGCGCCGGCAAAACCACCACCCTCATGTCCGTTTCCGGGATCGTCCCCCCCCGGCGGGGGGAGATCTTCTTCACGGGCCGGCCCATTCACGATATGGCGCCCGACGCCATCGTCGCCATGGGCATCTCCCAGGTCCCCGAAGGCCGCCGGATTTTCCCGTTTCTGTCGGTGATGGAGAACCTGGACATGGGGGCGTTTTTGCGCAACGACAAGAGCGAGATCAAAACGGATCTGGAGTACATCTTCGACCTCTTCCCCGTCCTGGCCGAACGGCGGCGCCAGGCCGGCGGCACCCTCAGCGGCGGCGAACAGCAGATGCTGGCCATCTCCCGGGCCCTCATGGCCCGCCCGCGGCTTCTGCTCATGGACGAGCCCTCCCTGGGGCTGGCGCCCATGATGGTCCGGCGGATCTTCGAGACCATCGAGAAGATCAACACCGAAAACAAAACCACCATCTTCCTGGTGGAACAAAACGCCAACCTGGCCCTGAAGATCGCCAACCGCGGGTATGTCATGGAAAACGGCCGCATCACCATCACCGACTCCGCCGCCAGCCTTCTGGCCAACGAGGACGTCAAAAAAGCCTACCTGGGCATCTGAGTCGTATCCCTATTTTCCCCGACTTGCCGGGCGGCCCCTTGCCGCCCGGCCTTGCAGCCTTTCCTTCATCGCCCCCATCGCCATCCCCGCTCAAAGCGCCTGTCCGAAAACTGACCCGTCTCCTTGCCTTCGGATCGGTTTCCTGTAAAATCGACTGAAGGTTTCTGTGCTGATTTCGTTAACCGGCTGTTTTTTTATGGGAAAGGGGGATGCCATGAAGACGATTGCGAGCGGGACGAAGAACAGGAAGCAGTGGTGCGCATGGGGGATCGGACTCATCCTCCTGGCGGGGTGCCTGGTGGCCGGCAAAGGGGATGTGGATGGAACCGAAGGCGTGACCTTATCGGACGTGACGACCTCGTTGCAGGTGGCGGCCGGCGAGGCCCCGACCCTGGGCGAAGGGGTCGCCGCAACCGCCGATGTAAACGGAGACGGCCGGATCGGGGTCCACGAGGCCATTTTCGCCATGAATTTGATCACAAGCCAGTCCTCGGGGGTCAATCCGCCGGGATTCTGCCTCAACACCGAGGAGCAGTTGCTGGCCGGCTTCATCAATCAGTATCGGGCCAGCGCCGATCTGGCGCAAATCCCCGTTTCCCGGTCCCTCTCCACCGTGGCCCAGTGGCACGTCTGGGATCTCAACCAAAACGCGCCGGACACCGGCGATTGCAATCTCCACTCTTGGTCCGACGCCAAGCCCGACCTCTGGAATCCGGTCTGCTATACCCCCGATCACGCCAACGCCGAGGGCATGTGGAACAAGCCGAAGGAAATCACGGATTATCCCGGCAACGGCTATGAGAACGCGTATTTCGCCAGCGGCGGCGCCACGGCGGAAGACGCCTTCAATTCGTGGAAGTCGGATCCTGGCCATGACAATATTATGCTGGAAAAGGATATCTGGGAGGGCAAGAACTGGCAATCCATGGGAGTGGGCGTCTCCGGCAACCACGCCGTGGTCTGGTTCGGCGCCGGGGCCGATCCCGAAGCGATCCTGCCCTGTGAATAGGCTGTCTTTGGTTGTTTAAGGCGTCGTCAACGCGGCCCTCACATCCACCGGTCCCGGCGCCAGCCCCTGGTTCACCATGATCCGCTCCGTCCCGGACCAGGCGGGGACGTCGATGGTCCCGATCGTAAAGTCGAAGCCGGGTTTGACGAAGTCCCGGGTGAGGGCCAGTTGCTTGCGGATTTGCGACAGCGGCGTGTCCGGATCGTACTCGTGGATGATCCGGACCGTCTCTTCGGAGTTGGCCGGGTCCATGGCCGCTTCCCAGGCCTTGAGCAGGGCCGCGACGAACCGGTCCACCACCTCGGGCCGGGTTTCCATCATCTCCCGGGTGGTCACCACCGAATTGGCCACGAACTGGATGCCGGCGGCGTCCGGATCGAAAAAGGCCGCCGTCTCGCCTTCTTCCTGTAATTTCTCCTGGAGGATGACCCCCTGGGCGTTCCGGTAGACCGGCCAGAGGTCCACCTTCCCCTGATAAAACGGCGTGTAATCGTACCGGACGCTGTACAATTCGACGTCCCTTTCGGCGATCCCGTATTTGGCCAGCAAAGCCCGCATGATGGCCTCGTCGTTGCCGCCGAAGGTCACCCCCAGCACTTTCCCCTTTAGATCGGCCGGCGTTTCGATGGTCGTCCGGGCCGGCCGGTAGATCCACTGGAGGGGGTTGACCTGGAAGAGCTGGGCCGCGACCACCACCGGCGATCCCTTGGCCAGGGCCCGGATGACCATGTCCGCCGACGCCACGCCGAACTGGGCGTGGCCGAGTTCCAGCTCCTTGATGGCGTCCTTTTCCGGTCCGCCGGGTTTGACCGCCACCGATAGTCCGGCGGCTTCGAATAGCCCGTGGTCCATGGCGTAGAGTTCGCCCGCCACGCTGGTGTTGAAGAGCCACTTGAGCCGATAGGTGATCTCGGGAATCTTCGGCGCCTCCCGCGCCTCTTCCTGCTGCGTGCAGGCGGCCCCGACCATGGCGGCCAGGAGCGCCGCCAGGATCCAGACCCGGACGGCATGGTTTCTTGTCATGAGCCCCTCCCCTCTTTGGTTGTCTCGAACGCCTTTCCGATACGGTATCCCGCCCATTCCAGGCAGAACAGGTACAGGGACGTGAAAATCCCGATGAAAAACAGCGCCGTCAGAATCTTGGCCAGATCGCTCTGGTACAAGGCGATGCGGATGCTGTACCCGATGCCGTCGGCGGCGGCGATGAATTCCGCCACGATGGTGCCCACCATTGCCATGGTGGCGCTGCCCACGATGACGGTGGTCAGTTTCCCCATATTTTCAAAGGCCCGGATCTTGACCTGAAGCCGCCAGTTCATCCGGCCGGTGGCGTCGAAGAAATGCTCGATGTCCCGAATCGGCTCGGAAAAGACGCCCATGAAGGAGAGCAGCAGGGGGAAATAGCAGATCATGGCGGCGATGAGCAGCCGGGACCCCAGGCCGTCGCCCAGGAGGATGAAGATGATGGGGGCCACGGCCACGATGGGATAGGCCTGGATGTTGTAGGCGGCGGCCCGGATCATCGACCCGGCCCAGGAACGGCCCCGGCCCAGAATCCCCACCAGGGTGGCCAGAAAAATGGAGATCATGTGGCCCACCACGGCCACCCCCAGGGTGTTGAGAGTGTCCGCCAGGTAGCGGAGGAAGACATCCCGGGCCGCCTTCAGGATGATCCCGACGCCGGGGATCACGTAGTCCGACAGGTTGAAACCGTATTTGAAGGCCAGCAGGGCGGAGATTCCGATCAGGTAAACGATCAGAAACTGGTAGAGCCGCCTATGCAGCATGGACGATCTCCAGCATGGTCCGCTCCAGGTCGTCCTGGCGGGGACGCCGGCCGTCCTTCTGATCCCGCCCCTGAACGGACACCGCCTGGGGGGATCGCCTGGCCCCCCGCAGCACCAGGATCTCCCGGCAGAATCGGGCCACTTCCGCGACGTTGTGGGAGATATAAAGGAAGAGCTTGCCGGAGAAGGCCGCCTTGATGCCGAGGATGATCTTTTCCCGGGTGGCCTCGTCCACGTTGGCCAGGCTTTCGTCCATGATGAGGACGTCGAAATCCTGAACCAGGTAGCGGGCCAGGTTGACCCGGTTCTGCTGTCCCATGGAGAGCTGCCGGAACCGCGATCCCAGATGCTCCGTCAATCCGAAGGTGGCGATGAGTTCGTCCAGAAGGTCCCGCCGGTGATCGGGGGTCACGCCCCGGAGGTGATCCCCCACCCCCGTCCACCCCGGCAGCCGCTCGGTGTTGTAGGAATAGAGGGTGCGGGAGACGGCGTCGGTGCGGAACCGTCCGGAATAGCCGTTTTCAAGCCCGGCCAGCAGCCGCGCCAGGGTCGTCTTCCCCACCCCCGACGGCCCGAAGAGCGCGTGGAATCCCGGTTCCGGGATGTTGAAATCGAGGTCTTTGAAAACATAGCGCGGGGAATTCGGGTACTGGTAGGTGAGGTGGTTGCCTTGGATGCGCATGGAGGGACAATACACTTACCTCCTTCTCGATTTCAAGGGAAAACACGGGATGTTGAGATGGAATTTCACGGCGTGGCGGAGGGGCGACGGGGCCGGCCCCGAAAACGGCCGGCCCGTGGGGTTTAAGGGGAACCGCGGACTACGGCGAACCCGGTTTCGGCAAATCGGTTACGCTGTAGCTTTTGCTCTCCTCTTCGTTCAGCAGACGCATATCCTGACCGCAACAGACCAGATCGCCCTCCCCGCCTTCGAGCATGTAAGCAACATTTCCGCAGACATCGCATTTGTAGATTTCGCCCTTCTTGGCCATGGTGTCGACTCCTTTCTTCCTTTGGATGGTTAAGTACAATTTACAATAATCATTATACCGGTCGATATGCGCCGGCGCCTATGGGGTGTTGGCTGTAGTTTGCCCTGAAATCTCCCTTAAAACCGACCGTAAAGCATGTTATCGCCTGAAGCACATTCTCCGAAAACCCCATGGCCGCCAGAATCGCCCCGAACTGCTTCAGCACCTTCTCACTGGACAAATCGCCCCGCCTCTTCCACTGGGCGTTCAGCGCCCCGCCCTCCTCGCGCGCATCCTGCCGGGGGCCGCCTTCTTGAACCTCGCCCAAAAGCTTTCCGGTTCTTCGCCAGCTTCCTTAACGGCCTTTTCCGCTTTTTCGACTTGGGGCTCGGGAAATCCGGATTTCTTTGATTATTCCATCGCACCACCGGTCCGTCAAATAAAAACCATTGAACCGATTCGAAAATACGCATTATAATCCCTCTGACGAAAAAACCGAACAGGAGGATTCCGGCACAACACATGACCCGACCTATCGACAAACAAAAAACCGCCCGCCCGGTAATCCTGGCCAACCTCCTGGTTCGCATCCTCACCTACGGATACGGGGCGTTCATCAGCTATTTCGCGTTAAAGGCCCAGGGGGCGCCGGTCTGGCCCCTCGCCGTCTTTGCGGCCTGGACCGCCGTCTGGGTCGCCGGGGTCTACCGGGTCTCGACAACGTCCTCCCGGCCCATTCGGACGGAATTCCGGCTCACCCTCTTCGACGGCTTCAACGTGGGATTGGCCCTGCACATTATCTCCTTCGATCTCTATCCGTCCGTGGTTATCATTCTCGGCTATACCGACGTCTGCTTCGCCTTCGGCGGTCCGCTTTTTTTCCTGAAAAGCATCGGGTTTCTGGCGGCCGGGGCGGTAGCCGGCGGGCTGATGTCCGGGTTTGATTTCGTCTTCAGCCGGAGCGTGACGCTCTATCTTCTGAGCGTCCCCCACATCGCGCTTTATATCACCATCATCGGGTTCCTCTCCTATTCCCGCTACCGGGCGCTTCGCCGGAAAGAAGGGCTCCTGAAACGGCAGCGGGACCTGCTGGAGGAGGCCAACGAGAAGCTGGAGATCGCCAGCGTCTCCGACTATCTCACGGGGCTGAACAACCGGCGGTACCTCCGCCAGACCATCGAGCGGGACATCGCCCTGACCCAGCGGGAATACAAGCCTTTTGTGGAAGGCCGCCGGGACGCCCCGCCCGAGGAGGCCGACATCGCCTTCCTGCTCCTGGACATGGACCATTTCAAAACCGTCAACGACAATCACGGCCACGACGCCGGGGATGCCGTGCTGGTCGGGACGGCCGAGATTTTAAGACGGATCTGCCGCGAATCGGACACCCTGGTCCGGTGGGGCGGCGAAGAATTCCTCATCGTGGCCCGACACATCCGGCGGGAACAGGCGACGGTTTTGGCGGAACGCATCCGCTCCGCCGTTGAAGCCCACGAATTCGAGATCGAATCCCGCGGCCCCGTCCGCTGCACCTGCTCCATCGGCCTGGCCGTCTACCCCTTCCTGCGCCGTGAGCCGGACCGACTGAACTGGGAGCAGGTGGTGAGCGCCGCCGATCAGGCGCTCTTCCTGGCCAAAGAATCCCAGCGAAACGCCTGGATCTCGGTCTTCCCGGGATCCAGGACCGGGGAAGATTTCGTCAACCGGCTCATGAAGCACGAACTGGCCGGGCTGATCTCGGAGCAGATACTGCGAATCGAAACGTCCATAGAGGACCCTTCCCGCATCGCGCTCCCCGCATCCCCTTTGCGGAATCATACTATTTTGTGATATGGTCGGATTGAATGCAGTCTGATCAGATCGGCCATTTCTAACCGAAACAACGAAAAGGCGACCTCATGGATTTTGACACCATCAGCACTGACATACCCACCATCGGACCGGCGAAAATCCCCTCCCCCCTCCATATGGGGGAGCACGGCGAAGGGTTCGTGGACGAAACGGAGCGGATTCTCATCGACATGAACCTTGAGAACATCTCCATGGCCGTCGAAAGCCGTCATCCGCTCCCCTCCTTTGAAAAGGCCGGTCCGCGCCAGCACATCTACTTCGATCCCCGCAAGCTTCGATGCGCCCTGGTCACCTGCGGCGGGCTCTGCCCGGGCTTAAACGACATCATCCGGGCCACGGTGCTGGAACTCTACTACGGCTACGGGGTCCGGAACATCTACGGCATCCGGTACGGCCTCCAGGGCTTCATTCCCGATTACGGCCATGAAGTGGTGGACCTTACCCCCGATGTCGTGGTGAACATCGCCAAAAAGGGCGGGTCCTTTCTCGGCTCTTCCCGGGGCCCCCAGGATGTGGAGCAGATCATCGACTGCATGGAGCGGATGAATATCGGCGCCTTGTTCATGATCGGCGGAGACGGCACCCTCATGGCCGCCTCCAAAATCTCCGACGCCATCGACGAGCGGGGACTGAAAATCAGCGTCGTCGGCATCCCCAAGACCATCGACAACGACATCTACATGGTGTCCCGCTCTTTCGGGTTCGACACCGCCGTGGACGTGGCCACCACCGCCATTCGGGCCGCCCACAACGAGGCGGAGGGATACCCCGACGGCATCGGCCTCATCAAGCTCATGGGCCGCCATTCGGGGTTCATCGCCTGCCAGGCGTCCCTGGCCCAGCAGGACGTCAATTTCGTGCTGATCCCGGAGGTGGATTTCGACCTGGAGGGAGACAGCGGCCTTCTGGCGGGCCTGGAGCGGCGTTTGGCGGACCGCCGTCACGCGGTGATCGTGGCGGCCGAAGGCGCCGGCCAGCAGATGCTCGCCGAGATGCAGAAGGGGGAACAGCAGTTCGACGAGTCGGGCAACATCCGGCTCCACGACATCGGTCTGTTTCTCAAGGACCGGATCAATCAGTATTTCACCCGAAAGGGCGTCCACATCTCCCTTAAATACATCGACCCCAGCTACCTCATCCGGAGCCTGCCGGCCAATTCCAACGACCAGGTCTTCTGTTCGTTCCTGGGCCGGGACGCCGTCCACGCGGCCCTGGCGGGAAAGACCCGGATGCTGGTGAGCCACTGGAACAATCAGTTCGTCCATGTCCCCCTGTCGGCCTCGGCCGGCCGGCGGAAGAAGGTCAACCCGGACGGCCGCCTCTGGTACAGCGTGCTGGAAGCCACCGGCCAGGGCCAACTGAAAAACAAATAGCCCATGACGCCGCCGACAGCCGACAAAACAATGATCAGGGTCCGTCTGCTTTTTCATGAAAACAAAACGGCCGGGGGCGTCGATGCCTCCGGCCGTTTTTTGCGCCGTTTGTCGATTTAGAATACCGATAGTCTCGATCGATCGCCTGTAGGGGGCGAAAAATTATTCGCCCCTGCGAACCTGCGAATTATGCGCTATGGGGCCATCGCCACGCCCCCCTCCGCCGTATCCACGAATTTCCCGTCCCGGACCTGAAGTAGATAGAGGTCCTTGCGGACCTCGCCGGAGGGACCGAAGGACGTCAGGCCGGTGACGCCGGGGAAATCCCGGACGCGGGCCAGCTGTTCCTGAAGAGCACTCTTGTATCGGATGTCGGGCCGGCTCAAAAGCTGGATGAGCAACCGGGCCGTGTCATAGGCGATGGCCTCGATGAAGCCCGGGACCTCTCCGTAGGTCCCCTGGAAATCGGTAACGAAATCCACCACGTGCGGGGACCGGCTCTCCGGGAAAAACCCGGTGGGAAAGACGGCGCCCTCGGCGAAATCCCCCGCCATCCCCAGGAGCTGTTCCGAATGCCACAGGTTGGTGCCCATGAGCTGGGTCCGGATGTCGTAAAAAGCCAGCTGGGGCAGGATCAGCCCGGTCTTGCGCGGCGCGTCGGGAATGAACAGGGCGTCGAACCCCAGGTCGCGGCCGCGATGGCCGCCCCGCAGGCTCCGGATGGACTTCCGGAAGTCGGTCTCCCGCGTCTCGTAAACGGCCGTCGAGGTGACCGTCCCGCCGTTGGCGGCCGCCGCCTCCTGGAACAGTTCGAGAAAGGTGAATCCATATTTCTCGTTGGGATAGAGCACGCCGAACCGGTAGCGTCCCATCTCCCGAACCGCATGGGAGATCAGGGCCTCCACCTGCATTCGGGGGGTGATGAAGTTGCGGAACACGAAGTCGCCCATGGCCGGGATGCCCTCTTTCTGGGTGAGGGCGATGAGGGGGATCCGGGCCGTCTGGGCCTCGGGCGCCGCGGTTTCGGCGGTGATGATGGGCCCGATGATGGCCGAGGGGGTCGCCGCATCCAGCAGATCGTTGACCGCCAGCAGGGCCGTCCGGGCTTCCGACCCGGTATCCCGGATGACCAGGTGGATGCCGCTGGCCTGGCTCAGGGCCAGTTCCACCCCCCGCAGGGCCCGGGCGCCGTAGACCTTGTAGGCGCCGCTCAGGGGCAGCAAACAGCCGATGGTGTGGCGGCTGGCCAGGGGCAGGGTTTCGTATTCCTCCAGCAGATTCCGGGCCGCTTCGACCTTCCGGTGATCGGGGAACTTCCGGAGAAACTCCGAGACCACCCGGCCCGCCTCCTCCTTCCGGTCCTCCTGCATGTGGACGACGGCCAGCTGGTAGAGAAGCGCGCCCCGGATGTCCTCGTCCTTCTGAATTCGCTCCAGGAGCACCTCGATGTCCGCGGCGGAGAGCCGGGAAATGGCCCGGTCGATCTTTTCCCGGTGGTCCCGGGACGGATAGCGGGCGTACTGCTCCGAGATGCTGTAATAATAGACCGCGTTGATGGGCGAGTCGATGGCCATGTAGGCGTCGCCCAGAACCAGGTAGAGGCGCCGGATGTCGTCCGGGGACCGGACTTTTTTGAGCAGATCGTCGGCGTACCGGATGACGTCCTTGTACTGCCCCGACGCGTAAAAGGATTTCAGAACGCCCACCGCCGCGTCCGGGACCAGACCGCTGTCGGGGAACCGGTCCATCAAACGCCGGTAGGTGTTCCGGGCCGCTTCGTACCGGCCTTCGGCCATCTGAATCTCGGCGATCCGCATCAGCGCCGCCGTGGTGTGGGGGCCCTGGGGATACTGCCGCAGGTAGCCCTGATAGAGGCGCATGGCTTCGGGATAGTCCCTGGCCCGGAACGCCGACTCGGCCGCGGCATGGAGCTGGTTCTCGGACCGGCTTTCAATGGACATCCGGGGCACGCAGGCGGCCGCGAACACCATCAGCAATACCGCCGCCGTCCATATCCGCATCCGCCCCGGCGCCGTCGCGCTCCCGTGCCGTTGTTCCTCTGTTTCTCTATCCATCGTCTCCCTTTGCTTCACCATTCGAGCTGAATCGGTTTGCCCTCTTTGCGCCGCATGTATTCCCAGTTGAACCGGTTCCGGGCGGCTTCGACGCCGTCCATCTCGTTGACGATCTCGAAATAATCCTGCTGAAACCGGTCCTTGACCACCTCGGCCGCCGACTTGCACCGCACCGCATAAACGGTCTGGATGCACTGATGATCGAAGCCCCGCCACTGCTGCCCGTCTTTCAGCAGCGTAAACCGGTGGTCCTCCAAAGCGCCGACGACGGCCCGGGAATCGAAGGTTCCGGCCCGCTCCACGGCGGCCTTGTACTGGTAGAGGATCGTATACGCCGACGCCGCCGAGGTGGACGGGTAGGAATTGTACCGGCCGGCAAAGGCCTCCACGAACCGCCGGCCCCGGCTGTGGTCGTAGGCGTAAGGGACCTTCCAGCACCAGGGGAGGGCCCCGATCACCCCTTCCATGATGTGGGGGCCGCCCGTTTCGGCCATCCCCAGGGTCAGGTTCGGCACCACCACCGCCTGAACCGCCTCCTTGAGCCCCATCTCCGCGGCCAGGCGGAGGGCCGTGACCATGTCCTTGCCGAAGAGCACCAGGACCAGGACGTCGGGCTTTTCCGCCGCCGCCGCGTCCAGGGCCTTCTGGAAGTCGGCCTCGGTCGCGCCGGGAAACGGCGTCGGCACGGACCGGTGCCGCCGGGAGTTGGAGGTGTTGGAGAATTTCCGGATCGACCGCTCCGTGGTCCATCCCCAGGTGTAGTCGGCGGTGATGTAGAAGTATTTCCGGTTGGCCAGGTAGCGTTCCCGGAGATAGTAGGAGAGCACCCGGGCCCCCATCCAGGCGTTGTAGCACTCCCGGAACATGTACTTGTGGCCCTCCTCCCCGGTGGTGGCGTTGGAATAGGTCAGCGTTCCGAAGTAGATCTTCCCCCGGGCTTTGGCCGCCTTGCCGCCTTCGATGGCCACGGCTGACGACGACCCGCCGAAGATCATCTCGCACCCGTGGCTGTCGATCATCTCCGCCACGTTGGCGACGGATTTCTCGGGCCGGGACGCCGTGTCGCGGATGACCAGTTCGATGGGCCGCCCGGCGATGCCGCCGGCGGCATTGATCTCCTCCACCGCCAGATTGGCCGCCTGGAGCTGATATTGACCCTGGACGGAATACGGCCCGGTCTCCGGGTAGTTCAACCCGATCCGCACCGGTTCCGCGCCGGCCGCCCCCCAGGCTGAAAGGAGCAACAGCGCAACCGCCGTCAACGCGACCTTTTTTAACATAGTCTCTCCTTGTTCATGCCCCTTCGCACGTTCGAGCGTTCACGCCTTGATCTTCGTTTCAGCTTGGTGGACGAAGTGGACGGTGTGGACGCAGTGGACAACACGGACGCCGACCCAAAACCAAACCATGCGCATTCCTTTGCGCCTTTGTCCCTTTGTCCCTTTGTCCCTCTGTCCCTTTCCTCACTCTTCCTCCAGCTTAAACACAGACACCGACTCGTTCAGACGGTCGGAGACCACCGCCAGGTTCCGCATGGCGGCGGCGGTCTCCCGGCCGGCCTCCGAGGTGCGGGCGCTGGCCTCTCCCACCGACGCCATGGTTTTTGCGATCTCCTGGGAGGCCTGGGCCTGTTGCCGGGAGGTGGTGGAGATGGACTGGATCAGCTCGGCCAGCTGGACGGCCACGTTTTCGATCTCCTGGAGCTGGCCGTAGGCGCCGTCGGCCAGTTCGGAGCCTTCCACCACCCGCTGGATGGACTCCTCCATGCTGGCCCCGGCCTCGCCGATTTCGCCCTGGATGTTCTTGATGAGGGTGTCGATCTGCTTGGTGGCGTTGGTGGACCGTTCCGCCAGCCGCTGCACCTCTTCGGCCACCACCGCGAAGCCCCGGCCCGACTCGCCGGCCATGGCGGCCTGGATGGAGGCGTTGAGGGCCAGAATCGACGTTCGGTCGGCGATGTCGTTGATGAGCTGGACGATGTTGCCCACCTCCTGGGAACTCTCCCCCAGCCGCTTGATGGCCCGGGCCGTCTCCTGGACGTGCTCCCGGATCGTTTCCATGGCTGTGTTGGTCCGCCGCACCGCCTCGGCGCCGTCCCGGGCGTTGGTCGTGGACCGCTCCGAGACCTCCGCCAGCCGCCCGGCGTTTTCGGCCACTTGCCGGATGGCGCCGGCCATGGCGTCGATGGCGGCGATGGCGCTTTCCACCTGGGCGGCCTGGCGCTGGCTGGTCTCGGCCAGGTCCTCGGTGGAGGCGCTCACATCCTGGGAGGTGGCGCTCACCTGGACGGTCACCGATTTCACGTTCTTCACCACCTCGCCCAGCTGCTCCGCCATGTCGTTGAAGGAGTCGGCGATGGCGCCGGTGAAGTCCTCGGTCACCTCGGCCCGCACCGTCAGGTCGCCTTCGGCCAGACCGCTGATCTCCTCCAAAAGGTGCATGATGGAGGACTGCATGGCGTCCCGCTCCTCGCTGCTCTGGATCAGGGTCAGGGTGTTGTCCAGCATGGCGTTGAGGGAACCCGCCATGGTCCCCAGCTCGTCCCGGGCCGTGACCGGGGTCCGGGCCTGGAAATTCCCCGTGCCGATCTCTTCAAAAAGGGTGTTGATGTGGCGGACCTGGGTGGTCAGACCCCGGGAGAGCCACAGGGCGGCCAGGATC
This sequence comes from uncultured Desulfobacteraceae bacterium, assembly GCA_964652715.1. Classification (GTDB taxonomy): domain Bacteria; phylum Desulfobacterota; class Desulfobacteria; order Desulfobacterales; family JAABSP01; genus JAABTD01. Next base: position 36,478 of record CAZZBE010000008.1, read on the forward strand.
ACGATCACCGCCACCGCCGCCAGAAAGCCGAGGGTGAGGGTCGCCAGGTTCCGGATCGGCGCCTGGACCTCGTCGTACCCCACCTCGGAGACCACGGCCCATCGGACCCCGGGGGACGCCCCGGTGGCCGGCGAGACCACCAGGGGCGACCAGGACCGGAGCACCTTTCGTCCCCGGACGTTCTCCCGGACCCCGGCGCCGGCCGACCGGGTCATGGCCTGGGCCGTCTCGGCCGGGAGCCGGAATTCCGGGTTGAGCACGGCGCCCGCCTCGATCCGCCGGGAATTGCTCCGCCACAGGCCGTCGGGGCCCACCAGGAAACTCTCGCCCGTCTCCCCCATGCCCGAGCGCTCCTGCATGACCGCGTCGATCAACGCCACCGACAACCGGGCGACCACCACCAGCTCCACCTGGTCCTGGTTCACGAGGGGCAGGGCGAAAAAGGCCGCCGGTTCGTTGTCCCTGGCCTCGTACCGTTCAAAGGGCGACATGCCGAAGGACCGGGTCTCCATGACCCGCCGCACCAGCCGCCCGAGGTTGGTGTCGCTGTAGGGACCGGCCATGAGATTGGTCCGGTAGTCGGGCCCCTTTTCCACGGTGTAAAAGAGAAAGCCGTCGGGGTTGACCAGTCCCAGGTCGTCGTAGCCGTATTCTTCCTTGTACCGGGTGAAAAAATCCGCCTCGCCCTCCGCCGCGCCGGGCACGAAGGCGTCGGCGATGGTCATTTCGCTCACCAGAGCCCACCGCTGGTCGTGGACCCGCACCGGGGTCCAGGCCGACAGCACGAATTCCCCCAGATAGTTGATGGAGACGGACCGGCCGCTCTCCCCCTCCAGGGCCTGTCCGATGCCCTCGGTTTCCACCCGGAAGGCCGGGTTGACGATGGTCCGCTCCGTGATGTAGACGGAATTGGACCGAAAGAGCCGGTCCGGGCCGACCATGTAGGTCTCCACGCCCGTGCCCAGGGTGGCCGGCCCCTGCATGATGAAGTCGATTTGGTCCACGGAGATCTGGGCCATGATCACGCCCAGGAGGGCGTCGCCGCTCCGGACCGGGGCGGCGATAAAGGCCGCCGCCTCGCCTTCCGCCGGCGCATAGAGGTCGAAATCCTCGAACGCGACCCCTTCCTTCCCCCGCTGGAAAGCCCGGGCCGCGGGGCTGTCCGCCAGGTCCCCCACGGTCAGGGTCGCGCCCAGATCGCCGGCCTGGCCGACGCTGTAGAGGATCTTCCCGTCGCCGGAGACGAGATAGGTGTCGTAGTACCCGTAGGTTTCGTTGAAGTTGACCAGGAAGGGGCCGTAGGCCTGTTCCACCTCCCGCCAGGAGCCGCCCCCCACCGCGCCGGAGACCCGGTCGAAGGCCCGCAACGCCTCGCTCAGCAACGGCGTTTCGGTCATCACCCGGAGGTTTTTCATCCGCTCGAAGAAGTAGCTTTCCACCAGGTTCCGCTTCAGCTCCCGGATGGCGACGAGCCGGTTGAAAGCTTTGGCGCGGAGGGCGTCGGCGGTCTCCACCAGGGCGGTCATGTCGCCGCGGCGGCCGTCGAAATGGTTTTTGATGGCCGCCGCCTTGTTGGCCTGGGCCGTTCGGAGGGCGTCGTAAGCGTTGTCCATGAGCGCGCCCGAGGTGATGAGATAGGTCGCGACGCCCAGGATGACCAGTGGGATCAGGGAGAGCGCCAGGAGCGACACCAGGAGCTTGTTGCGAATGCTCTCGGAAATCGCCCGAAACGGCCCCCAGTCGGACCACGACGAGGCGTGGCTGCTTGCTCCGCGCTTGTTCTCCATTAAAAACACCTCCTGTTGGTCACTCTCTTTGTCCCCTATTCTTATTCAGCCTTTTTCCATCAGTATCCGGCCCGTGTCAAGAACGATGATGGTCCGGTTCTCCCACGCATAGGCGGCCCGAACCCGATCGGCCCGCCGAATCGCGCCAGGGACCGCCGCCGGCGCCGCCCCCCCGGGCACCGGCAGCAGCTCCACCGGCCCCCCGGCCCGGAACATCGCCCGCTCCGACCGCCGGTCCGCCCCCTCCCCCACCACCGTCCGAACGACGATAAACCGATCCCCGCCCTCACTTTGTCCCTCTGTCCCTCTGTCCCTTTGTCCCTCTGTCCCTCCACCCCTTTGTCCCTCTGTCCCTCCGTCCCTTTGTCCCTCTGTCCCTCCACCCCTTTGTCCCTCTGTCCCTCCACCCCTTTGTCCCTCTCCCCCCACCCCCAAACACCCCTCCGGCCAAATCACCGGCAACACCCGCTCCCGCCACCGGGCCATCCCCTGGATGTGGGGCGGGGCAAAGGGGACCGGATGGACCGGGGCCGACTTCAGGATGTCTTCCACCTGGCCCATGCTGAAGAGGAAAAGGAGGCCGCCCCCACCGATGCCCCCCGTCGGTTGGGCCGGAAAGATGAGCACTTTTTGGGATCGGTCTTCCGCCATGGGTTACGTCCGTTTCAGGGCCTGTTTCAGGCGGGACAGGCCCCGTTCCGCCGCCGGTTTCGACAGGGTTTGGATCATCGTCTCGATCCGCCGGGTCATCGGTTCCGAGAGGATCAGTTTCAGGAGCCGGTCCTCCAGTTCCGCCTCCGACAATTCGGACGGCGGGGGCGCGGCGTCGGGTTCCGCCTCCGGAAGCCGGGGGGGCGCGGGGGGATGGTCGTCGGCGATCCCCGCCACCGCTTCGGGATCGAGCATCAGGACCGGACCCGCCTCGGCCAGGAGCACCCGGGGGAAAAACCGGCGCGCCGTTTCCCCGTACACCGGAGACAGGGGCAGGATCTCCCCTTCATGGGCGTTGGCCACGCCGCCGATCCCGTCCACCCGCAGGGAGACCTCGCCGCGATCCCCGGTCAGGGTCACCACCTGGTCCGCGCCGGCATCATCCGCTCCGCCGGCAAGGTCCATCAGGTCGGCCAGACAGGGGGGGGCGAAGCGGTCGCCGGAATCCGGCGCCGCCTTTCGGATATTGGCCACCCGGGGCAGATCGACGCCGAAGCGGCCGTCCCCGGCCGTGATAATCAACACCTGGATCATGGGGTCGTTCCTTCCGAATCCATTGCCGGCCGTCAGCGCTGGGTCAACCGGGACACCAGGTCGATGAACTCGGCGTCGTCGTAGGGTTTGACCACGTATCCCCGGGCCCCCAGGGCCATGGCCCGCCGCCGGTGCTTGCCCGCGGTCCGGGAGGTGAGGACCACCACGGGGATCTCCCGGAGATCGGGCTGGGCGTTGACGGCGTTGAGAAACTCGTAACCGTTCATCCGGGGCATCTCGATGTCCAGCACGATCAGGTCGGGCCCGAACTCCCGGATGCGGTCCAACGCCTCCACCCCGTCCCGGGCCGTCTCCGCCCGCCATCCCTGTTCGGCCATGAGGCGGGAGATCACCTGCCGGATGGAGACGGAGTCGTCCACCACCAGAATCCGAAGGGGGCTCGCCGAAGCCGCCATGTCCGGCGGCGGGGCGGCGCCGGCTTCCGGTTCCTCTCCGATAAGATCGGCCACGTTGAGGATGGGGGTGAGGCCGCCGTCGCCCATGATGGCGACGCCGGAGACGCCCTTGACGTACCGGAGGTGGGCGCCCATGCCCTTGATGACGATCTCCCGCTGCCCCACCAGCCCGTCGATGATCAGGACCGCCCGCCGGTCCCCCGCCTCCGCCACGATCACCAGGGGATGGCCGTCGGCCGCCCGTTCGGGCCCCGGTCCGGCCCCCAGCACCGTCGCCAGATCGTAGAGGGGGAGCAACGCGTCCCGGATCCGGACCACGTCCCCCCGCTGGCCGGCGACGGCGTCGGGGGAGATGCGGAGGATCTCGCTCACCTCGCTCAGGGGGATGGCGTAGGTCTGGCCGCCCGCGGTGAAGAGCAGTGCCCGGACGGCGGCCAGGGTGAGGGGAAGGCGGATGGTGAACCGGGTCCCCTCGCCCCGCCAGGACCGCACCCGGATGGCGCCGCGGAGGTCCTGGATGTTCTCCTTGACCACGTCCATGCCCACGCCCCGTCCCGACAGGGGGCTGACCTCCCGGCGGGTGCTGAAGCCGGGATAGAAGATGAAATGGGCCGCCTCCTCGTCCGGGAGGGCGCCGATGTTCCGATCGATGTTCCGGTCCGGCGCCGCCCCGGCGGCGGCCTTCCGGATGGCGCCGTAGTCGAGCCCGGCCCCGTCGTCGGTGATGCGGATCACCACCTGGTTCCCCTCCCGGCTGGCGGCCAGTTTGACCGTGCCCATGACCGGCTTGTCCAGGGCCCGGCGGGCCTCCGGCGATTCGATGCCGTGGTCCGCGGCGTTTCTGAGGATGTGCATGAGCGGGTCGATGAGCTTTTCCCACACCCCCCGGTCCAGTTCGATGTCGGCCCCCTCCACCACCAGCCGCACCGATTTGCCCAGCCGGGTCGCCACGTCCCTGACGGTCCGGCGGAGCCGGTGGGTGATGGTCCCCATGGGGGTCATGCGGGTCCGCGTCATCTTTTCCTGCAGTTCGCTCAGGAGGACCCGCTGGCGGTTGAGGCTCCCCTCCAGTTCGCCGTGGACCCCGGCCAGCGTGGTGTGGAGGGCCCCCACGTCGATCACCGATTCGTTGAGGGTCCGGATGATGAGGTTGAGTTCGGAATACCGGTCCAGCTCCAGGGGATCGAAGGCCTCCGCATCCGCCGCCGCCTTCGCCGGCCCTTCCCCGCCGCCCGCGGCCGATCCCATGCGGGCCAGCCCCTTCACCTCGAAGCCGATTTCCATGTCCCGGGCGATCTCCCGGAGCCGGTTCCGGGCCAGCTCCAGCTCTTCGACGGCCTCCCCGAAGGCGGCCATTTGGCGGTCGAAGGCGGCGCCCGCGATGATGCACTCGCCGGAGAGGTTGACCAGCTCGTCCATCCGGGCCATGTCCACCCGGAGGGTCCGGCCCGGCCGGTAGAGGGCCATGGCCGTGGCGGGCGGGGCCGCGTCCGTCCCCGGGTCGTCGTCCGGGGGCGCCGCTCTTTCGGCCGGCCCTTCCCCTCCGCTTATCCCCGCATAGGCGGCCCGCAGCCGGTCGATCCGGCCGGAGAAATCGGTTTCCGGGGCCTCCACGATCCCTTCCAAAAGGTCGGCGGAATCAATGAGGACCGACACCGCTTCGGGGGTGATCCTGTCGGCCGTTTCATAGAGCCAGTCCAGGAGATCCTCGAACCGGTGGGCGAAATCGGCGATGGAAAACAGACCGGTGACCCCCGCCGCCCCCTTGAGGGTATGCACCGCCCGGCGGATCCGCCGGAGCGGCTCCCGCTCCCCGGGCCCGATGGCCATGGGCGCCGTCACCCCGGCGGCCAGATCGTCCAGGGAACGGCCCATTTCCTGGAGATGGTCTTCGGCCTCCTCGTAGAAGCTTTCCAGGAGATCGGCTTCGGCCGGTTCCGGGAAAGCCGCATCTTCAGCCGGAACCGCCGGGACCCCGGCCTCCGCCGTCCGCCATTCCGGCGGACCGTCCGGCGGACCGTTCGGCATGAGGGGGCCGTCGTCCGGCATCAGGGAGTCGTCGTCCGGCGCCGGTTCATCGGCCAGAAGGTCGTCGAAGTCCGCGGCGAAATCGTCGGCCCGTTCGGAGGTTCCGACCGCCGACGGTCCGCCCTCCCGTTCCGGCACGTCCGCCAGGAGGGCCGGATCCCCGTCGCCGTCGTCTCCGCGGCTCCGGGCGAAATCGGCGAGGGTCCCGGCCAGGAGGGCCCGGCCGTCGACCCCGACGGACTGGAAATCCCGGCAGTAGACCTCGAAACGGTCGACGGCGCCAGTCATGGCGTCGTGCAGCGCGTCGTCCATGGCGAGCCGGCCGTCCAGGAGGGCCTCCACGGCGTCCTCCATCTGGAGGGCCATCCGGCTCAACCCTTCCATATCCAGCATGGCGGAGGCGCCTTTGATGGTGTGGACCATCCGGTGGACCTCCTCCAGGGCCCCCCGGGCCTCCGGATCATCCCGGAAGGCGGCGATCCCCTCCCGCAAGGGCGCGAGGTAGCCCTCCACTTCCTGGATGTATCCCCGGACGATTTCGTCGGCGGGCGTTCTCGACATGACGGGCGGTCTCCTATTCGGCCATGAAAGCGGTCATCCGCGGCGAAGTCAGCAGCTCGCGGATGTCCAGAAGGTGTACCAGCCGGCGTTCGTCGTCCAGGCCGGCGGCCTCGGGCGGCAGAACCCCTTCGAGATACGCGGTCATTTTTTCCTCCGGATCCCCCTCCCGGTAGGGGCTGGGCCGGACCGCGGCCCGGCGGTCCAGATGGAAGAGCCCCGCCACCCGGTCCACCGCCAGGCCCATGGTCGTCTCGGCATCGCGGACCAGGATGAGCATCCGGGGCCGCCCGCGGCCGCCGGGCCCGTCGCCGGCCGGCGCCAGCCCCAGAAACGCCTCGAGATCGACCACGGAGACGATCTCCCCCCGGAGGTTGGCCACCCCCAGGAGCCAGCCCGGCAGATTGGGCAGCGGCGTCACCCGGCCCAGCGGGTTGATCTCCAGGGAGGCGGCCATGGGGATGGCCATCAGGAGAGAGCCCAGGGTGAACCGGATGCAGGGCTCGACGGCCCGGCCCGGTTCCGGCCCTTCGGGCCCGGTCTGAGGGGAACGGTCCGCTTCGGGGAGGGCGGCGGTCTCCCGGTCGATCTCCTCCACCAGATCCGCCAGGGACGGCGGGTCGGCGGGGGCGGGGCGCGTCACAGGACCCCGGTCACGGCGTCCAGGAGCTGGGCCTCGGTGAAGGGCTTGGTGACGTAGGCGTCGGCCCCCTGTTTCCGGCCCCAGAAAATGTCGCTCTCCTGGGTTTTGCTGCTCAGCAGCACTACTTTGATGTCCTTGAGATCGGGGGACCGCTTGATCCGGCGGCAGACCTGGAACCCGTTGATCTTGGGCATCACCACGTCGAGGACGATCACGGCGGGCCGCTCGGACCGGGCCTTTTCCAGGGCCTCTTCCCCGTCCACGGCCGTCACCACCTCGTAGCCTTCGGCCAGAAACGGTTCGCTGGCCAGTTTCAGATGGGTGGGGCTGTCGTCGGCCACCAGCAGTTTCACCTTGCCCATGGGCGCTCCTGTCTATAGATGTTTTTCAATGGTTGCCACCAGTTTTTTGGGATCGAAGGGTTTGGTCAGGTAGGCCGTCGAGCCGGCCCACCGCCCCTTCCACTTGCTGAGGACCCCGTCCTTGCTGGTGAGGAGGATGACCGGCACGTTCCGGAACTGCTCCTGCTTTCGGATGATGTCCAGGATGGCGTACCCGTCCATCCGGGGAAGCACGATGTCCAGCAGGATGAGGTGGGGGGACCGGTCGTTGAGCTTGCCCAGGGCCTCGAGGCCGTCTTTGGCTTCGATGACCTCGTACCCCTGCTGGCCCAGGGTGATGGCGATCACCTTCCGGGTGGTGGGGCTGTCCTCCACCACCAGGATTCGCTTGCGCCGCCCTTCGGCGTCGGCGGGCGGGGCCTCGGGGGCCGGCGTTTCGGCCTGGGCCGTTCCGTCCGATTCACGGGAAGCCATGTGGTCCAGCAGACGGCGGAGCTGATAGGAGAACACCTTCCGCTCCGGGGCCAGATTGACCAGCTTGTGGAACAGGTGAAGGGCCTCCTCCCAGCGGCCCGCGTTGAGGTGGGCCATGCTCAGATAATAATAGGCGGTGGTGTTCCGCTCCCGGCCCACGACCCGGGTGTACCGCTCGATGGCCCTTTCCATGACCTTTTTGTCGGCCGTTAGGGGGGACGCAAAAAGCGCCGGCTGGACCGACAGATGGGACCGGCAGATCCCGCACTCCACGAACCGGGTCGAAATCGGGGCCCAGCAGAAGGGGCAGCGGCGGACGGCTTCGCCTTCCAGGGCCGGTTTGGCCTTGCGGAACCGGTCCTGTTCTTCCTTTACATGCGGGGCGTCCCGGGTCAGCTTGGCCGCATTGCCCAGGGCCGCTTCGATGGATTTTGGGTTGACGACGATCCGTGAATACCAGAACCAGGCGTCGGCGCGCCGGGGCGTCTTTTTGAGGACCTCGGTCAGGAGTTTGTGGGCGGCCTTGAAATGGTGGGCCTCGGCCATGAAAATCCCCCGCTGAAGCGGGTCTTCTTCTCCGGGAAAGCCGCAACTCTCGTCCCGCCGCTGGGAGGACTCCAGCAGGAGCCGCATGAGGGGCATCCGGATGGTCCGCTTCCGGGAGCGGAGCCCCTGCATTTCGATCTCGGGATCGGACCACTGAAGGATTTCGTGGGCCGCGGTCAGCCCCTTCCGGGTCTGGACGTCCGCATCGATGAGATCCCCCTCATGGATGTGAAGGTATCCCACCCGGCCCTGGGAGCCGACCCGGAGGGTGATGGTCTTCTCCTCCACCTGGACGGCCTGGAGGAAATTGGGCAGGGTGAACCCGTGGATGAACCCTTTGGAATCGCCGTTGAAGGCCTCGGCGATCTTCCCCCGCAGCGCATCAATCTCAAAGGGCTTTTCGATGGTGTCGAACACCCCTTTCCGCTGGAGCCGCCGGGAGATCTCCGGGGACCCGTACCCGGTCATGACGATCACGGGGATGTCCCGGTGGCGGCCGTTCATGTGGGAGAGGAGCGCGAAGCCGTCCATCCCCGGCATTTTGAGATCGGTCATCACCAGATCCACCGGTTCCGACTGGATGATCTTCAGGGCCTCTTCGCCGTTTTGGGCGGTTCGGACGGCATAGCCCAGCGCCTCCTCCTTCAGGGCCTCCCGGGCCAGACGGAGAATCATCCTGTCGTCGTCTACCACCAGAATCGTTTTCAAATTACGGGCTCCGGTCTAAATTACGGGCTCCGGGGCGCCATCCAACGGCTCTCTTCCGTAGGTCCGGGGATGTCTGGAAAAGGAACACGGGATCGCCGGACGGCGATTCTCGCCGGCGGCGCTGGGAAACAGAGTATGATCCGCTAATGTTATATAGAGTTTGAAAAACAGCGTCAAGAGAATAGGCGGAGGGTCGAACCGCGGGGCCGCCCCTCCGCCGGAACCGGTCTTCGATGGGCGCTTTAGCCCAATTTCTTGATCACATCCCTGGACAACTCGTTGTCGTGGGATTCGAAAATGGGGATCAATTCCGCGGCCATATCCTGGATGGACTTGATCTTTTTGTCCCGCATGACGCGCTGGATCTTCTCCACCCCTTCCTCGATCAGCCGCAACCCTTCGGCGATTTCCATCACATCCTGCCTCTCCATGGGGCCTCCTTTTATGTGGGTTTCGCCCGGCTTCCCGGGCCGTTTCGGTTTGGGGACATTCGTCAGATGGCCGCGATCTCCAGGGGCGGGCCGGCCATCTTTTCGTTGGCGGCCCTGAGCATCTCCCCGCCGGAAATCACCGCCACCGCCGCGCCGCGGTCCGGGGCGAAATACGCCCCGGCCGCCGCCGTCACCGCGTCCCGGTCCAGGGCCAGCAACCGCTCCTTGTACCGCTTCCGCTCCCCGTCGGACAGGGCCAGCAGCCCCCGATAGAAGGCTTTGCGGGACGCCGGGCCCGGCGGGTCGGGCTTGTCGATATCGGAACAAACCTGGAGGATCGCCTCCTTGACGTCTTCTTCGGCGAACCGGCCCGACCGGATAAACGCCGCCGCCCCCTCGTACACATCAAGGGTGTTGACGATGTGGGGATCGCGGTAGGACCCGAAGCTGAACAAGCCGTCTTCCGGGTTATAGATGGAAAACCCGCCGTAGGCGCCCCCCTTCTCCCGGATCTCCCGGTGGATGTAGAGGGACCGGAGCAGCTTGCCGATGACCGCCAGGGCCGGGGCGTGTTCGTGGTCCATGCGGACCGCCTCCAGGGTCTTGGCCACGAAGGAGACCGCCGTGGAGGTGGACCAGCCCTCCCGGGGCATCCCGCCGCCCACCGCCACGTCGGGGGGGCGGAACCCGTCCGACCCGTCCCCTTCCAGTCCTTCCAGAAGGGCGGCCGCGGCGTTCACCGAGGGCTGAAGGACGTCGGGTTCGCCGATGAGGGCCATGCGGATATTGTTCCGGGAGAAAAGCCTTCGACCGATGGCGGCGAGATCCGCCGACAGGGCCTCCAGCCGCGCCGGCGACAGGTCCCCGGCGATCCCCTTGACGGCCTTCAGCTGGTGGACCCCGTTCCAGATCTCGTTGAGGGCGTGGGTGGGGGAGAAATTCCGGGCCGAGAGTCCGATGGCCAGCCGGTGGCCGTTGTGGACCACCATCGACTCCAGGCCGGCCCTGAATTCCATGAGCAGGCTCTTGAGCCGCTTCAGGTCGGCGAGATCGTAATCGCAGATGAGTTCCCGGATGAGGGTGAACATCTTCTCCACGTTCCGGGCCAGGCACTTGCCGTTGAAGGCGACGAAGGGCAGCGGCGATCCTTCGGCGTCGAACCGGGTGCGGGAATGGGCCGAAACGCCCATGCCGCCGGTGTAGGTGGCGATCTCCCGGGCCATCTCCGTGTAGTCCCGAAGGGACGTGCCGATGCGGGTGAAGGCGTAGCAGAAAAAGGGGACCATGGGGAGGAGCCGCCGCTCCAGCCCCCCGGCCCCGGCGGCGGCGGTGAAGTAGAAAATGCCGGAGGTGGGCTGCTCGTAGAGCGTGGCGCTCATCTCGTCGTAGACGGCGGTTTCGGTCACCGACGGCACGTCGGCCGGGATGTCCGACAGGGCCAAAGTGGGCAGGACCGACAGGTCCTCCTCCGACGCCTGGAGGGCTTCCAGGGCCTCGGCGTCCGCCTCGATCTCCCGGACCTCCTCGGGGGACAGCCCCGCCTTGATCCGGTCCAGCTCCTCCCGGACCCGCTCGTTCTCCCGCCGTTCCAGGGTCTGGTCCGGGACCAGTTGAAACGTCGCCCGGTGGGGATTGTCCAGGAAATGGGTCCGGATCCGCTCTTCGAAAAAGAAGCCCCCGTCGATGGCCGCCCGGATGTCCCGGAGATCCTGGTCGAACCGGAGGGCCCGCACCGGGTCGCCGCCGTGGAACCACGGGCCGCAGAAGGAGAGAAAGAGCTTGAGGCCGTAGGGGTACGGCGTGTTGGTGATCTCCTTCCGGTGGAACTCGGTCTGGTGGATGGCCGATGCGATGAGGCGGGGGTCGATCCCCTTTTCGGCCAGTTCCGACAACGTGTCGAGGACGATCCCGGCGATCCGCTCGCTGTCGGCCAGCCGGACGTCCTTGAGGCCGGCGGCGAACATCGTGTCCCGGTGGTCCGGCACAAAGCCCGTGCCGTCGGAAAGGGAGGATCCGAGGCCGGAATCGATGAGGGCCTTTCGCAGGGGCGCGGCGGCGTTGCCCAGGAGAATCCCCTCCATGAGTTCCAGGGCCAGCACCTCGAAGGCATCCTGAATGTCGGCCGTCAGCCAGGCCATGCAGACCTGGTTCTTTTTCTCCGGATCTTCATTTTCCGCCAGGGGATAGGCATAGGTGACGGTTTTGGGGGCATCCCACCGCGGCTGGGGGGGAACCGCGGTTCCCGGATCGATCGGGCTGAACCGGCCGAGGATCTTCTCCTGAATGACCGCCAGGTGTTTTTCCAGGGGGAGATCGCCGTAGGTGTAGAAAAAGGCGTTGCTGGGATGGTAGTGGATCCGGTGGAACTGGCGCAATCCCTCCCAGGTCAGGGTGGGGATCGCCGCCGGGTCGCCGCCGGAGTTGTTGCCGTAGGTGGTGTCCGGATAGAGCGCGTTCATCAGACCGCGGCCCATGACCTGGTCCGGGGAGGACATGGCGCCCTTCATCTCGTTGTAGACCACGCCCTTGTAGACCAGTTCGAAATCGTCGCCGCCGGCCGTCGGTTCGGTCTCCAGCCGGTGCCCCTCCTGGCGGAAGCTGAGCCGGTCCAGGCGCGGGTAGAAGGCCGCGTCCATGTAGACATCCATCAGGTTGTAAAAATCCTTCCGGTTCTGGGTCGAATAGGGGTACATGGTCCAGTCGGACGCGGTGAAGGCGTTCATGAACGTGGAGAGGCTGCGTTTGATCATGGAGAAAAACGGGTCCCGCACCGGATACGTCCGGGAGCCGCACAGGGCGGTGTGCTCCAGGATGTGGGCCACGCCGGTGGCGTCCCGGGGCACGGTCTTGAACGCCGCGGAAAAGGTGTTCTCCGCGTCGGCCCGGCTGATGTGGGCGTGGCGCGCGCCGGTGGACCGGTGGACCAGTTCGTAGAAAAAGGAATTGATATGGGGCAGTTCCGCGGTCCGCTCCACCTCATGGTCGCCGATGACGTCCCCTTCGTTGATCCCTGGATTGTTCGGATCGGTAAACATTTTCATCTAAAAACACCCCTTCAATGGAATTTGATGTTGCCAGGCGGCGGGCCAACCCCCTAAGATGCGTCGCGTCAGGAGGATTCCGGCGCCTCTTTGGGCGCCCAGTAGACGCCCCGGCTTTTTCGTTCGATTTTGCCCAGGTCGTTGAGCCGATAGATGATGTTGCGCAGTTTCTTCTCGCCGAAGCCGGTCCGGTCCTTGATCTCGGCGAACCCGACGCCGTCCTCGAAATCTTTGATGGCCTCCAGCACCGTATCCGAAGCGCTCATGGCGGATCGGGGCTTGCCCTTGGCCGCGCCGCGTCCCCGGGGGCTTTCGAGGGATTTGAGGATCAACTGTTCGATATGATCGAGGCGACGGCTGAGTCGATCGATATCCTTTTTCGTCGGGATATTGTAGCTCTGCATAAAGAACTTGACCATGGCGTCGAAACTGATCGGCTTTTTCTTTTTTCTGGACATGGCGCCCCTCCCCTGAAAGAATTGAAGTCGAAGGCACTGAAAAAGTGCTTCTTCTGTTCCTAATCTAGTAAAGTGCGAAAAGTCAAGGACTAGAAAAAAGAAAAAGGAATCGGTCATGACCTCACCCCGCGCGCTCCTGAACGCCTGGCGGCTGGACCCCAAAAAAAGCCTGGGACAGAATTTTCTCGCGGACCCCTCCACGGCCGAAATGATCGCGGACCGGGCCGGGATCGGCCCCGAAGACGCCGTGCTGGAGATCGGCGCCGGCCTGGGCGCCCTCACCGTTCCCGTGGCCCGGCGCGCCGGCCGCGTCGCCGCCGTCGAGACGGACGGCCGCCTGCTCGATCTTTTAAAGACCGAACTTCGGGTTCACGGCCTCGACAACGTGGACCTCCTGGAAGCCGACATTCTCAAAGTGGACATCGGCGGGATCGCCGAAAAAGCGGGCCGGCGCCTGGTGGTGATGGGCAACCTCCCCTATCATATCTCCTCCCAGATCGTCGTCAAACTCATTCAGGACCGGGAATGGGTGGACCGGGCGGTGGCGATGATCCAGCGGGAAATGGCCCGGCGGCTCATGGCCGTTCCCGGGACCAAGGACTACGGACGGCTGACGGCGATGCTCCGGTACTGCGCCGGCATCAAATCCGCGGCCGTCGTCCGGGCCCATCTCTTCCATCCCCGCCCCAAGGTGGATTCCGAAGTGGTCGCCATCGACTTCCATCACCCGCCCCTCCACGCGGCGGACGACGAAGCCTTCCTCTTCCAGGTCATCAAAGCCGCCTTCGGCCAGCGCCGGAAAACCCTCAAAAACGCCCTGTCCGGCAGCGAACTGCGGATGAGCCCGAACGAGGCCCGGAACGCGCTGGAAGCGGCCGGAATCGACCCCGAGAGACGGGCGGAGACGGTGTCGGTGGGGGAGTTTATTGAGTTGGCGGAAAAAGTGAAGGGACAGAGGGACAAAGGGACAGAGGGACAAAGGGACAGAGGGACAAAGGGAC
>CAZZBE010000009.1:0-10069 GCA_964652715.1 uncultured Desulfobacteraceae bacterium
GCCGACCTCTCGCGGCTCATCACCTACGACACCTCCGGGACTACGGGCCACGCCATCGCCGTGCCGACCCATCCCCGGGTCCTGGCCCAGGTGCTGGCCATGATGACCTATGTGATGGACCGATACGACATCCCCCTTGACGTCGGCCCGGAGATGACCGCCTGCCTCAACGTGGGGGCCCAGGCCATGTCCGTGGTCTTTCCCAACATCATGACGGTCTGGCGGGAAGCCGGATTCGCCAAGGTCAATCTTCACCCCGACGGATGGCGCTCGCCCGACGATGTCCATCGATTTTTCCGGGAAATGGCCCCGCCGGTCGTCACCGGCGATCCGGTGGCCTTCGCCGAAATGCTGCGCCTGGGGATCGATCACCGGCCGGAGATTCTCTTCACCACGGCGCTGTCCCTGCCCTCCGGATTGAAAGAGCGGCTGGAAATCCATTACGGATGTCCGGTCGTGGACTGGTACGCCGTTTCCGAAACCGGCCCCATCGGTTACGCCTGTCGGGAAAGCGATGGATTCCACTTATTGCCCCACGACATCTACGTGGAGATCCTCGATGATCGCGACCGGCCCCTTCCGCCGGGCGAAACCGGCGACATCGCCGTCACCGGCGGCCGGAATCCGTATCTGCCGCTGCTCCGGTACCGCACCGGCGACCGGGGGGCCATGGAAACCGCTCCCTGCCCCTGCGGCGAACCGACCCCTAAAATCCGACTGCACGACGGTCGCCGGCCGGTGCTCTTCCAGTCCGAATCCGGCGCGCCGGTCAACCCCATCGACATCGGTCGGCTTCTTCGGGGCGTTGCCTTCGTCCAATACCGGATGGTCCAGCGGGAGGATCGTTCCTGCGATCTCACCCTTCGTCCCATTCTCAAAGACCAGGCCATCGACCGGGTCTCCATCGAAAGAAAATTGAAACTGTTGTTCGGAGCCGCCATCGACATCCGCATCCACGTCGATCCGACGCCCGGGGATGACCTGCCGGGCGGGAAAGCGGCCGTGTATGAGAATGAGATGGTTGACCCCGACCCCGTCCGGCCATACCATTAGCGTATTGAATTGGATCAACGGCAAAGGAGACGAGGAAAATGAAATCATTTCTGATCATATTGAGCATCGTTTTAGCGCTCCCGGCGTCTTCCGCCCTGGCCTTCGACCACCAGCACGCTCAATGGGACCGGCTGCTGAAGTCCCACGTATTCTGGGGAGAGGACGGCTCGGCGTCCTGGGTGCGATATCCGGATTTCAAAACGGATCGGGCCGCGTTAAAAACGTACCTGTCCGAATTATCGGCCGTGCCCCGGTCGGAATTCGACGGCTGGACAGAGGCCCAACAACTGGCCTTTCTGATCAATGCCTACAACGCCTTCACCGTCGAATTGATTCTGACGGAATATCCGGATCTAGACTCCATCAAAGACCTGGGCTCGTTCTTTTCCAGCCCCTGGAAAAAAGAGTTTTTTACGCTGCTGGGCGAAAAACGCCGCCTGGACTGGATCGAACACGGCGTGATCCGGGCGCCGGGCGCCTACAACGAGCCGCGCATCCATTTCGTGGTCAACTGCGCTTCCATCGGGTGCCCGGCGTTGCGGCCCGAGGCCCTGACGGCCGACCGGCTGGAATCTCAATTGGCGGACAGCACGGCCCGTTTTATCAGGGACGAATCGCGAAACCGGTATGCGCCCGACGAAAACACGCTGGCGGTCTCCAAGATATTCGACTGGTACGGGGAGGATTTCGAGCGGGGCTGGGGCGGATACGATTCGCTCGATGAATTTTTCGCCGACCATGCGGGCCGGCTCGCCGACTCCGAGGCCGGGCGACGGCGAATCGAAGCCGGGGATGTGGAAATCGATTTTCTCGGCTACGACTGGTCCCTCAACGACGCGGCCCGGATGCCGTCCCAATAAACCGGATGCCGTCCCCATAAAAAAGATTGCCAAGCGCTTCCGGTTGCGGTATAAACCCTCGACTGGACTGAAAGCGACTGTAACGCCGCCCGGAAGTGTCGGGCGGCGTTTTTTATGAACAGAACGCCGAAAGCGACCATCGGACCCGCTTCCGGCGTTTTATATCGAAAGAGTGAAACAAAATGAGTTTTGCAACATTGGGCCTGTGCGACGCACTGGTCAACGCAACGGAAACCTTGGGATTTACGGCCCCCATGCCGATCCAGGAACAGGCCATCCCGGCCCTGCTGGCCGGCGAGCGGGATTTCATCGGACTGGCCCAGACCGGCACCGGAAAAACCGGCGCCTTCGGCCTGCCGATGCTCCAGCGGATCGACGCGAAACAGCCCCACCCCCAGGGCGTGGTGATCTGCCCGACCCGGGAATTGTGCCTCCAGATCACCGACGATCTGCAACGGTTCGCCGCCGGCCTGTCCGGGGTGCGCATCGTGGCGGTTTACGGCGGGGCCAGCATTTCCGACCAGGTCCGGCAGCTCAAAAGCCGGTCCCAGGTCATCGTGGCCACGCCGGGCCGTCTGCGCGACCTCATCTCGCGCAAGGCCCTTGATCCCTCCCGGGTCTCCCATGTGGTGCTGGACGAGGCCGACGAGATGCTGAACATGGGCTTTCAGGAGGATATCGACGAGATCCTGTCCGCCATGCCGGCCCAACGACGGATCTGGCTGTTTTCCGCCACCATGCCTTCTGCTGTGGCGACCATCGCGGGGAACTATCTCGAAGACCCGCTCAAAATCACCGTCGGCGGCCGCAATCAGAGCCCGACCACCATCGCCCACACCTGCCATGTGATCCACCACAAGGATCGCTACGCGGCGCTGCGGCGCGTCATCGATTTCTCGCCGGGGATGTTCGCCCTGGTCTTCTGCCGGACCCGCCTGGACACCCAGAAGGCGGCCGACGACCTGGTCCGGGACGGCTACCCGGCCGAGGCCCTGCACGGCGATCTGTCTCAGCCCCAACGGGACGCGGTGATGCGCAAATTCCGGGCCGGCCTCACTCGCATCCTGGTGGCCACCGACGTGGCGGCCCGGGGGCTCGACGTGGACGACATCACCCACGTCATCCACTACACCCTTCCCGACGACCCCGAGGTCTACACCCACCGGAGCGGCCGGACCGCCCGGGCCGGCAAATCCGGCGCCTCCATCGCCCTGATCACGCCCAAGGAAACCTACCGGGTCCGGGACCTGGAACGGCGGGGCCGCATCCGCTTCTCCTTTGAAAAACTCCCGGACGGCGACGCCATCTGCCGAAAGCAATTGCTTCGGGCGGCGGAAAAAATCGCCAAAACCGAGGTGGATGAGAAAGCGCTGTCGGCCTACCTCCCGGAAATCTATGACGCCCTGGGCGACCTCACCAAGGAGGACCTGATCCAGCGGATGGTCTCCGGCGAACTCAACCGCCTGCTCGGAGACTACCGGAACGCCGGGAATATCGACGCCAAACCGCCCCGAAAGGCCGCCAAATCCACGCCCATCGTGACCAAAAAGGAACGGTTTCAGAACACGCCGACCCAGCGGTTCTTCATCAACGTGGGCCGGCTGGACAAAATCAACGAAGGCACCATCGTCCGCCTCATCTGCGACCGCTCGGGCATCCGCTCGGCCCTGATCGGGCAGATCGACCTGAAACGGGAGTTTTCATTTTTCGATGTGGAAAAACGGGCCGCGTCCAAGGTGAAAAAAGCCGTTCACAACGCGACGCTGGACGGGCGGGTGGTTCAACTTCGGGAGGTGTTCGACAATAAGCCGGAGCGGAAGACTCCAGTCCGTTCCCGTCTCCAAAACTCTCCACATGTCTAAGCTTTCGGTTTTTCAGGATCGTCTGATCCGTTGATTCAACGTGTTGAACTTCAGGCCGAGGTCCCCGGCCAGTTCCGCTCGGGTTTTGCCCTCAACAGGAGGAAAATCCGGCCCTGAGCCCCGTCAACGATTGCGGCGTCACTATCGCCGGGCGGTAAGGACCGTGTCGAGGAGGTATCGGGCCGCCGTATCCGCGCCATTGGGCCTGGCTTCCGCGACGCGCCCGATGGACAGCAGGGCGTCGATTCGGGAGACCCATTCGCCGGCCTCGAAATCCTCCGGCGCGATGGCCATGGACGGCATCTGTCGTTCGATAAAGGCCACCAGGCCCGGCATTTCGGGAAACCCCGGCCGAGGGACGTAACCGAAGGGGACGCCCGCCTGGAACGCTTCGGCGATGGTGCTGTATCCGGCCTTTCCCACCAGCGCGTCGCAGGCGTTGATGAGATCCGGGTGGTAGACGCCGGACCGCTGGGGCGGCAGCAGGAGGTTGTCCTCGATCCGTTTTTTATCCGCGCCGCCGGGGATGACGAACCGCACCTCCGGCCGGGTCTTGAGCCGCTCCAGGAACCCATACCGCTCTTGGATGCCGCCCATGGTGACGACGACCATTTTCCGGCCGTCTCCGATGGAAAGCGCCTTCCGGACGTCGCCGGGGGATTCCCGCGGTTTCCGGCTCATGGGCGGGACAGAGAGATCCGCACCGGTTTTCCGGCAAATGGGATCGGTCTGGATGTGGACATCCGCGTTTGAGAACACCTTCCCCAGGTAATCGATGTGGCGTTGAAACCGTCCATTTAACCGGGGATACCCCGCATACAGCCAGTCCCACGTGAAATTTTCCACGAGCACCGACGGAAGAGCCGCCTTTTTCGCAACCGCGATGCCCAACGGCGCGATGTCGCAGATGACAAGCCGGCAGCCGAGATTCGTGATCGTGTCCGCCAGATCCGAGGTTGCGCCGGGGTCGAAGGGCAGAAATCCATCCAGGGCCGAAAGGGTCGCGTCGAGGTCTTCGTGGAGCGGCGAGGTCTGGACGAATCCCACATCGGTTTTCAATCTGTGATATCGAAACGGGGCCGAAAGCGAATCTTTAAAAAACCACTCGGGGACGGTGGTGAAAATGTCGAAGGATAATGCCGGGGCGGCATCGGCCAGCGCTTCAATTAGCGCGGCGGCCCGGGCCGCGTGTCCGAACCCGTGGGGAGAGATGAAATATGCGATGGCGGTCATGGGCGTTTCGGTTCAATCAATCGTCGGGTTTCCGTTCAGGCATTGACAGGTCGGGCCGATCACTCTATCTGAGAGCGTTTGCGCGAAACAGGGCGCAGTATACCGATTGAAGCGAGAGTTGAAAAGGAAAATTTCATGACCGACATCTACCGGTTTCTGGACGAAAACGGCATCGATTATCAGCGCGTCGACCATCCGGCGGTCTGTACCGCGGCGGAGGCGAATCGGCTGGTTCCCGAATTGCCGGGCGAAAAGACCAAAAACCTGTTCATCCGGGATGCCAAAGGGAAGCGCCATTTTCTGGTGGTGGTTCCCGCTGAAAAGCAGGTCGATCTGAAGGGGTTGAAGGAGGTCCTCGGGACAACGAAACTGGGATTTGCATCGGCCGGGCGGTTGATGCGGTATCTGGGCGTGGAACCGGGCGCGGTGACGCTGCTGGGCGTGGTCAACGATGCGGAGCGGGCCGTGGAGGTGGTGGTGGACGCGGCCCTGTGGGAGGCCGACGCGATTCAGTCCCACCCGCTGGTGAACACGGCGACGCTGGTGCTGCCCCGGGAGAGCGTCCGGCGGTTTCTTGCCGCCGCAGGGCATGAGGCGCGGGTGGCGACGATCCCCAAGCGCGTCTGAATACGGCGTCAGGGGGCGCTCTTTCGGGCCGGGGGCCGGTCGCCTCTTGCAGCGGCGGAGGCGTCTTGGGCCGGGGCCTCGTTGACGTAAACGCAGTTCCGGCCGCAGGATTTGGCCCGGTAGAGCCCGTCGTCCGCCGCCTGGATAAGTCGCTGATGGGGGATGTCGGGGTGGGGCTCGATGCTGGCGATCCCCGCGCTGACGGTGACCACGGGAATGACCGTGGAACTGTCGTGGGGGATCTGGAGGTCCTCCACCGCCATTCGGATGGCCTCGGCCACATGGGTGGCCCCTTCGATGGGCGTGTCGGGGAGAATCACGGCGAATTCCTCGCCCCCGTACCGGGCCGCGAGGTCGCCGGGTCGCCGGACATTTTCTGAAATGGTCCGGGCGATGTCCCGGAGGCAGAGATCGCCGTCCAGATGGCCGCGGTTGTCGTTGTAGGGCTTGAAGCAGTCCACATCGAGCATGATCAGGGACAGCGGCTTCCGCACCCGGGCCAGCCGCCGCCATTCCCGAACCAGGGCTTCGTCGAATCGACGGCGGTTGGCCAGCCGGGTCAGGGCGTCGACGATGGCGAGGTTTTGAAGCGCCAGGTTGGCCTGCCTCAGATCCGCTTCCGCTTTCTGCCGGATGCGAATCTCCTGTTGCTGTTCGGCATAGAGGCGGGCGTTGTCCAGGGCGATGGAGGCCAGTTCGGCGAACCGGCACAGGAGCTGCCGTTCTTCTTCCCCGATGCCGATTTCGTTGCCGAAAAACCCTAAACCGATGACGCCGACCACTTGGGGGCCGGCCATGAGAGGGATGCCGATGGCCGAGCGGAGATCGTCGAAACCCGGCTCCTGAAGCCGTTCGGACCAAATGCTGTAATTCTCGATGAACAACGGCTGGCCTTTTTCCCACACCTGGCCCGACAGTCCATCCCCCCGTTTGACCCGGAGCCGATCCACGAAAGGTTCGTAGGCCCCGAGACCGATCCGCATCACCATCTCGTCGTTCTCCGGCTCCAGGAGATAGAGGAACCCGTTTTCGGATCCGATCAATTTGATGGCCCGTTCCACGATGGTCTCCAGAAGGGCCTGCATTTCGAGGCGGTGGATCATGCCGACGGTCGTCTCCTGCAGGGCGGAGAGATAGGTGTTCTGGCGGCGCAGGGCGGTCTCCATTTTCTTTTTCTGGCGGATGTCGGCATTGGCCTTGGTAAAGAGAAAGAGGGCCGCCGCGGCGAGGATGGAGCAAAGCGCCAGGATGAGGAGCCGGTTGAGTCGCAAAAAGGGCGTCTGGAGGCTCGCCTCGACCGCCGCCTCGTCCAAAAGGGAATAGATGTGCCAGTCCGCGCCGTGGGGGAGATTGGCTTTCCGGATCATAAACGTGTCGCCGTCCCGGTCCCGGGCCTTGCCGTCGCCGATGCGGGCGAGCCCCGTCCAGGGCCGCGGTCCGGACCCGAACTGGCGGGTGGCGGCCACGTCGGCAGCCTGGTCTTCGGTCGGCGCCCATAGAAAATGAAACCGCCAGTCGTCCCGGCTGGCGGCGAAGATGATATCGTGGCGGCCGGTCAACAACCAGGCGCCGCCGTCCGTTTCTTGCAGGGTCGCTTCGATCCCGGACATCTCCTCCTTGATCACCACTACCCCCGCCGGCGATCCGCCGGGGCCCGGATGGACCGGGTGACTGTAATACACGCCGCGCTTGCCCGAGGTCACGCCCAGGGCCATGTAGACGTAGGGGCGGCCCGCCAGGGCCTCCCGGAAATAGGGCCGGAACCCGTAGTTTTTGCCCACGAAGCTGTCCGGGGCGTCGCGGTTGGATGCCGCGATGGTGAGACCCGCCGGGTCGATGAGGTAGCAGACGTCGGCCCCCATGGCCTTGACGAAGATGTCGAGGTTGGCGTCGGCCAGGGCCATGTTGGCGGGATTGGGGTCGGCCAGCGCGCTCTTTATGCCCGGCAGGCCGGCCAGGGCCTTGACCGATCTCAGGTTTTCCGACAGGTAATTGCTGAACCGGTTTTTGATGGTTTCCGTCTGGAGGATGATCCGTTTCCGGGCTTCGCCGGTCACGGATTTTTTGAGGGAGTGGTAGTAGATGTACCCCACGCAGGCGGCGGAGATCAGTGAGAGGGCCGTCAGAAATATCAGAATGGACCGGAGTTTGGATTCCGGTTGCCCCTCCGGCCCCGGAGGTATGTCGCAGGTTGCCGTGTCCGCCAAATGTGACGCCTTTGTTGTCGATGCCGCCTGGCCGAAAAACGACCCTGTTCCGGCAATCGGGAAAATCGGTTGATAAACAGTCGGTCGATCAGGATAAAGCCTTATATCCGCATCATGTACGGTCTTATATGACATCGGACGGGGGTTTGGCAACCCCCTTTCCGTTGTCGGGGAAAGGGACTACGGCGCGCTGGTCTGACATAAAAAAGAAATGGCGGAAGGGGGCGTCCCTTCCGCCATCGGTCTTGCAGTGCGTCAGGCGGGGATGAGTTGCGTCGGCGTCATCCTTTGATGATCCGGGGCAGCATCATCTGGTGGTGGGGGCAGATGGAATTGGGGTTCTGGTACGCGGCGCCGGCAAAGGCTTCCAGGTAGCCGCGGATCTCCGTCATTTTGACGATCTCGTCCACCAGCCCGTGCCGGGCGCAGTAAATGGGCCGGGAGGTGTCGTGGTATTTCCGGGCCAGCTCGTTCATGTCTTCGATCACCGGTTCCAGGGGCCGGCCGGCATCCTTTTCCTTGACCAGGCGCCGGGAATAGGTGGCCGCCGCGGCGGTCTCGCCGTGCATGACGTAGATCTCGGTGGTGGGAATGCCCAGGGTGAAGGCGTTGTGCCGGTTGGCCGTGGGGCCGCCCATGACGTAGTGGGCCGCGGCGGTCCCTTTCCGGAGAAGCAGCAGCATCATGGGCACGCTGGTCTGCTGGATCGAATAGATCAGGGACATGCCCAGCCCGAGGAGTTCGGCCTTTTCGGCGATGTTGCCCACATCAATGCCGGTGGTGTCCTGGAACCAGACCACGGGTATCCGGTCCCGACCGCAGTGGGTGACGAATTCGTTCATCTTGATGAGGCCCCGGCGATACAGTTTTCCGCCGATGCCGGGATAGTCGGCGTATTCAGGGTAGTCTTCGCCCAGGTACCCCTGGCGGTTGCCGATGACGCCGATGGGGAATCCGTCGATTTTGACCAGGCCGGTGTAGATTTCCGGTCCGTAATCGGGGCGGTACTCCATGTGCTCGCTGCCGTCCACGAGGCGGGCCAGAACTTCCTCGAATCCGTAGATCCGCTTCTGGTTGTAGGGAATCAGCCGGTAAAGGTCGTCGGCCGGGAATTTGGGCGGTTTGGGTTCGGCCACCCGGAAGAATTTGGGGTTGTATGCCGGCATGTCGCGCATGAACTCCTTGAGGCCGTCCAGCACCCCGGTCTCCTCTTCGTAGACGTACCGGAAAAACCCGGTTTCGTCGTAGTGGATGTCCACCGTTCCCGGCGGCGTGGTCTTGAACTGTTTGGCGGCGTTGATGAGCTGTTCGGCGCCCTCCAGGTCGAAATGGCCCTTGGGGGACATGCCCGACAGGATGCCGCCGCCGCCCACGGCGATGTTGCAGTTCTTGTGGGCGAAGAGCACCGTGGGGCTGATCCCCTGGTACCCGCCCCCGGCCGGATTGGTACCGTAGATGCCGGCCAGAACGGGAATGCCCATCTGTTCCAGCTCGGCGTGGCGGAAGAAGGTCGTTCCGCCGCCCCGGCGGCCGGCGTAGAACTTCTCCTGCTCGGTCAGCTTCACGCCGCTGCAGTGGACCAGCCACACCAGGGGGATGTTGAGCAGCTTGGCCATGTTGGTGACCTTGAGGATGTTCTCGGACTGGCCCGGCAGCCAGGCGCCGGCCATGACCTTGTTGTCGAACCCGATGACCACGGCCCATTTGCCCGAAATCTTGGCCAGGCCGTCGATGACGTTGGTGGTCCCTTCCTCGTTTTCCTCCGGGTTGTAGAGGGTATGGAGGGGGCGCCAGGTGCCCGGATCAATGAGGTAGTTAAGCCGCTGCCAGACCGTCATCTGCCCCCGGGCGTTGATTTTTTCTTCAGGAAAGCCGGCCTTTTTGAACTTGTCCACGGCCGCTTTGACCTCCGCTTCCACCTTCTTGATCTGTTCTACGTTCTCCTCGGTGCTCTTGATCTGCCCTTCGTTCAGGGCGGCGCCGAACTCCGGCATTTTTTCGAAATAGGGTTTCATGTGATGGCTCCAATCGCTAATTAAGTTAAAAAGAGGTTGTTCCGAAAATCTTTCAAGCTTTCTTTTCGGTTTTTTGCTTTTTAAATGTTTGCAAGTTTTTTCGCTTCATTTCGGATGGAGTTCGAGTGATTCGGAGGCGGCTTGGGCCAGGCTATAGATGTAGCCGAATGTAAAACGATCTACATTGGCTTTGAGAATCCAGTATCTGCCAT
>CAZZBE010000009.1:10169-47776 GCA_964652715.1 uncultured Desulfobacteraceae bacterium
ATGTAGCCGAATGTAAAACGATCTACATTGGCTTTGAGAATCCAGTATCTGCCATGAGCGAGCCAGTGACGGAACTTGACTGCCTGCCGCAGCTCCGAGAGAAGTCGATTAGATCCCGGAGTGTAAGTTTGCCATCCGGAAATAATGTCTTCCTCCAAATGCGCTTGGTTGCCTCTTCCCTTATATATCTCTCGAAAGTGAACGGATAAGGAATCTTTGAGACGTTTTTCACACCGAATTGTGTAATCGATGCGGAAACTTGCTTCCAAAGCCGCAAGAAGAGAGAGTGAGGCTTGAAGATCGACTTCCCAAAGGAACCTGGCGAGTTCATCCCGCAGTTGGGCGATGGAGTGAACGGGAAAGAACGCTTCGAGTTCTGGATTTCTTTTTTCAAAGAAGCGCTGAAGGGCTATACGTTCAAGTTGACGTTGAACGGCTATCCTGTCAATGGCTTGCTCTTGATGGGATCTAGAAAGACGACGAACCACCTAAAACCTCTACCAGAATATCGAAAAACAGATCCTCATTGAGCGTCAGATACCGAATATTGGGTGGTTCAGTGGCAACCTTCCACTCAATCGCTTCCTGTTTGGTCTCTTCGGACGCACTGCCCATCTTGGTACGCTGTTCTTCCTGGCTTGCTGAGATGAAACTGTAGATTCTTGGTCCATCCAGATATCCAGGAACCAACACCAGCGTGCTTCTGCCCGCTGGACCAATGACATCCACGCGACCGGTTGCGCCGATGATTGAAGATCCAATGGGAACAAGTCGAGCTTGCTTGCCGCCTACGCTGATTTCAATAGATTCCGTTTCATAAGTTCCAAAAGATTCTTCGGTGATTTCAATTTTTTTCCGTTTTACTTCAAAATTGGCGTGGTCCTTGTATTCATACAGCCACTCCTCTACGAATTCATACAGCTTCTTCACATGGGATATCCACTCGCGATGCATCTCCTCCCAGTCGAGTGGATCGTGCCGCGCCTTTGGGTCAAGCAGCCGCTCAAAGTCTTTCTTGCTCATTATGCCCTCCCGTCACTGATGACCATGCCACAATCTAGTTATACAGTCGCGGATTCGGTTTTTTTGTTGTCAAGCATGTCCCTGCCCTCGACAAAGCGTGCCGTGAACCGGTCAAGTGCTTCTTGACGCCCCCATATCGGGGGAATGGCGGATAAAAGAGAGATTGCCACAGGCATCTCGAAAGGGTGATCTCCGATCCGTGTTTCTATCCGATGAACAAAGGCATTGACAGACATATCTGAATGCAGGACGCCGCCTACATTCATAGGGATGCCATTTTCGACGTCGGATACCAGAATCTGACCCAGCGGCAAAGGAATGACGGATATGTCCGCCCCTGTGTCGGCCAGAATCCGCCCGACCTCAAGCCACTTTCCGAAACGTTCGGAAAAAAATGCCAGCTTGACCGCCGGCCGTGCAATCGTTCCAAAAATTTGATGTTCTTTTTCAGTAAAGGGAAATGTCAGGTTTCTCATATCAGTGTCACGGGAAAGGATCGCCATTTTATAATAAGCGCTTTGTCAGGATATTGCTCCATTATCTTCGGATAGTGGGTCTGCAAATCTATCCCGGACCAGATTTCCTCTCCTTCCGCCTCAATGAAAAACTCAAACCCGGGCAATCCCGGTTCCGATTGCAGCTTCATATTTATAAGATCGACTTTGTTTTCAATATGTTGTATGCGGCTCATCAGTTCTGGCATTTCTATATTTTTTATGGGAGAAACTTCATTTTCCATAAATATTTCTCCTTTGGCATTCGGGGGTTGGGCCAGACATCAGCAGCCACTTTCACGCATCTTACTCATCTTTTTTAAGCGGCCACTGGCCCCGCTCCTCCAGCACGGACCGGAGGGTCTTGAGGGCGACGTTGACGGCCGGGACCCCGGCGTAGACGGCGGTCTGGAAGATCGTCTCGGCGATGTCTTCGGGGGGGCAGCCGACGTTGAGGGCCGCCTGGATGTGGAGCCGCAGCTCTTCCGGCCGGGACAGGGCGGTCAGGGCCGCCACGGTGACGAGTTGCCGGGTCGTGTGGGGAATTTTTTCCCTGGCGTACATTTGACCCGTTATAAAAACCGACAGGTCCTTCGCCATCCCTTTGTCGAAGGATCGCCACAGTTCATAGGGCCGCTCGTCCGTCACATCCTTGAAATAGAGGGCCGCCGTCTTCTTGGTTTTTCCGATGAGGTCGTCCGCCATTCTCTCCTTCCGAATCTCTTCGTTAATTATTCAAAAATATCCCATTTCCCGTTTTGCTTTTTGTAGACGCACGTATCGCTGTTTTTTCCTCCGAAATACATGTCTGTTTTGCTGAATTCCACGGTGATCGTCGTATTATCGTCGGTTACATCCACAATTGTCGGCGTACGATGATACGCGTACCATTCACGAGGTTCCGCAATCACGGAGATCGGAACGCCGAATACATGATAGAGCGCCTCCGGTACAGTACACGCTTCTTTCGTATCTGCATAGAAAAAATGATACGCGTCGTGCATCTCGATATCACGCGGCGTTGAGACGTCAACCGCATCGCGTAAACTCTTTTCTAATGCTCCAAGCCCATGAAATGTGCCTTCTGTGTCGTGTGTGATGCAAAGCATCACCTCCTGAAGCGTCCCCTGAATGACTTCATACCAGTTTCCATTCATTTTCTTTGCATCAAGCAAAAAAGGTTTTTTTTTGCCTGAAATCGGCGTCACTCTGCCGATAACCGTCATCTCAGTCTCTTCATCGGGGGCGTATAGTGGTTTTTCAAGATAAAAACGGCCGCGACTCGCCTTGATATGAAGTCCAAGACCCTTTAATACCGGAGAAGAAGCAACTCCTTGTTCTAATTGTGTCGCGATGATGTTTTTTTGCTCATTTGAAAGACGTTTCAACTTTGGCCTGGGTTCTTTTTCAGGCCATCGATGTCTCCATCCCATGCTTTAGATATCCTCCTTCGCAAAAGTTATAGGGGGTCCGTCAGGGGACGAATCCCATGACCTTCGGCAGCCACAACACCACGTCGGGCAGGTAGGTGATGACCATGAGCACGGCGAGCTGAATGATCATGAAGGGCATCACCGCCTTGGAGATGTAGATGATGTCCCGGTTGGCGATGGATCCGGTGATGTAGAGGCTCACCCCCATGGGCGGCGTGCAGTAGCCGATGGCCAGGTTGACGGTGAGGATCAGCCCGAAATGGAGCGGATCGATGCCGAAGGCGCTCAGCATGGGAAGGAAGACCGGCCCCAAAATGAGGGTGGCCGAGATGATGTCCATGAACATGCCCACCGCCAGCAACAGAATGTTCATGGCCAGCAGGAACACCACCGGCGACCGGATGCTGGACAGCACCGCTTCGGTGATCTGGCCGGGGATGCTCTCCAGGGTCAGGTACCGGCCGAAACAGGTGGCCCCGGCGACGATGATCAGCAGCGTGGCCGACGTGACCGCGGAGTTGACGGTGATCCGTTTGACGTCGGAGAGCTTCATGGATTTGTGGATGAACAGCTCCACGATGAAGGCGTAGACGCAGGCCACCACGGCGGCCTCGTTGGCGGTGAAAGCGCCGGAGAAGATCCCGCCGAAGATGATGACGATGAGCATCAGGGACCAGAACCCCTCCCTGAGCACGGCGAGCACCTCCATGAAGGTGGGGACGGGCATCCGGGTGATCTCGGTTTTTTTCCGGTAGAAAAAATAGGTATAGAGGCAGACGCCGGCCATGATGAGCACGCCGGGCAGGAACCCGGTCAGAAACAGGCCCTCCAGGGAGACGTTGGAGATCATGCTGTAGAGGATCATCCCGATGGACGGGGGGATGATGACCCCCAGGTTGGGCGACGTGGTCATCAGGCCCAGGGTGAACTTTTCTTCGTAGCCGTTTTCCAGGAGCGCCGGGATCATGAACCCGCCCAGGGCCACCACGGTGGCCACGGTGGAGCCGGAGATGGCCCCGAAGAGCCCGCAGGCCAGAACGCCGGCCATGCCCAGGCCGCCCGGCAGCCAGCTCACCAGGGCGTTGGCCACCTTGATGAGTTTTTCCACGATGGAGCCGGCGGTCATGATGTTGCCGCAGAGGATGAAAAAGAGGACCACCACCAGGGCGAATTTATCCAGGCTGCGCAGCAGGGTCTGAACCAGGAGCAGCGTCGGCAGATCGGTGAAAAAGAGGAAACTCAGGAAAGAAGTGAAGAATAGACACATGAAAACGGGAATGTAAGTGGCCATCATCCCCAGAAGGAGGAGCATGACGATGAGGTTGGACATCTCCATGGGCGGGGGGGTCTCCTAAGGGTTCAGGTTACGCGGTTTGTCGGGACGCCAGGTGTTCCAGCACATCCGTATGGATTACCTGGAGCGTTCTGATGAACATCAGGCCGCCCATCAGCGGCAGGGTGGCGTAGAGATAGACCAGCGGGATCCGCATGATGATGGTTTTCTGGCCGGTCATGACCTGGAGGGCCGCCATTTTCCAGCCGTAATAGACCACTATAACGGAGAAGATCAGGGTCGCCAGGAGGCTGAAATAGTTGAGGGGCCGCTTCAGAAAGGGGACCAGTTGGACCAGCGCGTCGATCTTGATCATGGAGCGGTTTTTCACCGCCGCGCTGCACCCGATCAGGGTCGTATAGATGATCACGATGCGGACCAGCTCCTCGGACCAGGCCAGGGTGATGTTGAACCCGTATCGGAGGACCACGTTGGCGAAGAGGGCGAGAAGCGCCGCGATAACGGAAATGAAAAGGGTCCACTCCTCGAAAAAGGTCAGGATCTTGTCGATCCCATCGAATGTTTTGCGGATCATGGCGGGATTCCTGGGGGTTTTAGGGATTCTGCCGGAAAGAGAAGGGGGCTTTTCGCAAAGCCCCCTGTACGGCATACCGGAACATGCGTATTATTTGGGGGAATACCCCATGTACTCCTGGACTTCCTTGAGGAAGTTTTCCGGTTTGTAGTCGTCGCCCGGATAGATCCGGTTGATCTCCTCGTCGTATTCCTGGTGGACGGCGTCCCCCTTCCGCCTCAGCGTGGCCATCTCCGCCTCGGGAAGGGTGTAGAATTCGATGCCGGCCTCCTCGGCCATGGCGATCTGATCAATCTCCTGCTGTTTGGTCTCCACCCGGATCCGGGCGCAAACGTCATGCACCACCGCCGTGAAGGTCTCCTGAAGGTCTTCGGGCAGGGAATTGAACCAGGCCTTGTTGAAGATCCAGATGAAGAGCCCCTGGGCGTAGTTGATCCGGGTGTAGTATTTGGCCACCTCGAACTTCTTGGTGATGTTGCAGACCATGGGGGTGTGATCGAGGCCGTCGATGACCCCCTGCTTCAGCGCCACGGGCACGTCGGGCCAGGGCATGACCACCGCGGTGAGGCCCCACTGCTTGTAGAGGCGCTGGTTGACGGCGGCCTCGGCGATGCGGAACTTGACCTTCCCGGCGTCCGCCAGGGTCTTGACGGGGGTGGTGGTGGCCCAGCCGTAGTTGCCGTAGCCGGTGATGTCCAGCCCCATGATCCCCTGGTGGTCCATGGCGTTCATGAAATGGTCGAAGAGTTTGCCCGAGTTGACGAATTTGTCCAGTTTGTCGAAGGAGTTGACGAGAAAGGGGAGGTTGATCAGGCCGAACCGGGGGCCCAGGTTGGTGGAAGCCACCGACGAGACCGCCATGCCCTGGATGGCGCCCATCTGGAGCTGGTTGAGCACCTCCACCTCCCCCCCCAGCATGGAGAAAGGCTTGTAGTCGAGATAGATTTTGCCGTCCGTCCGCTTCCACAGTTCGTCACGGATGGCGAAGCCGGCGTAGACGCCTTTGATCACCGGGTGGGAGACGTTGGAAACGATGCATTTGTACTCCGCGCCGGACGGATCGAAACTCGGCTTCCATTTGTCCAGGGACGGTCCTGCCGACAGGGCGGGCGCTGCCGCCAGGGCGACGCCGATCAGGACGACGACCAAAAGGGTTGACACTTTTCCGGGGTTCATCTGCGGGTCCTCCTTTTTTGGAATGATTTCCAAATTAGTAAATGCCATTCATTAAACGAATAGCCCTGTATAGCTATATCGCAGCTAAGATGTCGCTTGTCAAGAAAAAAACACCGTCCCCAAAGGTCAGCGGGTCCAGTACCGGTGGGGATCGAACCGGCGGATCATGGACAACTCCCCGTCGGTGGGGGGCGCCGTGGTCCGGAGATTCGACGACGTCCGAAGGGGCCATCCGGTGTTTTCCCGGACCGTCTCCGGCGTCGCGCCGGGATGGACCGAGGCGAGGACCATCTCACGCGTGTCCGAATCGAAACGGAGCACTCCCAGGGTGGTGATCACGGCCGACGGGCCGCCCCGCTCCAGTCCGACCCGCTGCCGCCAGTCGCCGCCCTCGCCGTAGCCGGGGGAGGTGATGTAATCGACCCGGTCCACGAAACGGTGCTTTTGATGGGCCATGATGATGATGTGCCGCCGGGCCAGGCAGGCCAGGTCGCAGGCGCCGCCGGAGCCGGGCAACCGGGTTTCGATCCGGTCGGGACGGCCGATAAGCGTCGTGTTGAGGTTGCCGAACCGGTCCACCTGTGCGCCGCCGATGAAGCTCACATCCACGTCCCCCCGGCCCAGCAGGGCCATCATGTCGGCGGTGTCGGCCAGCCAGTGGGACCGACGCAGGTTGGGCAGATCGCCCATGGTCAGGATCGGTTCCGAGGCCAGGGACTCCCGGATGATCCCCAGTTCATAGACGCCCACGGCGTCCGGGGCATGGAGGCTTTTGGCCGCCAGGAATCCCAGCAGGGGCAGTCTCATGCCCACGAAAACCACTTCGCCGTCGGCGATCTCCCGGGCCGCGGCCGCGACCATGAGTTCGGCCAGGGTGTAATCGCCGCCGGCGTTTTGGGTCGGTTCAGCAGCCATAGTCCACCGGTTCGGAATAGACATGTTCCCTGATGGCCAGCTGGGCCATCCGCTCCCGGCCCAACAGCGCGGCGTAATCCGCCGGCGACCCGATGCCGTCCACCCATTTGGCTTTCCACTCGGCGAAGCCCTCCGGGCTCTTGCTCGCTTCCCGGTAGTCCAGAAACGCCTGGTGATCCCGGTTGTAGTGCCCCGGAACCGGGGAGGGATGGGCCCCCCAGGGGGCGTGGACCACGGCGCTAACCCGGAATCCGGGAACGATCACCCGGTTGGGATCGCTGGTGATCACCTCCGGGGCGACGATCTCTTCGGCCGTGAGGATGATGCGGCGCGCGGCCAGGCAGGCCTCCCGGCTGATGCCCAGGTTCCCCCAGGCATGGGCGTGGCCGTAAACGTCGGATCGCTGCACATGGATGACGGCGACGTCGGGCCGGATCGCCGCCGCGGCGGTCAGCCTGTCGCCGGTGAACGGGCAGGTCGTCGTCTTCAGGCCCGGGTTGGTTTTGAACAGGTCGCTGCCCAGGGCGGTCCGGGTCGGCAGAAAGGGAACCCCCATGGCGGCGGCCCGAAGGGCCAGCGAGATGGTCAGGTTGGTGTGGTCCTCGGTCTCCAGTTGCCCGTTTTCCACGGCCCGCCGGAAATTGTACCCCGAGCCGGTGATCACGTTGCCCACCCAGGCGGCCTGGACTTTCCGGACGCAGCCGGCGCCGATGATCTGGTCGAAGAGAATGTCGGAGATGGGTCCGACGAGGGTGAGATCCCGGCGCCCCCGCCGCATGATCTCGTGGCCGGCGGCAAAGGGGATGACCGACTCCAGGGACGCGCCCATGACGATGCGGCTGTCGTCGGGGATGAATCGTTCGATGGCGTCGGGCAGGCTGAGTCGTTTCTCTCGGGGCACCGTCACTCCTCGCAATTAGACTTGCCCTTAATTTAATGGATGGGAGGAGGGGCTGTCAACTGGTTTCGGGTGGAGTCCCTTACTGGAGGGGTTGAACCGCATGGCGCCGTTTCCAAATGACCTTTCAAAAAAAGGGGGGGGGTAATTCTATCATTTTTCGGTGCTTTTGACGGTGATGCTCTCGAATCAATAGGGGTTTTCTATGTCCAGGCGGACGAGCTGGAGAGGGCTTTCGGGGTCTTGATCATCGTTTCGGCCAATAAATGCCGCGGGGCGGCAACGGCATACAGCCTGGGGTTTCAACCCCAGGGGCGGGAACGACCGACCCATGCGCCCTGAAGGGGCGCAGGCAAGTGAATGGCCGAAACGATGATAAAGGCCGGCGTGGGCCGAATTCATCCTCGGGCGATTGATCTATACCAACGGGCCGTGCGGCGGACAACAGAATGCATCGATT
Organism: uncultured Desulfobacteraceae bacterium; assembly: GCA_964652715.1. Lineage (GTDB taxonomy): Bacteria > Desulfobacterota > Desulfobacteria > Desulfobacterales > JAABSP01 > JAABTD01. Next base: position 18,437 of record CAZZBE010000009.1, read on the forward strand.
CGAACCTGAGGTCGGTACCTGTCGGCATCTCCCCGGAAACCGAATTCAGATAAAGGCCTGGCGCACCCGGGCGGAAATCCATTCGCTGAACACCACAGTGGCGATGATGATCAGCAGAATGACCGAGACCCGGGTCCAGGCGAGATTCATGATCGAGGCGTTGAGCTGCAGGCCGATGCCGCCGGCGCCCACCAGACCCAGGACGGTGGATTCCCGAATATTGATGTCCCAGCGAAAAACGGATATGCCGGCGAAAGCCGGCAGGACCTGTGGAACGACGCCGAAAGCGATCACCTGGGCGGCGCTTGCGCCGGTGGCGGTGACCGCCTCCACCTGTCGGGGATCGATCTCTTCGATGGCCTCATACAGCAGCTTGGCGCAAAAGCCGATGGAGCGCAGCCCGATGGCGACAATGCCCGCCAGAATTCCCGGTCCTAAAATGGTCACCAGCATCAGGGCCCAGATCAGAGAATTGATGGAGCGGGAGGCCACGATGATGAACAGGGCCGCGGGCCGCACGAACAGAAAGCTCGGGGTCGTATTGCGGGCGGCGCAAAAGGCGGTGGGCGCCGCAAAAACGATGGCCAGCAGGGTGCCCAGGGTGGCGATGTTGATGGTATCCCACAGCGGCTTCCAGAGTTTCGCCAGGTAAGACCCGTCCGGCGGCGCCATGCGCGCGGCCAGGTCCGCGGCTTGCTGAGGCGCGTCCAGAACGAACATCCAGATGGTTTTTTCGGAAATCAACTGCCAGCAGACCAGGAAGGCGACCGCGGCCCCCAGCCAGCCGGCCTGAACCGCCAGCTGAGCCCGCAGACTTCGGCGCCGCCACGACCGTTTGCCGTCTCTCGTGATCACCAGCATTACTGCACCCGGTTCCGAATCAGGCCGGAGGCGTATTCCGCCGCCAGGACGATGCCGATGATGATCAACAAAATGGCGGCCGCCGAATCGAATTCATAGCGGTCGAAGGCGGTGTTGAGGGTGGCCCCGATGCCGCCGCCGCCGACGATGCCGACCACCGCCGATTCCCGGAAATTGATGTCCAGCCGATAGAGCCCCAGGCCCACCATCCGCGGCATCACCTGGGGCTGCACCCCGTAATTGACCCACTGAAACCAGCCGGCCCCGGTGGCGCGAACCGCCTCGGCCTGGACCGGGTCCATATCTTCGATATCCTCGGCCAGCAGTTTCCCGTAAAAACCGACGGTGGCCAGAGACAGGGTGACGAACCCGGCAAAGGGGCCGAATCCGAACAGCTTCACAAAGAAGATCGCCAGAATGACCTCCTGAAAACTGCGGAAAACGGAAAGCAGTGCACGGCAGAAAAGATACACCGGGGGCGGCGCGATGTTTCTGGCCGCCCCGAGGCCCACCGGGATGGACAAGGCAATGCCCGCCATGGTCGAGGTCAGGGCCATCCAGATGCTTTCCAGGATGCCTTCGCCGATTTCGTTCCAGCGGCTGGTCATGTCGGGCGGAAAAAAAGCGGAAATAAAGTGCCGCCCCCTGGGAAGACCTTCCCATGCCCGCAGCCAGTCGATCTCCAGGGTACCCACCGCCGCCGCCAGGTAGGCGCCGAGGCCGATTCCCAGGCCCCAGCGCAGACGGGCGTCGGCGATGAAGGGGGGTTTTCGCCAGGAAACCCCTCCTGAAGGGGACGGGGGCGATGTCGATACGCTCATAATTAACGTCTCAAAAGTCTCATATCATTCCGGCCAGGAGTTCTTTTTCAGGGTACGGCCCCGCGTCTTCATCCTCTCCTTGGCTTTCACCGGCCTCGGACCCACCCGCTTTCTCCCCGCCGATCGTGGTTTCCCAGTCCTCTTCGCCGTAGATTTCGGTGAGAACCTTCGGCGTCAGCCGGTCGGGCAAACCGTCATAGACGATTTCCCCCATCCGCAGGCCCACCACCCGTTCGGCGAATATCCGCGCCAGCTGGACATCATGAATATTGATGATGGCGCTCAGACCGCGCTCTTTGCAGAGTTCACAAATCAGCCGCATAATCTGCCGCGAGGTTTTCGGGTCCAGGGAGGCGGTGGGTTCATCCACCAGCAGCAATTGCGGATTCTGAATCAGGGCCCTGCAGATGCCTACCCGCTGTCGCTGCCCGCCCGAGAGTTCATCGGCCCGCTTGTCCACCATATGGTCCAGGTCCACCCGCTCCAGGAGTCGAAAGGCCTCTGCGATATCGGGCCGGGGGAATTTTCGAAAAAAACTCCGCCAGAACCCCACATATCCGAGACGGCCGGAAAGCACATTTTCCATGACCGTCAACCGCTCCACCAGGGCGTATTCCTGGAAAATCATGCCGATGTTCCGGCGGGCCCGGCGCAGCCCCTTGCGGGAAAGGGCGTTCAGTTGGATGTCATTGAGGAAAACGGTTCCCGAGGTCGGTTCCACCAACCGGTTGATGCACCGGATCAGGGTGGATTTGCCGGCCCCGGAAGGACCGATCAGGGCCATCACCTGGCCGTCGGGAATATCCAGATGGATCTCCCGCAAGGCCAGATCGCCGGTTCTGTAGCGTTTGGTCAGCCCCGACATCTTCAGCATGGAAACACTCCTTGGCTAAAAAGAAGAATCGGACCGCCGCCGGGCGGCGAACGGTCCGAACAGGATACCAGGCGCCGGGCCTTTACTTGCAATCGTAGCGGACATCATTGGCGGCATCGATCTTGCGAATGACCGCCCAGTCGTGTTCATAGTTAATGGAGATGAAACGGCCTTCAGCCTTGAACTCCTTTTGGAGGTCCGAACCTTCCCAGGGGAAGGTGAAAAAGGCCTGTCGAATCTTGGCCGCGACCGTCGGGTCCAGGTTGTGGGCATGACCGTACCCGGTGGTGGGAAAGGTCTGGGATTTGTAAATGGACCGGATATTGGCCGGGTCCACCACCCCGCGGGAAATCATCCGTTTGAGCACCGAATTGGCCACTGCGGCGGCCTCGTAGTCTTTGTTGGCCACCCCCATGATGGAGTTGTCGTGCTTTCCGGAGAAGGTGGTTTTGAAATCCTGGTCCGCAATCAGACCGAAGTCGGCCTTGAGAATGGCGGAGGGGGCCTTGAACCCGGAGTTGGAGGTCGGGGAAGTGAAGGCCAGGGCCTTGCCTTTCAGGTCCTCGGGGGTTTGAATGGGGCTGTCGGCCGGTACGATGATTTCCATCTCATACCCGTAGGAGCCGTCCGGAGCGGCCATCATGGCGAAGGGGACGAACCCGGCGCAGTTGACCGCCACCGGGTTGCCCCCGGTATTGACCCCGGCCACGTGCAGCCGGCCGGAGCGCATGGCCTCGTACTGGGCCGCGTAGCTCTGTACGGGAAAAAAGACCACCTTCTTTCCGGTGACATCGGCCATATGCTTGATGAAACCGTCCCAGACCTTCTGGTATACGGCCGGGTCCTCCACCGGGGTGTAGGAGAAGATAATCGTATCGGGGTTCACCCATTCGGAAGAATCGACAGGAAGGTCGGCCACCAGATCCCGGTCCCGGTCGCAGTAAGCCGCGTCCAATGTGCCCCGGTGGCAGGTTTCGGCCCAGAGCGGACCGGGTCCGATCGCCAAAACGGCGGCAAGCATAATCCATACAGCGGTAAAATACAATTGCAATGGTCGGTGTTTCATAATCTTCCTCCAAAATCATTTCGGTTGAGGGGCGTCTTGCCTATCAAAACTCCCCAGCCGCCTATAAAAAGAATGCCGGGACAGGGAAGCCTGGGGCGCCCAGGATCCCGAGCCCGGCGGGGAACACAGAAAACAGGTCCCTCACACGCGTATTCACTATCGAAGAAATGTTTGGAAAGGATTAGAACTTGGTTAGTTTTTCGTTAGGCGTTGTGGATTTTGCAATCCCGGCCTGGGGACGCCCGCATAGAGATGGTTGTACAGTATAGATTTGATACAAGTTGGCTTGGGGAATGGATGTTCCTTGAGGCGAGGAGGTCGCGGGTTCACGCAGTTTGGTGAACAACAAACCATACGGCAAAAAATATTCGTCGGTGAAGGGGGTCGCAAGGCTGGGTTTGACAATAGTTAAATCAAAAGCCCGCCATCACCCGCCGATCACAATCAGGTGCAGCTCCCTCGGCCCATGGGCCCCATGAACCAGAGTGGCTTCGATATCGGCGGTCTTGCTCGGGCCGGTGATGAAGGTCATGGCGTCGGTGAGTCCCCTCCCCTCTTCATCCAGTTCGGCGTTCAGCAACGCATACAACTCATGGAAATCGGCCGCCACCCGCCCGGCGCGGATCACGGCGACGTGGATGGACGGCACGAGGGAGACCGAACGGGGCATGCCGGGATGATTCCGGCACGCCAGCGTCGCCGTGGACGCCACGCACCATTCGGCCGATGTGACGCCGATATAGGCCTTGCCCACCGCCTTTCGGACGGCGTCCCGGTCGGTTTCCGTCGACCGCGTGATGAAAACCGGCACATCCAGCTCCCGGAGCGCGGCCTCCAGATCCAGGGATGCGATCAGCGGATGGTCCCAGGCCGCGACCCGTTTTTCTCCGCCCCACTCCGGCGGGCGGCTCTGGATGATCCCGACGATAGCGGCGGCCGCGGCGGTCTCGTCATCCGCCCGGAGCAATTGAATGTTGAGCGGGCCGGCGGCCTCGGCAAGACGGTCCAGCAGGACCGCGCGTTCTTCGGGGCTTCGGTCGCGCGCGGTTTTCCGCAATGCCGCCGTCGTTTCAGGATCAGGGTCTGCAAAGGCCGTCCGAACCGACGCCGCGTCACGGGCCGGATCGCCCAGGGCGGAGCGGACTCTTTTGAGAAAAGCGGTTCGTCCGGGATCAGTCATGGCGCGGTCCCTCCTCCATTTCTTTCCACCGCCGCATAAACGATTTCGCTGCCGGCGTCGGCAGGTTCCGGGTGCGGGTCCATCCGGAGAGCGGCCCCGGCAGCGGGCCGAGGGTTCCGTCCTTGCGGGCGAAGAGCCGTCCGCCGATGCCGGCGGCGCGGAGACACATCTCGTATAAGCGTCGGTTTGCGATAAGCCAGGACCAGATCCGGTAGGCGGCCCGCTCCGCCGGGCCGGCCGGCGCCACGCCCCACCGGTCGTCTCCCGTCGCGAGTTTGGCCCGCAGGGCCAGCAGCATCCGCGGGATGTCGATGGCCACCGGGCAGGCGTCCCGGCAGGCGCCGCACAGCGTCTCTCCCTGGCAGAGATCCTTTGCGCGGTTGACGCCCACCAGCAGCGGCGTGATCACCGCGCCCACCGGTCCGGAGTACGGGTATCCGTAGGCATGACCGCCGATTTCGCCGTAGACCGGGCAGACATTGAGGCAGGCGGCGCAACGGATGCACTGGAGCATCTCCCGGAATTCCGGATCGGCCAGGATCCGGCCGCGGCCGTTGTCCAGGATCACCAAATGAAATTCTTCGGGGCCGTCGATCTTGTCCGGTCCGGCCGGACCCCCAACATAGGAGACGTACCCGGCCATCTGCTGGGCCGCGGCGCCCATGGCCAGCAGCCGGAAGAGGATGGCGTGGTCGCTCAGCCGGGCCACCACCCGCTCCATGCCCATGACGGCGACGTGGACCCTGGGCAGCGTGGCGGCCATCCGGATGTTGCCCTCGTTGGAGAGGGTGGCGATATGGCCGGTTTCGGCGCAGGCCAGGTTGCAGCCGGTGATCCCCATGTCGGCGGCCATGAATTTTTCCCGAAGCGCCTTGCGGGCGGCCTGGGTGAGGGTCGGCGGGTCTTCGGTATAGGGGATGCCGAGCTTGTCCGCGAAGAGCCGGCCGATCTCCTTCCGGGTCTTGTGGATGGCCGGGGCGATGATGTGGGAGGGATGATCCCCCGCCAGTTGAACGATGTATTCCCCCAGGTCGGTTTCGGTCACCTCGATGCCTTCGGCCATGAGGGCGGGGTTGAGTCCGATCTCCTCGGTCACCATGGACTTGCCCTTGACGATCCGCTGAACGCCATGTCGCCCCGCGACCTCCCGGCAGTAGGCCACGGCGGATTCGGCGTCTTCGGCGAAAAAGACATGGCCGCCCCTTGCTTCGATTTTATCGGCGAGACGTTCCAGCAGGAGGTCGAGATGGTCGATGGCATGTTCCCGGATCGCCTTGGCCCTGAAGCGGAGTTCCGGTCCTTCGGGCAGGTTCCGGTAAGCGGCGGCCGTCCCCCGGCCGAACCGGTTCTGGAGATTGGCCAGGGCCTTTTGAAGCACCGGGTCCGCGATCCCCTTTCCCGCGACATCCTTGTAGTGTTCGCAGGTGATCTCCGCCATGCTATCCCTCCCCGGTTTTGGCCAAAAGCTGGGCCAGGTGCAGGATTTTCACATCCGCGCCCATCCGCCCCAGGTATCCGCCGATGTTCATGAGACACCCCATATCGCATCCAACCACCGCATCGACGCCGGCTTCGATAATCCGTTGCACCTTATAATCCACCATGGCGGTGGAAATTTCCGGGTACTTGACGGAAAACGCGCCGCCGAAGCCGCAGCACCGGTCCGAATCGGTCATCTCCACCAATTCGGCCCCCGCCGCGGCGCGAATGAGCTTCCGGGGCTGCTCCCGCACCCCCAGATACCGAAGCGGATGGCAGGAATCATGGAATGTCGCGCGGCCGGAAAACCGCGCCCCCACGTCGGCGACCCCCAGCACGTCCACCAGGTACTGGCTCAACTCGTAGGTCTTGTCCGCCACCCGGCGGGCCCGGTCGAGCCACGGGCCATCCGATCCGAACAATTCCGGATAATGACGGCGCACCATGGCGACGCACGACCCCGACGGGCAAACGATGGCTTCACTGTTTTCGAAAAGCGCGATGAACCGCTTTGCCGCTTTTCGAGCTTCATCGCGATATCCGGAATTGAAGGCCGGCTGCCCGCAACAGGTCTGATCGGTGGGGCAATCCAGCCGGACGCCCAGCCGCCGCAACACCTTCACCATGGCCTCGGCCACTTCCGGATAAAAGCCGTCCACCAGGCATTGGATGAACAGCGTCGCATGGGGGGGATTTGTTGTCATGACGGTCTCCATTGGGTCGGCGATCCCGACCCGATCCAAACGGTCTTTCCGATGGCGTGGCTATACCAGATCCCCGCGGTTTCCACAACAAGCCCTTTGCACGGGGAGGCGGATGTGGTAAGTAAAGGAAGAGAAATTCAAAAATATAGGGTGAAGCGATCATGCTGCCTGAACCATCGAAAACCATAACACGGGAAGCGTATCTCTCCCTGGAACGTAAAGCCGAATTAAAGAGCGAATTCGTCGACGGCGACGTATTCGCCATGGCCGGCGCCAGCCGCGAGCACAACCTGATCGCCGCCAATATCGTTCGGGTATTGGGCAACCAGATGCTCGATCGCCCCTGCAATTTTTACCCGAGCGATATGAAGGTGAGAATCGAACGGATGGACGCTTACACCTACCCCGACATCGCCATCGCGTGCGATCCGGAGATTTTCGAAGACGATCATCGCGATGTGCTAATGAATCCGTTGGCGATCATGGAAATTCTGTCTGAATCCACCGAAGCCTATGACCGCGGCAGGAAATTCGCCCATTATCAGTTCATTCCGTCGTTCATCGAATACATCCTGATTTCTCAGCTTTCGCCTCGGGTGGAACGGTTCGTCCGTCAAAATGACGGCACCTGGATTTATTCGATTTATGGCGCGATGGGCGAGATCGTTCCGGTGGGATCGGTCAACTGCGAATTGCCGGTTTCGGAGATCTACAGGAAAATCGGTTTTAAGAATTGATCACCAGCCAAAAGGAGAAAAAAATATGCATCAGATAGAATTTGAAACCGAAATAAGAGGAAACATTATTCGATTGCCGGACCACCTTAAGCGACTGAATTATAAGCACGTGAAGGTAATTATATCTGAAACCGTTCGTGAGTCCGCTTTGAAAAGAACCTTGCCGCCGGGTTTTTATGACCCCTTGCATGCGGCGAGTTATCGGAACATCGCCAAACGGGAGGAGATTCATGAGCGATGAATTAGATGACGAATAAATTGCCGGTTCCACCAAACAGGATCATTTTCCAAAACAATCTCTGCTGAAAGGAGAAAACAGAATGGAAGACTGCATCTTCTGCAAGATCATCAAGGGCGAGATTCCCTGCACGAAAGTCTATGAAAACGACGATGTGCTGGCCTTCGCGGACATCAACCCCATCATGGACGGCCACACCCTGATCATCCCCAAAATCCACGCGGAGAACATCTGGGAGATCGGCGGCGAGTCATTGACGGCCATCCATCTGGCATCCAAAAAGGTGGCGGCGGGGATGAAAAAGGCGCTGGAACCGGAGGGCATCGCCTTTGTGCAGCTCAACGGGCGGGGCGTCAACCAGGTGGTGATGCACTATCACCTTCATCTGGTCCCCCGACCCAAGGGCGGGCCGGAACTCCCGCTGAGCGGCTGGGAGATGATTCCGGGCGACATGGACAAGATCAAAAAAATCGCCGGCGATATTGCCGGGGCGATTCAATGACATCACTGAACGATGCGGCGTCTTGACAGTTCAACGGGACGCCGCATTTTTAGGTAATGTCAGGATAATCCGCCTTCTCCGACCACCATCGCAAGGCCGCTTCCGCGAATTCCCAATCATCTAAATCTTCCTCTTTTTCAAAATCTTCCGATCCTTTCTTCGCCCGCAAAGAATCTTCAAATTCCTTCCTTGTCGCCCCATATTTTTGACTGAAATAGTCGCATTCAGCCCTGTACTCCTCAATTATGGATAACGCCATGTCTCGCGGCGCGGTCGACTTCGGCATTTCGCGGTCTCCATTTCCCCCAATACGTCCGATGATTCAACGACCTCCCCAGTTCCGATAAAAACCGCGCCCGGGGGACCTCCCTCGCCCCGAACCGGATGAGGTGGCCGGTTTTGACCTGGCAGTCGATGAGGTCGAACTCCCATGCTTTCAGCCGTTCCACCAGGGTGGCGAAGGCCGCTTTGGAGGCGTTGCTCTCCCGGGTGAACATGGATTCTCCGAAAAAGGCGCGGCCTAAAGAAACGCCGTAGAGGCCGCCCACGAGCCGACCGTCCCGCCAGGCTTCGGCGGAGTGGGCGAAGCCGGATTCATGGAGGGCGCAGTAGGCGGCGACCATGTCGTCGGTGATCCAGGTCCCTTCGCCGTTGTTCAGGCGGATCGCGGCGCAGGCTGAAATCACTTCATGGAAGGCCTGGTCGAAGGTGATCCGGAACCGATCCTGCCGGAGGATTTTTTTCAGACTTCGGGAGACGCGGAGTTCGCCGGGGTAGAGCACCAGGCGGGGGTCGGGGGACCACCAGATGATGGGATCCCCCGCCGCATACCAGGGAAAGATGCCCATTTGATAGGCCAGGAGCAGCCGCTCCTGGCTCAGATCCCCCCCCACGGCCAGGAGCCCGTCCTTCCGCGCCCGGTGGGGGGAGGGAAACTCGATGCGGTCGGACAGGAGGAAAACGGGCATCAGCTATAGGAGAAGGTCGGCTTGTCATCCTCCAGATCCACGTGGACGTTGCCCCCCTTTTCCAGCTTCCCGAACAGGATCTCGTCGGTCAACGGGTCCTTGATCTCGGTCTGGATGACCCGGGACAACGGCCGCGCGCCGTACCGGGGGTCATGGCCCTTCTTGGCCAGCCAGGTCCGGGCCGCCTCGGACAGGGTCAGGGCGACCTTCTTGGCCGACAGTTGCAGGTTCAGTTCCCGGATGAATTTGTCCACGATCATCTTCATGATGTCGACGGTGAGGGCGTTGAAGGTGATGATCCCGTCCAGGCGGTTCCGGAATTCCGGGCTGAAAAAAGACTCGGCGGCCTTTTTGCCCTTGCTGTCGGGGTCGTACTGGGCGTTTCCGAACCCGATGGACTGGGCGCTCATCTCCCGGGCCCCGGCGTTGGAGGTCATGATGATGATGACGTTCCGGAAGTCGGCCTTCTTGCCGTTGTTGTCCGTGAGGGTGGCGTAGTCGAGCACCTGGAGCAGGATGTTGAAAAGGTCCGGGTGGGCCTTTTCGATCTCGTCCAGGAGCAGCACGCTGTGGGGATGTTTCCGGACCCCGTCGGTCAGCAGACCGCCCTGATCGAACCCGATGTAGCCGGGAGGCGCGCCGATGAGCCGGGCCACGGCGTGCTTTTCCATGTACTCGCTCATGTCGAACCGGAGAAATTCCACGCCCAGGTTGGCCGCCACCTGGCGGGCCACCTCGGTCTTGCCCACGCCGGTGGGACCGGTGAAGAGAAAGGATCCCACGGGCCGCCCCGGCGTCCCCAGGCCGGCCCGGGACCGCTTGATGGCCGTGGCCATGCCGCGGATGGCCTCGTCCTGGCCGAACACCACGCCCTGAAGGCTGTCCGCCAGATGCTCCAGCTTGGATTTGTCCGAGGTGGAGACGCTCTGGGTCGGGATCTTGGCCATCTTGGCCACGATCTTCTCGATGTCGGCCGGGTTGATGTTTTTCCGCCGGGAGGAGCCGGTCAGCCGCACATAGGCGCCGGTCTCGTCGATGACGTCGATGGCCTTGTCGGGCAGATACCGGTCATTGATGTATTTGGCCGACAGCTCGGCCGCCGACTGAAGGGCCGGTTCGGTGTAGACCAGCCCGTGGTGCTCCTCGTAATAGATCTTCAGGCCCTTGAGGATCTGGAAGGTCTCCTCCACCGAGGGTTCGGGCACCTCGATCTTCTCGAACCGCCGGGAGAGGGCCCGGTCCTTTTCCAGGTTGTTCTGGTACTCTTCGTAGGTGGTGGAGCCGATGCACCGGACCTCGCCGGCGGTGAGAAACGGCTTCATGATGTTGGACGCATCCATGGATCCGCCGGACGTGGCCCCGGCCCCGACGATGGTATGGATCTCGTCGATGAACAGGATGGCGTCCTTTTTCTTCTTCAGCGCCGACAGCACCCCCTTGAGGCGCTGTTCGAAATCGCCCCGGAACTTGGTGCCCGCCAGGAGCGCGCCCATGTCCAGGGAGTGGATCCGCACCTTTTCCAGGGCCTCGGGCACCTGTCCCGAGTTGACCCGAAGGGCCAGTCCCTCGGCCAGGGCGGTCTTGCCCACCCCCGGTTCGCCCACGAAAACGGGGTTGTGCTTCCGCCGGCGGCACAGCACCTGGACGGTCCGCTCCAGCTCCAGCTCCCGGCCGATGACCGGGTCGAGTTTTCCCTGGGCCGCCCGCCCCACCAGGTCCACCGTGAAGGCCTTCAACGGATCGACCTTCTTTTTTTTCTGCTCCTGTCCGCCGGCGATCTTGGCCGGGTCTTCGGCCGGCTCCCGAAGACCGTCCCGGGAGACATGGTGGGAGATGAAGTTGAGGACGTCCAGCCGCGTGATCCCCTCCATGCTCAGGAAATAGACGGCGTGGGATTCCTTTTCCAGAAAGAGGGAGGCGAGGATGTCCCCCACGTCCACTTCGGTCTTCTCGGCCGACCGGGCGTGGTTGACGGCCCGCTGGATCACCCGTTGAAACCCGGTGGTCTGCTGAAAGACGTATTCCTGCCCCTCGGGCACGGCTTCCATCCGGTCCCTGAAAAAAATGTCCAGGGCGCTTTTGAGATTGTCCACGCTGCCGCCGCAACTATCGATGATTTCACCGCCCAGGTCGTCGTGCAATATGGCGAACAACATATGTTCAAGGCAGACATGGTCGTGCCGCCTTCTTTTGGCCTCTTTTACCGCGAAACTCAGCGTCGCGGTCAGTTCCTTGCTGATCATGACTTATTCTTCCTCCATGGTGCATTTGAGTGGGTGCCCGTTTTCCCGGGCCAGGGCCTCGACGGTGCTCACTTTCGTTTCCGCCACATCGTAGGTGTAGACCCCGCAGACGCCGATCCCTATCTGGTGGACATTGAGCATAATCCGCGTGGCGTCTTCCACCGACTTGTTGAAGACATACATGAGGACTTCCACGACGAATTCCATGGTGGTGTAATCATCGTTGTGAAGGAGCACCCTGTACATGGGCGGCTCTTCCACCTCCTCTTCGGCCTCTGTGAGAACCTCCTCTTCCAGATCGGGTTTGTCAACTCTCATACCGGGTTATTCCTCATCCCTCACTTGCCGCAGCATTTCTTGTATTTTTTCCCGCTCCCGCAGGGACACGGCGCGTTCCGGCCGATCTTCTCCCCGGCGCGTTTGACCGGTTTTTTCCCCGGCGGGCTCTCGCCGCCGGAAAAAAACATGGGCTGCTCCCTGGGTTGGCGCGCCGAATCGACTTCGTCGGGTCGGGCGACCTGGATGCGGAACAGGATCTCCACCGTCTCTTCCTTCATCCGCTCAATGGTGTTCTGGAACATCTCGAACCCCTCTTTTTTATAAACGATCAGGGGATGTTGCTGGGCGTAGCCCCGCAGCCCGATCCCCTCCTTGAGGTGGTCCATGTTCAGCAGATGGTCTTTCCAGAGGCTGTCCACGGTCTGGAGCATGACGATGCGCTCCAGGTGGCGGAAGTCCTCGGCGCCGATCTCGGCTTCCTTGGCGCCGTAAACCTCCATGGCCGAATCGGCGATATACTGACCGAGCCCCTCGGGCGTCATGTTTTCAAGGGCGTCCCCGCTCAGATCCAGCTTGAAGTTAAACCGTTTGAAAACCGTATCGTTCAATCCTTTGAGGTCCCACTCCGGGGGCGGTACGCCCGGACTGGCGAACCCTTCGGCGATTTCGTCGGCCTTGTCGCCGATGATCGCCTCGATCTCGCTCTTGAGATCGCCGCCCTTCAGGATCTCCCGCCGCTGGGCGTAGATGACCTCCCGCTGCTGGTTCATGACGTCGTCGTATTCCAGCAGGTGTTTCCGGATGTCGAAGTTGTGGCCCTCCACCTTGGCCTGGGCGTTTTCGATCTGGCGGCTGATGAGACGGTTTTCGATGGGCTCGCCTTCTTCCATGCCCACCATGTCCATGAATCCGGCGATCCGCTCGCCGCCGAAGATCCGGAGCAGGTCGTCCTCCAAAGCCATATAGAACCGGGAGGAACCGGGGTCCCCCTGCCGGCCGGCCCGCCCCCGGAGCTGGTTGTCGATGCGCCGGCTCTCGTGGCGTTCCGTACCGAGGATGTGCAGGCCCCCCAGATCGGTGACCCCTTCCCCCAGCACGATGTCGGTGCCGCGCCCGGCCATGTTGGTGGAGATGGTCACCGATCCGCGCCGACCCGCCTGGGAGACGATCTCGGCTTCTTTCTCGTGGTTTTTGGCGTTGAGCACCTCGTGGGGTATCCCCCGTTTTTTGAGCCGCTTGGCCAGATCCTCGGAGACGTCGATGGAGATGGTGCCCACCAGCACCGGCTGGCCGCGTTTGTACAGCTCCTGAATCTCGTCGAGCACGGCTTCGTATTTTTCCCGCTTGGTCTTGTAGATCATGTCGGGATGATCGACGCGGATCATGGGCTTGTTGGTGGGGATCACCGACACATCCAGATCGTAGATCTTTTTGAACTCGGCCGCCTCGGTATCCGCCGTACCGGTCATGCCGGCCAGCTTGTCGTACATCCGAAAGTAATTCTGGAAGGTAATCGTTGCAAGGGTCTGATTTTCATTTTCGATCTTGACCCCTTCCTTGGCCTCCAGTGCCTGGTGAAGCCCCTCGCTGTACCGGCGGCCCGGCATGAGCCGGCCGGTGAACTCGTCCACGATGATAACCTCGCCGTTCTTGACGATATAGTCGACGTCCCGCTTGAAGAGGTTGTGGGCCTTCAGCCCCTGGTTCACGTGGTGCAGCAGCTCGATGTTCTTGGGATCGTACAGATTCTCGACGTTGAGCAGATTCTCGGCCTTGGCGATGCCGTCTTCGTTGATAAGGACCGACCGGGCCTTTTCGTCAACGGTGAAGTCCACTTCCCGCTTGAGTCTGGGGATGACCTGGTTGACCCGGTAGTACAGGTCGGTGGATTTCTCCGCCGGCCCGGAGATGATGAGGGGCGTCCGGGCTTCGTCGATGAGGATGGAGTCCACCTCGTCCACGATGGCGTAGTGGAGATCCCGCTGCACGAGTTGCGACGCCTCGAATTTCATGTTGTCCCGCAGGTAGTCGAAGCCGAACTCGTTATTGGTGCCGTAGGTGATGTCCGCCCCGTAGCCCTCCAGTCGCTGTTCGTCGGTCAGCCCGTGAAGGATGGTTCCCACCGAAAGCCCCAGGAAGCGGTAGAGCTGGCCCATCCATTCGGTGTCGCGCTGGGCCAGGTAGTCGTTGACGGTAATGATGTGGACGCCTTTGCCGGTGATGGCGTTGAGGTAGGCCGGCAGGGTGGAGACCAGGGTCTTTCCTTCACCGGTCTTCATTTCGGCGATCTTTCCCTGGTGGAGCACGATGCCGCCGATGAGCTGGACGTCGAAATGCCGCATGCCCAGGGCGCGCACCGACGCCTCCCGGACCGTGGCGAAGGCCTCGGGGAGGAGATCGTTTAGGGATTCCCCGTTGTCGTACCGCTCCCTGAAGCGGCCGGTCCGGCCTTTCAGCCCGGCGTCGCTCAGGGCCTGGATGTCGGGCTCCAGGGCGTTGATCCGGTCCACCAGGGGATGGAGCCGTTTGAGTTCCCGTTCGTTCTTGCTTCCAAAAACTTTGGTTAAGAAGTTGAATATCATCTATGCAGTGTTTCCTCCGGGTTGTTTGGCGCGTTTTCGGGCCTACTATACCACAGATAATTTAAGCTTGTCGAAGGGTTTGTAAAGTGTAAAGGGCGCGGAAACGGCGAGGGAACCCGTCGGCGTCTTGGGGAAAGGCCGGCCGGTTTGAAAAGGGGATGGACAGGCGGCGGCGCTCAGTTGAGGATGTGGTCTCCGGGATTAACGGGCGCCCCGTTGATCCGGACTTCGTAATGGACGTGGGGCCCGGTGCTGCGGCCGGAGCTGCCCATCTGTGCCACGACGTCCCCCCGCTTCACGGCGTCGCCCTGCTTTTTCAGGGCTTTATCAATGTGGGCGTAGCGCGTCACGATGCCATGGCCGTGGTTGACGACGATCGTCAGGCCCAGGGGGCCTTTGTCTCCCACGAACGTGACCGTGCCGTCGGCCGTGGCGACGATGGGGGTCCCCTTGTGATTGGCGATGTCCAGGCCGCTGTGGAATTCCGGCAGACCGGTGAAAGGGCATTCACGGCTGCCGAAACCCGAACTGACGATGCCTTCCGCCGGCCGGATGGACGGCTTGCAGGCCAGGAGGTTCTTCCGGGACTCCAGGGCCCGCATGAGACCCTCGAACCCGGCGGCCCGGTCCCGGGAGGCCATTTCCAGCCCGTCCATCCGATCGTGCATCTCCCGCACCAGGCCGGCGTGCTTGAGGGATAGGGCCGCGGTCGCCGACAGGTCCTCCGGGAGGGGCCCGCCGATGCCCATGAGGCCGTTTTTCCTGTCGTCGACCGGGAGTCCGGCAACGACGCGGATCTGCCGCTCGAACTCCCCCAGGGTCAGGAGCCGCGATTTCAGCGCATTGATTTCCCTGGCGAAATTCTGGATCTGTTTGTGCTGGAGGGCCAGTTCGTCGTCTTTGAGGGTCAGTTGGGACCGGAGGCGGCGGGTCTGGAGGGCTTCGGCTTTGAGCTGGCGGTAGTCGTAGATCCCGACCGAAAGGACGGCGAGGATCGCCAGGGAAAAAAGGGCGATGGCGGCGACCAGGGCCTTGGGCGCGGTGACGCTTCGGGGCGGCGCGCCCTTGGCGCTCAACATGTAAAACGTGATGCGGTCTCCCATTGTCGACCCATCCTTTCCTTGTGTAAAACCCGGCGGCGGGGCAAACGAAATCCCCCGGGCGGCGCCGGATGGGCGCCGTCCGGGGGAAACCGCCGCGCTTATTCGACGCCGAGCTTATACTTCAGGGATTTGAGGGTGTTTTTCATCAGCATGGTGATGGTCATGGGGCCGACGCCGCCCGGAACCGGGGTGATGGAACCGGCGATCTCCTTGGCCTTGTCGAAGTCCACGTCGCCCTTGAGGATGGCCACGGTCTTGCCGGTCTTTTCGCTGACCTTCTCGCCGACCCGGTTGACGCCGACGTCGATGACGCACGCGCCGGGCTTGATCCACTCGGGTTTGACCAGGTCCGGCACGCCGGCGGCCACGATGAGGATATCCGCGCGCTTGCAGTGGGCGGCCAGATCCTTGGTGCGGGTGTGGACCACGGTGACGGTGGCGTTGGCGCCCGGCCCCTTCTGGAACATCATGTTGGCGATGGGCTTGCCCACGATGTTGGAACGGCCGACCACGACCACCTCGGCGCCGCTGGTCTCGACGCCCGCCCGGATGATCATCTCCTGGATGCCGGCCGGGGTGCAGGGCGGAAATTTGACTTCATCGCCGCCGATCATCAAACGGCCCACGTTGACCGGGTGGAACCCGTCCACGTCCTTGTCGGGATCGATCGCGTTTAAGACCTTCTTCTCATCCACGTGCTTGGGCAGGGGCAACTGCACCAGGATGCCGTGAATGGAATCGTCCTTGTTGTATTTGTCGATCAGCGCGAGGAGATCTTCCTCGGACAGGTCTACGGGCTGGGAATCCTGAATCTCGTTGAACCCCAGGCGATGGGCGGTCTTGATCTTGAGCGTCACGTAAGACATGGAGGCGGGATTCTCACCCACCAGGATGGTCACCAGGCCGGGAACGACGCCGTGCTTCTCTTTGATATCCTTGACTTCCGCGGCGACCTCTTCGAGGATCTCCTCCCGGATTTCCGTTCCCTTGATGAGCTTTGCTGTCATGTGCTTTCTCCTTTCATGATGAATGGTATATGGGACGGCCGCGGGGCGACCGTCTGATTCCCGCCCTTAAATCGATATTTCTTAATTGAATCCACGCCGATTGTCAAGCATCCACCCGCGCCGTCTTCCGAATATTTTCCACGCCGGATTCTAAACCGGAAACGGAACCCGCTGGAGACCGGCGGTCTCGGCGCATCCCATCATCAGGTTCATGTTCTGGACGGCCTGCCCGGCGGCGCCCTTGACCAGGTTGTCGATGGCCGAAATCAACACCAGCCGGCCGGCGGCCGCATCCACCCGGAATCCGATATCGCAGTGGTTGGTGGACCGGACGTGCCGGGTTTCCGGCAGCCGGTCTCCGTCGCACAGGCGAACGAAGGGGGCGTCGGCGTAGGCGTCGGACAGGCAGTCCCGGATCTTCCCCGCGTCCGCGCCCCCGGACAGCGCGGCGTAGGTGGTGGCCAGCATGCCCCGGCTCATGGGGACCAGGTGGGGAACGAAGGTGAGGTGGACCGGTTCCCCCGCCGTCCGGCTCAGCGCCTCGTCGATCTCCGGGTTGTGGCGATGGGCCGCGGCTTTGTAGGCTTTGAAGGACTCCGTCACTTCGGCATAGAGAGTCCCCACCGCCGGGGAGCGCCCCGCTCCGCTGACGCCGGATTTGGCGTCGGACACGAGGCCCCGGCGATCCACCAGACCGGCTTTGACCAGGGGAATCAGGGGCAGCAAAATGCAGGTGGGATAGCACCCGGGGTTGCCCACGAGGTCCGCCCCCCGGACGGCGTCGCCATATACCTCCGACAGGCCGTAGACCGCCCGGTCCAGCAGGGCCCGGGCCGAATGGGGCTGGTAGTGGCGTTCGTAGGTCTCCACCGAGCGGAACCGGAAATCCGCCGACAGGTCCACCACTTTCCTGCCCTTTTCGAGCAATTCCGGGACCAGTTCCATGGGCAGCTTGTGGGGCAGGGCCGTGAAGATCACGTCGGCGGCGTCCGCCGCCCGTCCCGGATCATAGGCTTCGCAGACCCGATCCACATGGCCCGTCAGGGCGGGATAGACCGATGAAAACGGTTTGCCCGCATGTTGCCGGGAGGTCAGCATCGAGAGGGAGACTTCGGGATGGTCCGCCAGTATCCGGACCGTTTCAGCCCCGGCATAACCGGTGGCGCCGATGACCGCCGCGCGTATCATGGTTCCTCCTCCGCCAGCCCCCGCATCAGGGCCAGCACGTTTTCGCCCAGCACATTGTGGTTGTAGCCCCCTTCCAGGATGGCGAAACAACCGCCCTCGTTGCGCCGGGCGGCGCGCCCGACGGCCCGGCCGATCTCCCGGTAGTCCTCGGTGGCCATCAGCCCGCCCCAGTCGGCCCGGTGGTTGTCGAACCCGGCGGAAACGCCGATGATGTCCGCCTCGCAGGTTTCCATTTCCCGGGCCGCCTCGGCCAGGTAGGCCTTTCGCTCATAGGCGCCGGGATTGTAAACCGTGACGCCCTCCCGCCGGGCCAGGGTGTCGACATTGCCGTCTCCGTAGTGGAGATCGAAGTCCAGCACGTAGGCCGTCCGGATTTTGCCGGCCCGTTGCAGGGACGTCAGGGCCACGGCCATGTTGTTGAAATAGCAAAATCCCCAGGACGATTTGGCGGAGGCATGGTGGCCCGGAGGCCGGATCAGCGCGAAGGCGGGTTCCTCCAAACCGATTTCAGCGGCCCCGACCGCCCCGCCGGCGGCCAGGGCCGAAATATCGTACAGACCGCGGCGGCGGACCGACGCGATGTGGTCGTCCGAGTGGACCGCGGCGATGGCCGCTTCGGCCGCGGGCTTGGCTTCGATGAACGTCGCGTGGGGTTCGATGACCCCGACGACGGCCTCCATCCGGCCGGCCGCCGCCGCCGGATCGGAGGTATAGACGTCATAAAACGCTTTGTGGAAAACGACCTTCATTGTTTCCTCTCTCTCCCGGTGGGGGCTTTTCCGATCGTCCAACGGGGGTCAAATTTTGAATTTTTTCACGCCTTCCAGCAGGGCGGACGACATCCTGGCCAGCTCCCCGGACGCCTCCCGGGTCTGTTTGGCCGCCGCCGCCGTCTGCCGGGCTTCGGCCCGGATGTCCCGGATGCCGGCCAGAATCTCCTCCGACTGACCAGCGGCCTGTCCCGACGCGCCGGCGATGTCCCTGACGCTGTCGGCCATCCGGTCCACCTGCCTGGAGACCTCCGCGGCGGTTCGGGCCATCTCTTCCGTGGACCGGGCGATGTCCGCCACCAGATCCGACGCCTCGACGGCCAGGTCCGAGACCTCCCGGGACATTTTGGCGTTGCCGGCCACCCGGCCGGCGATCTCGTCGGCTGAATCCGTCTGCTCCCGAACCGTCAGCGCGATCCGGCCGTTGATGTCGACGATCTGGCCGATGATGGACCCGATGGCCTCGATGCCCGCCACCACGCCCGAGATGGACTCCTGGATGCCTTCCACCTGGCCGGCGATCACCCCGGTGGCGTCGGCGGACTGGCGGGCCAGCCCCTTGACCTCCCCGGCCACCACCGCGAACCCTTTGCCGGCCTCCCCGGCGCCGGCCGCCTCGATGGCCGCGTTCAGGGCCAGGAGATTGGTCTGGTCGGCGATCTCCTTGATAAGGCCCACCACCCGGCCGATCTGCCGGGAAGCGTCGGAAAGGGCCCCCATGCGCGCGCCGATCTCCTCGCCCCGCCGGCTCGCCTCCTGGGAAATGCGGCTGGCCTTGGCCGTGTGGTCCGCCACCTCCCCCAGGGACGCGGACATGCCCGTCACCTCGGTGGCCGCGTTCTCCACGTTGACCGACATCCGTTCGCCGGCCTCCGCCATGTGGCGGACCTTTTCGGCGGTCCGTCCGGCCAGATCCGAAACGGACCGGAAACTGCCGGACATCTCTTCGGTCATGCCGGCGATGTCCATGACCGATCCGCTGGCGCCGTCCGCCGCCGACGCCACCCGGGCCACGGCCCCGGAGATCCGTTCCCCCGCGGCGACCGCGATTTCGGCCTTATCGTCCATCCGACGGGCCGAGTCGTCCATGTCGCCGGAGATGGCCGAGAGTTCCTCGGAGGCGCCGGACAGCGACAGGGTGGTGTCGGAGATCCGCCGCATTGTCTCGCCCAGCTTGTCCACGGCGCCGCTCAGGTGATCGGCCATGACGCCGATTTCGTCTTGCCGCCCCAACTGGAGGCCGGTTCGCAAATCCCCCTGGCCGATCCGTTCGGCGAATCCCACGACCCGGTCGATGGGCCGCTGCACCATGGCCCGCATCAGGTAAAAGAGGATGACGCCGGCGATCAGGAAAAGGCCGACGGCCACGAGGAGGTGGTATCCCTTCGCTCTGGCCAGTTCCCGGCGCATGCCGGCCAGGGGACTGATGATCTCGAAGGCGCCGTGGATCTCCCCCGCTTTCCATCCTTCCTTTTCGAACCCCAGGGGATCCGGCTCTCCCTTGGGAAAGCCGTGGCAGGCCAGACAGTCGGCGGTGAGCTGGATGGCCCTGAAAAACCGGATGGCGTCTATGTCTTCGCGGCGTCCCCCTTCCGACTGGTTTTCGGTTTCGACGCCGGTATGAATAATCCCGATCTCCCCCTGCTCCCGGGCGTTTGTCTTGTCCGGCGGATAAACGATCTCGCCGCCGGCCGATTCGATGGCGGACAGGGTTCCCCGGCCCTCCAGGTAATCGACCACCGCGCTTTCCAGGCCCGGCCTGGGCGTGTTTTTCGGATTGCGGGGCTGGGTCCGGGGCGTCCGGAAGGCGTACCCCAGTTCATCGGCTTTGGCCTGGGCCATGGTCCAGGCCGCCACCACGGGGATGGTCCGGTAGATTTTGGCCTCCCGAAACGAATCGTCGGTTCGGGCCGTATCCCGGGCCCCCTGGATCAGGGCCTCCCAATCGAAAAGATCCCGGGCGTTAAGGCCGCTCATATACCGCCGCGCCTCCTCGCAAAAGACGGTCAGGGCCCTGGACCGCTGAACGGCTTTGGAGATGTGCGTTTTCTTCAGGCTTGCGCTCTGCTGGGGCACCACGAAAGCGAAAATCATGATGATGATGACCGCCGCCGCCAGGATCACGCGCGTGCTCATTCGACGAATTTTCATTTGTTTCAAACCGGTTGCCTGCACCATCCAACTGTTTACGATCCTCTTTTCAATTACGCGAGAAAAGGGGGCGATGCAAGGCAATTTTTCAGAAAACCGGGGAAAGGGAACTAATCGCTTGAGATCGGATTCAATTTGTCATACAATTGGAATCGTTTTAAAAAGGCCGATCCGTTGCCGCATCGGTCCCCACAACCGTCTGCCGAAAGGACGCCGCTGAATGCCATCGCTTCCCCTTTGCCGCCTGCTGCTCATCGTCTGCCTGTTGTTCGCCCCGGTCGTCCTGATCACGGGATGCGGCGGCGAAGACGGCGGATCCGGTTCATCTCCGGACGACCCGGTCGATACCGTCGACGAGGCCCGTTCGCCGCTGGACCGGAACCTGTCCCCCGGCGCCGGCGCCGCCGAGCTGGAAGCCCTGGCGGCCGGGAACGCCGATTTCGCCGTCGATCTCCTGGGCATGCTCGGCGACCGGGACCGAAATCTATTCTTCTCGCCCTACGGCATCTCCCTGGCCCTGACCATGCTCTACGCCGGGGCCGAGGGCGTCACCCGCGGCGAAATGGCCGACGCCCTCCGGTACCGGCTCTTCGGAGAGGACCTCCACGACGCCTTCAACCGGCTGGACCTGATCCTGGAAGACCGCCAGACGGTTCCGACCCCCGGTTCGACGCCGCCGCCCCTTCTGTACATCGCCAACGCCCTGTGGGCCCAAAAGGGCCGCTCCTTTCTTTCCGGGTACCTCGACACCCTGGCCATCCACTACGGCGCCGGGGTCCATCGGGTCGATTTCGAGGCGGACCCCGAAGCGGCCCGGCGGACCATCAACCGCTGGGCGAGCGACGGCACGGAGGGGCTCATCGAGGAGGTGCTGCCCACCGGGACGATTTCGTCCCTCACCCGGCTGGCGCTGACCAACGCCATTTACTTCCAGGCCCACTGGGAATACCCCTTCGATCCCGACAGCACCCGGGACGCCGACTTTTTCCTTCCCGACGGCGGCCGGACCCCCGTTCCGATGATGACGCAAAAAGACCGCTTCGCCTACGCGGAGGGGATCGACCACCAGGCCGTTGAACTCCCCTATGTGGGGGAGGAACTTTCCATGGTCCTCCTGCTGCCCGACGCCGATGCCCGGCCGGCGTTCGAAAGGGGCCTCACCGGCCGGGAGCTGCTCGCCATCTGCGACGATCTGACCCCCGAGCTGGTTCGGGTCTATCTTCCCCGGTTTTCCATGGACCCCGAAGCGATCCGCCTGGACGACGCTTTATCCGGCATGGGCATGGAGACCGCCTTCACCGAAGCGGCCGATTTTTCAGGCATGGACGGGACCCGGGAACTCGCCGTCAGCAACGCGACCCACAAGACCTTTGTTTCGGTGGATGAATTCGGCACGGAGGCCGGCGCCGCCACCGCCGTCGTGGTCGGCCCCACATCGGGCAACCCCCTTTACACGCTCCGGGCGGACCGGCCGTTTCTTTTTCTGATCCGCGACATGGCCACCCGGACGATTCTGTTCATGGGCCGGGTGACCGATCCCATGGAAAACCCTTTGCCCCACTAGCCGCCGAATGTACGAGATCGTCAAGTTCCAAGCCATCGCCAAGAGCCGGAAGGCGCGGATCTCCGCCGCCGTCGGGGCCCTGTGCCTTCTGGGGATCGTCGTGGCCCTGATCCTGGGCCGGGACGCCCCCCCGCCGCCCCAACCGACCCCGTCCGGCCCCGCGGAAGGCGTCACCTTCTTCGACATCGGACAAAACACGCCCCTGACCCCGCCTCTCCGGGACCGGCTGGAAAAAGAACTGGGCCCGGCGGTGACGGAGCGCTGGGCGGATCTCGATCTGAACATCAACTACCCCGGTTTTTTAGAAGAACACTTCCCGGAACTGGCGGATCTGAACGGGACATTGAAAGACGAATACGCCCCCATGCGTCCAGAGGAAAAGCCCGTCAAACTCACCTTCCGCCATACCGGCGCGAGAGAGACGCCGTTCAAGCGGGTCGATCTGGTCTTCTCCCCCTACAGCCGGCGCCCCATCTTTTTCCGGATCCAACCCAAGAAAGGGGAAGGGGCCGCGGTGGTCGAAACCATCGAAAAGAAATACGGACCCCGCGGCGACATCCAGTGGGACGACGAAATCACCTGGGACGGCAGAAGCGGCAAAACGCTCGTCTGGCGCCACAACGGCGATCTGCTCACCGTCACCGTCTCGCCGGACCGGTACGGCGACCCGTCTTATCTGATCGTCATCTATTACGTAAAAAATCTGAAGAAAACCGCGGAGATCAAGGCGGAAAACCAGGCGAAGCGGGAAGGTAACGGGCTGAAAAAGGCCTTTTAGGTGATTTCCGAAAAAGAATACCCCAAACGCCCGGAACAAGTTTGGAGTTCCGCCTTTAGGCGGTCAAGTGTCCAACCCGCCAAGCGCCGCCTGAAGGCGGAACTCCAAACCAAAAAAGATCCTCGAAGGATGGGGCTTTATTTTCTGAAAATCGCCTTAGCAGGGGCGAAAAATCTTTCGCCCCTACCCTGGTTATCGCCGATCCCCGCGCAGGGCCGCCACCCGTTCACGAAGATCGTCGGCGGAGACCGCCTCCGGGGACACGGGGTCGCCGGCCGCCAGCTCGATTCGGGACCAGACCCGCTTGAACGGCCGTCTCATGGCCGATCCCCCCTCCCGGCTGAAAAACGAGCCCCATAATCCCCGCAGCGCCATGGGGACCACCGGAACCGGGTTCCGCCCGATGATCTTTTCGATGCCGGGCCGGAACCGGTCGATGGCGCCGTCTTCGGTCAAGTGACCTTCCGGGAAGATGCAGACCACCTCCCCCGCCGCCAGGGCCGCGTCGATCGCCTCGAAGGCCCGGCGATAGACCTCGGGATCCCGCCGTTCCGAAGTGATGGGGATCGCCTTGCCGGTTTTGAAGACAAAATGGAGGATCGGCATCCGGTAGATGGGCTCGAAGATCACGAACCGGACCGGCCGCCGGACGGCCCCGCCGATCAACAGCCCGTCCACATAGCTGACATGATTGCAGACCAGCACCGCCGGTCCCTCCTCCGGGATGCGGTCCAGGTTCTCGTGCTTCACGCGGTAAAGGGTGTGGCTCAGCATCCAGACGAGAAACCGCATGACGAACTCGGGGACCACCGTGTAAATATAGAGGGCCACGCCGATGTTGGCCACGGCCAGGGCCAGGAAGAACTGGGGCACGGTCAGTCCCGCGACCCCCAGCAGCAAAATCGCGGCGGCCGAAGAGAGCACCATGAAAAAGGCGTTGACGATGTTGTTGGCCGCGATGACCCGGGCCCGAAGCCGGGGTTCGGTGCGCATCTGGATAAAGGCGAACAGCGGCACGATATACAGCCCGCCGAACACGCCGATCAACACCAGATCCGCCAGGACCCGGAACGCCCCGTCGGTGGCGAGAAACGCCCGCACCCCCATCAACGTTGTCGCCGGGGGCGGGCTGTAGGCCAGAAACAGATCGATGCCGAAGAGGCTCAACCCGATGGACCCCAGGGGCACCAGCCCCAGCTCCACCCGGCGCCCGGAGAGTTTTTCGCACAGGAGCGACCCGGCGCCGATGCCCACGGAGAATACCGTCAGCAGGAGGGTCACCACCCCTTCGTCGCTCCGGAGCACGTCCCGGGTGAAATTGGGAATCTGGGTCAGGTAGGCCATGCCCAAAAGCCAGAACCAGGAGATCCCCAGAATCGACAGAAAGACCGAGCGGACCTCCCGGGCGAACCGGATCGTCTTCAGGGTCTGGGTCAGGGGATTCCAGTTGACCTTGAGGGCCGGCGAGTCCGACGGGGCCGGGGGAATCCGGAGGCTGGCCAGCCACCCCATCACCGCGACCGCGCAGACGGCGGCGCCGATCCAGATCCGCCCGTTTTCCAGCCCCACCAGAATCCCGCCGGCCATGGCGCCCAGCAGGATTGACACAAAGGTGCCCATCTCCACCATGGCGTTGCCGCCCACCAGTTCCCCCGGCGATAGGTGCTGGGGGATGATGCTGTATTTGACCGGCCCGAAAAAAGTCGACTGGATCCCCATGAGAAAGAGCAGCAACATCAGGCCCGGAAGGCTGTTCAAGAAAAACGCCCCGGCGGCGCAGGTCATGATGACCATCTCCATCCCCTTGACGCAGCGGATGTACCGGGCCTTGTCGTATTTGTCGGCCAGTTGCCCGGCGGTGGCGGAAAAGAGGAAAAACGGCAGGATGAAGAGCCCCGCCGCCAGGTTCACCAGGGTGTGGTCCGCCGCGGCCGCCTCCCGGCCGACCCCGTAGGCGATAACCAGGATCAGCGCGTTCCGGAAGACATTGTCGTTGAAGGCCCCGAAAAACTGGGTCCAGAAAAAAGGCCCGAACCGTCGAACCGCCAGGAGCCCGAACTGACTCCGTTCCCGGGCCCCGCCCCCATCTTTGTCCCCCACTCTTTCCATTTCCTTTTCCCCATCATCTTGCGCCATCTTCGGCCTCCCCTCCGTCCGCCCGGTCCGTGTCGAATTGGGCGATGTATTTTTTCACCGTCCGGCGATCCAACTTCGTCCGCCGGGCCACCGCCTCGTAGGTCCCGTGGCGCTGGTGGAGCAGTTTGCAATATCCGGCCAGCAGCTCGCCGGCGTCCCACGATTCACCGGCCATCCCATCGTAAATCCGGGACAGCAAATCCCGTGCCGCGGGCTTGACATCCCCTTCGTAGGTTCCCTTGAGCAGCACCCGCCGCACGCATTGCTCCAACTCCCGGACATTTCCCGGCCAGGGATAGTCCCGGCCGAGCCGGGAATCGACGACCTTGCGCGCCATCCGGGCCAGATCGTCGGAGGGGTTGCCGAGGATCCGCGAGACGGTATGGGCCAGCAGGTCGTCCAGCTCCCCCTCGTCCTCCCCGATCCGCCGGGAAAGCGGCGGGACCACGATGACGTCGGAACAGAGGCGGTAGAAGAAATCGTCCCGGAAGCGGCCGTTCCGTCGGAGACGGTCCAGGGACTGGTTGGTGGCGGCGATGACCCGGCCGTTGAACCGCCGGGCGGCGTGGCTGCCCACCGGGGTGAAGCGCCGTTCCTGGATCACCTGCAGAAGCTTGATCTGGAGGGGAACCGCCACCTCGCCGATTTCGTCCAGAAAGATGGCGCCATGGGGACTGCACCGGTCGAAGACGCCCTCGTGATCCTCCACGGCGCCGGTAAACGCCCCTTTTTTATGGCCGAACAGCTCCGACTCGATGAGGGACTCCGAAAACTGGGAGAGGTTGATGGGGATAAACGACCGGACAAAGCTTTCGGCGAAACACCCCTTTTTCTCGTCGAACGGGATAAACCCCGAACGGCCGATGGCGGCGGCGGCGGTTCCCTTGCCCGTGCCGGTCCCTCCCAGAATCAGGGTCGAGAAGTCCTCCATCCGGTTCCAGAGATGCGCGTCGTAAAGACCGATGTCTTTGGTAAATACGTTGTTCCACAGGTCCCGCCGCAGCCGCTTCATGGAAGGACTTCGCCCCACCAGGCCGCGGTAGATGAAGTAATAGGCCCGCCGAAGCTGATAGCAGAGTTCGAAATACCGCCGGGCCTGATCCCGCGGAAACCCCCGTTCACCCAGCAGCCGGAGGGCGTCCCCGGCGAACGGCGTCGGAATCGGGTTGTCGCCGGCCGCCATCTGGCGGGGAATAAACGCGTCGAAAGGTTCCAGAAACTGATGAAAAAAATCGAACAAAAACGCGTTTTCCATGAGTTTCCGGTCCTCGCCGGAAAACAGCCGGATCGACGCCATCCCCTCCCCGTCCAGACGCGCCATCCGGTCATGAACCACCCGGATAAGGGTGTTCACCCGCTCCTCATGGGGCGTGGCCGGCGGCAGGCCGGTGATCCGCAAATCGATGGCCGCCCGCTCGTCCGAAAATGGATTGGCGAACGTGGCCGCGCGGACAAGGGAGAAAAATTCGCGATCTTCTGAATTGAGGCTAAATTTAAGGGCCATTTGGACATCCCTCCGCATCGACGGATTGACATTCTATGAACACGAAACATACATCATTTGATCATCGCTGTCATCAGCTATCGCCCCTCAGCGACAAAAGCCGTTTTTTACTCATAAAATTAATACTTTATATTCAGACCTTCCGTGGCACGGCCCTTGAATCGCTGTTTCCGGAAAAGGACCCGCGATCCCATTGTTCAACCCCCAAAGCAGGGAGGCATCCCATGAATCCACAGAAGGACAGAAAAATCCGCCTCGACGTCATGCCCTCTTTCGACGTGATGGGCTTGTTCCTGATCATTATGATCGCCAACACCCACCTCATTTTCGGGAACTTTTCCGCCAAACTGGTTTTTCTTCCCGATGCGTTTCTCTCCGGGGACTGGTGGCGGCTGTTTACCTTCCCCTTTGTCCATACGGGATGGTATCACCTCTTCCTGGACGCCGGGGCGTTTTTATGCCTCTATACCGGTCTTTCCGAAAAACGGATCGTCGGGCGCTTGATCTGCGCGGGGGTCTGCGGCCTTTTCAGTCTGACCGCCGTGTGGCTGACATCGCCCGAAATCCATTTTTTGGGCCTCAACGGTCTCTCCGGCATTGGCCATGGACTCATGGCCCTCTCGACCCTGGAAATGACCGCCGCCTCCGAAAGCAGACGCATCGGTTGCGTTGCTTTCGGTTTTCTGATCGCCAAAAGCCTTTTCGAACTTCTTACGGGTAATGTATTGTTCCATTTCGGCCTCTGCGGAACCCCAATGCCGCCCAGTCACGCCGGCGGCATCCTGGGGGGAATCTTCCTGTTCATGCTCCAGGCCCGAAAACGGTAAAATAAATAATTGACAGGCGCCCGTATTTCGGTTACGAACTAAAATATTGATATTTACCCCATAAAATGAAACGATCAACGAGAATCAGATGGCGAGCCAACCATCATCCGAACCCATGGAACAAATCAGCGAAGACCTCCGCATCGCCAAAAAAACCGTTTCGGCGATGATCCATTCATTGAAAGCCTGCGCCCTCTATCCGCTGACCCATGAGACCTGTCAAAAGGCCATGAGCGCCGCGAAGCAGCAGCTGGACGACTTTTTACTGCGCAACGACGCCTTCCGGATCCACATCGACCAGGGCGCCGTCTTCTACGGGGAGACCCCCATCTACAAAGAGGCGCCGAACCACGGGGTGTTCGCCGTCCCCATGTCCCGGGACGGCCTTGAATGGGTGGAGTTTCAACGCGGAATCCAAAACCGGGAATTGAACGGGTTTATCGGGACCCTGATGCAATACCGGACCCTGACCCCGGACACCGAAGGGGATATTGTTACGACGCTGTGGGAAGAAAACTACCCCCACATCAAGCATGAAGCCAAAGAGGCGGTCTGGGATGCGGAACTGGCGGAAAACGTCTTGGAGGGCCTCGAACTTCAGATGACGCTTCCAACCCAGGGAAAACCCGTTCCCGGCATGGAGGCGCCGGCCGAAGAAGAGGCGCCCGGAGAAGATGGAGACGCCGATGGGAATAAAGAACAGGCGGCCGGCGAATCCGCCGCCGGCCCGCCCCCGGCCCCAAACCTGGCGGATCCGTCTTTGGATCCCTCCCTGTGGCAACTGACGGAGGAAGAGAAGGAGATCCTCCGGGAGATGGTGTACGAGGAGGAGAATTTCGACGGAACCGACAGCGTTCTGGATGTCCTGATGATCCTCCTCAAACAGGAGAGTCAGGCGGAAGAGGGCGAAAAAGAGGGCAAGACGTCCGAAGACATCGTTGCCATCCTGTCCTTTCTCAGGGAGGAATTCCAAACCACCCTGGATCAGGGTCAGATTCGGCTGGCCTTTAAATTGATTAAAGAAATTCATGGCATCCGGTCCTCCATAGTGGAACTCAACCCCAAAACGGCCGTCCTTCTGGACGGCTTTTTCGCCGAAATTTCAAGCCCGGACGCGCTGTCGTCCCTTGATCCCGTCTGGCCCCGCCTGGAAAAGATCGATCCCTCCCGAATCAAGGCCTTCCAGGAGCATCTTCTCCTCCTTCATCCCACCGCGACGCTGGCGTTCGCCCCGGTCCTGCTGGCCGGCCCCGGCCCGCGGGTTAAGCAGATGCTGACGGAACTGATCGCAACTTACGCCGGAACCGACCCCCGCCCCCTCGAAAACCTTCTCGAAAAGGCCGATGAAAAGCTGATTCTCAAACTCATCGATCTCCTGAGTCGTCTGAAGGGCGATCGGTTTCAGCAGATGCTGCTGAAGCTGACGGAACACCCGTCGGAAAGCGTCCGGATGAAGGTCCTGCGGACCCTGCTTGAAAAAGACCCCTACATGCTGTGGCGGTTGTTCCACCACATCGAGGATCAGAGTCCGACAGTAGCCGGCATCGTCCATGCCTACCTGGGCCGGTCCAAAGACAAGATGGCGGAGAGCCTGATGCTCGATTACCTGGAAGAAGGGCGGTTCAAACGGGGGGATCGCGACCACATCATCGCTTGCTATAAGACCCTGGGCCGATGCGGCTCCGACCATTCGGTCGGTTTTCTCGAAGACATCCTCCTGGGAAACGCCTATAAAGACCGGTTCGGGGGCCGGCTTCCCGTCCACAAAGAGGGCGCGG
>CAZZBE010000009.1:47876-49350 GCA_964652715.1 uncultured Desulfobacteraceae bacterium
AACGCCTATAAAGACCGGTTCGGGGGCCGGCTTCCCGTCCACAAAGAGGGCGCGGCCGTCGCATTGGCGGAGATGAGCACGCCCGCCGCTTATAAAACCCTGAAAAAAGCGGCCCGGAGCTTTTCCTCCAAAGTGCGTCAGATCGCCCGGAAAGCGATGGAGGATTTCAAATGAGCAAGACGGGTCCATCCCGACTCAGCCAACAGAATCAGTTGCGGGAGGAGTGCGTCAAGGCATTCTACAGCCTGATCCGGGCCGCCAGAATCCACCAGGCCAACAACCAGCTGATCGTTCAGGCGGCGAAGGAGTTTGTCCGGACGGTCGTTCAGTTGAGCAAGGACGCGGGGGAGGTCTCCATCCAGTTCATGGGCAGGCGCATCTATGTCCAGGAAAAAAAACTGATCTTCCGCCCCGAAACCGTGACCCTCTTCGACGGCATCATCGATTATTTCGACAAACGCGCCATTCAGGGCATCCGGATCTACCCTGCGGTGAAAGACATCAGAGGCGCCGAGCTTCTGGAGTTCATCCGCTTATTAAACGACGCCGATAAACAGGATCGCCCCCAGGAGTGGCTGCTGTCCCAGGCGACTTCGGACAAATATCCCTGGATGGAGCTGCTTCAGAAAGCGGCGGGGGCCGAGGCCGCCGATGACGACAATCGGAAAAACCGGGGATTGAGATCCTACGCCCATGTTTTGGGGTCGGTCCAGGAGATCGCCCGGAAACTCACCACCCGGCAGAGCACGGGGTTGAACCGGGCCAGGCGGGTGCTCCAGAACATGGTCGATCTCATCATGGAGGACGAACCCCTGTTTCGCGCCCTGAGCACGATCCGGTTCTATGACGATTACACGTTCGGCCATTCCGTGAACGTGGCCATTTTGTCCATGTGTCTCGGAAAGCGGATCATGCTGTCGAAAAAATCACTGGAGACCCTGGGGCTTTGCGGCCTTCTCCACGATCTGGGAAAAATCGAGGTGCCCAAAAACATCCTCAACAAACCCGGAAAACTGACGGATGAAGAATTCGAGGTGATGAAGCAGCACTCCATGGACAGCGTCCGGCTGATCGTCAAGATTCAGGCGTCCCGGGACCGGAAAAACGACATCCTGCTGGCCCCCTTCGAACACCACCTCAAATACGATCTATCCGGTTATCCCAAAACCGAACGGAGCAGCACCCTGAGCCTCTTCGGCCGGATCCTCACCATCTCGGACGTCTACGACGCCATCACCTCCCCGCGGGTCTACCGCAAATCGGTTCTCCCCCCCAACCGGGCGCTGGGATTCATGTGGGAAGGGGTCGGCAGGGACTTCGACCCCATCTTATTGAAAATATTTATCAACATGCTCGGGGTCTACCCGGTGGGCACCCTGCTGGTGCTCGACAGCCGGAAGGCGGGCCTGGTGGTGGAACCGCCGGAAGACGCCGATGGCCCGCTGGAATGGGCCAGACCCTGGATCGTCCTGCT
>CAZZBE010000010.1:0-22840 GCA_964652715.1 uncultured Desulfobacteraceae bacterium
AAAGGCAATGGCCTCGATGAGGTCGGTCCCCCCGATACCGGAATCGATGCCGGAATCGATACCAGAATCCCGGATGGCGTCCCGGACGGCGGCGGCTTCGATCGCTTTGTCGATGATCAGGGTGATGTCCCGATCCACGGCGGGATACCGGGGGATGTCCGCCGTCTGCCGGACTTCCGGGACCCGGGGCAACAGCCGGTCGAGGTTCAACTCGAAATAGAAGGCGGTCGCTTTCAGGTCGAACCGGCGGAGGGTCTCCGGATGGACCTCGCCCACCAGTCCGATCTCGGCGTCGCCGGCGAGTATCCGGGCCGTGCGGCCGGGGCGGGTGTAAAAACAGTCGTCGCCGGGCAATCGGGTGAAGCGGGCGTCCCGGATGCGGAGGCCGGTCAAAAGCCCCTCCACGATGCCTTTCATGTCGTAGAAATCGCAGGGCGTCTCTCTGGCGAGCCAGGTCGGGTCCGTTCGGTTGCCCGTCCAGAGGCCGGCGGCCATCTGGGGTTCGTCCGGCAGATCGTCGCCTTTCTTGCCGATGAAGACCTTGCCCACCTCGAAGAGCTTCAGGTCCCGCACCTGCCGGGCCAGGTTCCATCCCATGTTGCTCAGCAGCCCGGGGAGCAGGGCGGCGCGCATCACCGACTGGTCCTCGGTCAGGGGGTTGAGGATGGCCACCCCGTTGCGTCGGGGATCGGCTTCGGGCAGGCGCATCCGGTCGGGCGCGTCGGGCTGGATAAAGCTGTAGTTGACGGCTTCGCTGAACCCGAAACCGGTCATGAGATCCCGGATGCGGTTCCGGAGCTGCAAAGAAGCCGAAGGGACCTTGGCCTCCGCCGGCATCAGCGGGGAGGTGGTGGGGATCCGGTTGTAGCCGTAGAGCCGGGCCGCCTCCTCCATCAGATCCTGGGGCCGGATCGCGTCCACCCGAAACGAGGGCGGCAGCACCGACAGTTCATCCGCATCCACGGGATCGACGGAAAACCCGATGGAGCGGAGCAGGTGCGTCACGGTCTCCCCGTCGAGATCGATCCCCAGAAGTCGCCGGGTGGCGGCGAGGCTCAGGTCGATCCGTTCCGGCCCCACCCGTTTGGGACGTTCGTCCACCACCCCTTCGACGAGGGTTCCGCCGGCGACCGCCAGCATGAGCTGGGCGGCCCGGTCGATGGCCCGGAGGGTCCCTTCGGGATCGACGCCCCGCTCGAACCGGTGGGACGCGTCGGTGGCGAGCCCCAGCTTCTTGGCGGTCTTCCGGATGCTGACCGGATCGAAATAGGCGCTTTCGATGAGCACCCGGGAGGTGCTGTCCTGGATCTCCGAATCGAGGCCGCCCATGACCCCGCCCACGGCCACCGGCTTTTCGGCGTCGCAGATCATGAGCATCCCTTCGTCCAGGGTCCGCTCCTTTTCGTCCAGGGTGGTGAATCGTTCGCCCGCATGGGCCAGCCGGACGACGATCCGCTCCCCGGCCAGAAAATCGAGGTCGAAGGCGTGGAGGGGCTGGCCCGTTTCCATCATCACGAAATTGGTCACGTCCACCACGTTGTTGATGGGCTTCAATCCGATGGAAAGGAGCCGGTCCCGGAGCCAGCCCGGGGAGGGACCGATGCGGATCCCCTCGATCAACCGGGCCGCGTACCGGGGGCAGTGGTCCGGGGCCTGGATGGTCACGGAAACGGCCTTGTGAGCGTCGCCCTCACCCCGGGGCAGCGCGATCGCGGGCTGTTTCAGATCCGTCCCCTGGATGGCCGCCGCTTCCCGGGCGATGCCGGTGATGCTCAGACAGTCGGGCCGGTTGGGGGTCAGACCGATCTCGAAGACGGTGTCCGAAAGGTTCAGGGCGTCGGCCAGGGGCGCGCCGGGCGTCAGTCCGGGGTCCAGCGCCATGAGTCCGCTCCGGTCGGTTCCCAGCATCAGTTCGCCCCCGCTGCAAAGCATCCCCTCGGAGGTCTCCCCCCGGATGACGCTCTTTTCCATCCGCGCGCCGCCGGGCAGCTCCGTCCCGGGCAATGCCAGGGGCGACAGCATCCCTTCGGCGGCGTTGGGGGCGCCGCAGACCACCTGAACCCGCCGGTCGCCGATATCCACCTCGCAGAGGCGGAGCCGGTCCGCGTTGGGATGGGGCGCGACCCGGGAAATGCGGCCGACCTTCACCGTCCGGAGATACTCGTACCGGTCCCAGACCGCCTCCACCTCCAGACCCGCCATGGTCAGGGCGTCGGCCAGCTCGGAGGCCGGCAGTTCGATGTCCACGTAATCCGCCAGCCAGCTGAAACTCACTTTCATCTTAAAACTGCCTCAAGAACCTGTAATCGTTTTCGAAGAATTTCCGGAGATCGTCGATGCCGTACTTGAGCATGGCGATCCGCTCCACCCCCATGCCGAAGGCGAACCCCGTGTATTCGGACGTGTCGTAGCCGACGTTCTCGAACACCGCCGGGTGGACCATGCCGGATCCGAGCACCTCCAGCCATCCGGTCCGGGAGCAGACCCGGCACCCCTCGCCCCGGCACATGACGCACAGGATGTCCACCTCGGCCGAGGGTTCGGTGAAGGGGAAGAAGCTGGGCCGGAACCGAAGCGCCGTCCGGTCGTCGAACATCTGGTGGACAAAGGCCGTGAGGATGCCCTTCAGGTCGCCGAAGGAGATGTCGCGGTCCACCAGCAGCCCCTCCACCTGATGGAACATGGGGGTGTGGGTCAGGTCCGAGTCGCACCGGTAGACCTTGCCGGGCGCCACGATGCGCACGGGCGGCGGCTGTTTTTCCATGGTCCGGATCTGGATGGGCGAGGTGTGGGTCCGCAGGACCACGTCGTCGGAGACGTAGAAGGTGTCCTGCATGTCCCGGGCCGGGTGGTTTTTGGGGATGTTGAGGGCCTCGAAATTATAGTAGTCCTTCTCCACCTCCGGCCCCTCGACGATGTCGAACCCCAGCCGGGCGAAGATGTCGCAGATCTCTCCCGAAATGAGGGTGACGGGATGGCGCCGTCCGGGCGTCGCCGGCCGTCCGGGCAGGGAGACGTCGATGGCGTCGTCCGCCGCGCCGGCCCCTTCGGCGAGCCGTTGCCCGGCATCCGCGAAGGCCGCTTCCAGGGCCTTTTTGACCGCATTGGCTTCCTGCCCCGCCCGGGGCCGTTCCTCGGCCGGCAGCGCGGAGATGTTCCGCAGAAACCGGGTGACCGCCCCCTTTCGCCCCAGATAGCGGACGGAGAGGGCCTTTACCGCGTCCTCGGTCTCGGCCGACGCCAGTTCCCGGAGCGCCGCTTCTTTAATCGCTTCGATGGATCGATTCACAGGGACTCCTGTTTTCCTCTCCGCTTCCGAAAGGCGGAACCGCTACTGGACGTGCTGGCCGGCCATCCGGGCGATCTGGCTGAATCCCCGGGGATCCGAGACGGCCAGCTCGGCCAGGACCTTGCGGTCCAGATCCACGTTGGCGGCCTTGAGGCCGTGGATGAACTTGCTGTAGCTCATGTCGTTCATCCGGGCCGCCGCGTTGACGCGGGCGATCCAGAGCCTTCGGAAATCCCGTTTGCGGGCCTTCCGGTCGCGGTACGCGTACATGAGGGCCTTGTCCACGGCGTCGGCCGCTGTGCGAAACAGCTTGCTCCGGCCGCCGCGGAATCCCTTGGCCAGTTTCAACACCTTTTTACGGCGTCTTCTCGCTTTGAAACCTCTTTTTACTCGCATGTTCTCTTCTCCTTAAACAGCGCTGAAACGCTGGGAAATCGATTCGGGCCTCCCGGGAGGGCCGTTACCCGTTGGGCAGCAACAGCTTCAGTTCCCTGATGTCGGACTTGCCGATGATATGGGGCTGGCGGAGGCTTCGTTTCCGTTTGCGGGTCTTTTTTCCCAGGATGTGGTTGGCATGGGATTTCGCATAGACGAATTTGCCGGACCCTGTCCGCTTGAACCGCTTTGCGGCGGCCCGGTTGGTTTTGATTTTAGGCATGTTGGATACTCCTTCCATGGGGTGGAATCTACAAAAAACAGGTGGCGTGAGCAAACGATATCCCCGCGCACACGCCACCTAACGGCTTTTATTTGGATGTAGACAGCCCGGGGGCCGCCGCCCCCTGGGCGGCAGGACCGCGCCAGCGGGGCTTTTCGGTACGGCCGGCTATCTCGGCGCCAAGATCATTACCATGGTGCGGCCTTCGAATTTGGGTTTTTGCTCTACGACGGCGATGTCCGATGTCTCTTCGGCGACTTTTTCAAGCACCTCGATGCCCAGATCGGTCAAGGTGATCTCCCGGCCCCGGAAGATCAGGGTGACTTTCACCTTATCCTTTTTCTCCAGGAACCGGCGGATGTGGCCGAGCTTGACTTCCAGGTCATGATCGCCGGTCTTGGGCCGGACTTTGATCTCCTTGAGCTGGAACGTGCTCTGCTTTTTCTTGGCCTCTTGCTGCTTCTTGTCCTGCTCGTACTTGTAACGGCCGTAGTCCATGATCTTGCAGACCGGCGGGTTCGCGTTGGGCGACACCTCCACCAAGTCCAGGCCGAAGTCCTTGGCCGCCGACAGCGCTTTGTCCGTGGGAACCACGCCGACCTGATTGCCGTCCGGGTCGATGACCCTCACTTCTTTTGCTTTGATTTTGAAGTTGATGTTGGGTTGATTGCTTTGTTGACGCGCTTTATTTATGCCGACCTCCCGAGTATGAAGTGGTTGCGGCGGCCGGAACCGCCCGATTGCGCCGCCCTTGGGCGACATTTAAAAAAGCCTCGATAAAACCAATGCGGCCGCGGCCAAACGGCGCGAACCCCAATCGAACAAAAAGAACGATAATAGGCATATAAAACACGGGGGATAAATGCAAGAAAAAAATTCATCGGCGGTTGAGATTTTCCTTGGCCGCTGGTATAGTGTTTGGGTATGATTTCTCCATTGTACTGGGGGAGATCGGGGCGGCGCGGCCATCGGCGAGATTTTGAGCGCATCGGGAAAGCGACATGGGATTGAGTGAACGCCAGCAGGATCTGTTGCGACGGATTCCGGGAGTGGATCACCTGCTGGAACGGGCAAAGGCGGAGAGGGGCCTCCACAAGGTTCCCCGGACGGTGCTGGTCAATTCGGCCAGGCGGGTCGTCGAGGCGTTGCGGCGGTCGATTCTGGACAACGGCGACCGGTTCCCCGAAAACCGCCTCTCGGACGCGGCCCTGCTGGATGCGCTGGCTGATCGGGTGGACCGGGAGATGGCTTTCAACCTCAAGCGGGTGGTCAACGCCACCGGGGTGGTGATCCACACCAACCTGGGGCGGTCCCTTCTGCCCCGGGCCGCCACCGACAACGTCGCCGCCCTGTCGGGCCGGTATTCCAATCTGGAGTTCGATCTCGCCGCCGGGCGGCGCGGCTCCCGGTATACGGCCGTGGAGGACATCCTTTGCGAGGTGAGCGGCGCCGAGGCGGGCATGGTGGTCAACAACAACGCCGGCGCGGTCCTCCTCACCCTGGAGACCCTGGCCAGGGGCCGGAAAGTGATCGTCTCCCGCGGGGAACTGGTGGAGATCGGCGGATCCTTCCGCATCCCCGACGTCATGGCCCGGAGCGGCGGGATCCTCACCGAGGTGGGGACCACCAACCGGACCCATCTGCGGGATTACGAAGACGCCGTCGATCCGGACACGGCCCTCCTGTTGAAAGTCCATAAAAGCAATTACAGCGTGGTGGGCTTTACCGCCGAAGTCCCCTTGTCCGACCTGGTGAGCCTGGGGAAACAGCGCGGGCTGCGGGTCATGGAGGACCTGGGATCGGGGATGTTTATCGACTTTGCAAAATACGGGCTGACCCGCGAGCCCACGGTCCAGGATTCCGTGGCGACCGGCGCCGACGTGGTGACCTTTTCCGGCGACAAGCTGCTGGGCGGCCCCCAGGCCGGCCTCATCGTGGGCAAAAAGGACGTGCTCGACGCCATCAAAAAAAATCCCATCACCCGGGCCCTTCGCATCGACAAGATGACCCTGGCGGCCCTGGAATCGACCCTCCGTCTCTACCGGGACCCGGAAGAAGCTGTGGCGACCATCCCGACCCTCAGGGCCCTCGCCATGGCCTATGAGGAACTGAAACAGCGGGCCGAACGGTTGGCCGGGGAACTGGCCGGCCTCGGCGGCGACCGGTTGACGACGGTCCTTCTGGATCTTCCCTCCAGGGTGGGCGGCGGATCCCTGCCGCTCCAGGCCCTGCCCAGTTGCTGCGTCGGGGTTGAGATCGCGGGACTCTCCGCCAACGCCGTCGAATCGGCCATGCGATCCCATGAACCGCCCGTCATCGGTCGAATCGAAGACGACTGGTTCATTATGGACCCCCGGACGGTGGAGGAGGACGAGACGCCCCTGATCCGGGACGCCTTCCGGCGGCTGCTGGAGAGGGCGTGACATGGCGGGCGGACGGACAGGCGCCGTGGGCAACCGGTGTTCGACCCGGGAGTTTCTGCTCTCCCGGATGGCGCCGGACGGCCCGAAAGGCCCCGCGGTCCGGAAATCCTCGGTCGGCCTGGTGGCGTTTTACCGGGAATTTCCCAATGTCCTGATGGGGGAAGCCTTTGCCCGGCGGGTCCGCCGCCGGATGCGGCAGGCTCCCCGGTTCGCCATGCTGGCCGTCCGGATCGACCGGTTCACCCTGAAAAAGGATGTCCCCAACGAACAATACGCGACCCAGCTTCTATTGGACGTGGCCTGGGCCATCGACGCCTGCTGCCATGGGGCGGACGGTCTCTGGGGCCTTCTGGATCGCCGGAGCTTCGGGTGCTTCCTGCCCGGCCGGGGTCCGGACGGGAGCCGGGACCTGGCGGCCCGGATCCAGAACCGGCTGGCGGGCCTGCGGGAAGAGACCGTCAGCATCGGCGCGGCGGCCCATCCTCTGGCCCATTTCAAACCGGAGGAGACCCTCCGAAACGTGCGGAAGGCGCTCCGTCACGCCCTCATGATCGGGCCCGGCGGCGTCGCGGTCTTCGATGCGGTCAGTTTGAACATCAGCGGGGACCGCCTCTTCGACAGCGGAGACATCGCGGCGGCGGCAAGGGAATTCCGGGCCGCCCTTTCCCTGGATCCGGAGAACGTCAACGTCCGGAACAGCCTGGGGGTCTGCTACGGCCGCCTGGAGCGGTTCGACGAGGCCATGGCCGTGTTCCGGGAGGCCCTGGTCCTGGACCCCAAAGAGCCCATGACCTTTTACAACGCCGGGTTGGTCAGCCTGATGCGGAAGGACCGGCAACGGGCCCTGCGCTATTTTCTCCAGGCGGACGCCGTCGGGGAGGATTTTTTCGAAGCGGCGCTCCAGATCGGGCGGCTCCATCTGGAGGAGGGCGACCCCGAAAAGGGACGCCCCTTTCTGGAGAGAGCGGCCGACATCCGCCCGGCGCCCGGCGTTGTCCACCGCCACCTGGGGGACTGCTACACCCGGCTGGAGCGGTACAAAGAGGCCCTCCGGGCTTACAAAAAAGCTCTCAAGCACAACCCGTCCGATGCCGCGGCCCTGTCGGCCGTGGGCTATTTGTTCGATGTTCTGGGCGAGGACCTGGACATCGCCGTCCTCATCTGCCAGAACAGCGTGGAGATCGCGCCGGGAAGCGGTCTCTGCCGTTACCGGCTGGGACGCTTGTACTACAAACAGCACCGCCTGGACGACGCCCTCCATGAATTCCTGCTGGCCTCGGAATACGGGTGCGACGCCTCGGAAGACATCGAACAGATCCAGCGGCGCCGGCCGGCAAGGGCCTGCTGAGATGGCGGATCTGGAACGCTATGTTCTGGATGCCCTGGAGGAGAGCGTCCGGGTCAAGACCGAAGCCGTCCGGGACAATCTGGGGCGAATCGTCCAGGCGGCGGAGACGGCGGCCGAACGCCTTCAAGCCGGAAACAAGATCCTCATTTTCGGCAACGGCGGCAGCGCCGCCGACGCCCAGCACCTCGCGGCGGAATTCGTCAACCGGTTCCGGATCGAACGGCCGCCCCTGCCGGCCATCGCCCTGACCACGGACACCTCCGTCATCACCAGCATCGGCAACGATTACAGCTTCGACGAGATCTTCGCCAAACAGATCCGGGCGCTGGGCCGTCCGGGGGACGTGGCGGTGGGCCTCAGCACCAGCGGCGATTCCCCCAATGTGTTAACCGCCATGACCGCCGCCAGGGAAATCGGCCTCTTCACCATCGGGTTCACCGGCCGGGCCGGGCAGCTGGCGACGCTCGCCGACCTGACCCTCTCCGCGGCCTCCGACGTCACGGCCCGCATCCAGGAAACCCACATCGCCATGGGTCACATGTTCTGTGATCTGGTGGATCGCATCCTTTTCCCCGATCGGTTCGGAGGCGACATCCCTTAAACATCCACTTGATTTTTTCAGCGATTATGGTTAGGTTCCCGTGATCTATCGCATGGGCTGCGGGCCGGGCGGCGTCCTGCTCCCCGGCTTTGCGGCACGCCCTGCATTCAAAGACATCAACGTCATGGAATAGAAGGAGAAACACCATGCCGATCTATGAATATCGTTGTGAAAAATGCGGCTGTGATTTCGAGTGCCTGGTCATGGGCTCGGACGAAGCCCGATGCCCCTCCTGCGAGGGCAAGGACGTCAACCGGTTGATGTCCGCGTGCGGATTCGTGAGCAAGGGCGCCGGCGGAGAGACGGTCGGCCGGTCCGCGGCCGATGCTTCCTGCGGCGGGTGCGCGGCCACGAGTTGCGCGGGCTGCGGCCACTGATGGGCGACATTGTCAAAATCGGCGCCCGGGGCAGCAAGCTGGCCCTCTGGCAGGCCGAATGGGTCAAGGCGGCGCTGGAAAAGAACAATGCCGGTCTTTCGGTGGAACTGGTCGTCATCAAGACCAAGGGCGACAAGATCCAGGACGTGCCCCTGGCCAAGGTGGGCGGCAAGGGACTGTTCGTCAAGGAGATCGAAGAGGCCATCCTCGACGGGCGCGTGGATCTGGCGGTCCACAGCATGAAGGATATGCCGGCGGAAATCCCCGGGGGATTGCGCATCGGCGCCATCCCGGCACGGGAAGATCCCCGCGACGTCTTCATCTCCGGCGCCGGCGCGACCCTGGATGGATTGGACCAGGGCGCACGGGTCGGCACCAGCAGCCTGCGGCGGGCGGCCCAGCTGCGCCATGTGCGGCCGGATCTGGAGGTCCACTCCCTCCGGGGCAACCTGGACACCCGGATGCGGAAACTCGACGAAGGACAGTTCGACGCCGTGGTGCTGGCGGCCGCCGGCGTCAAGCGGCTGGGGCTGGCCCATCGGATCACCCAACCCCTGCCGCCCGAAACGATGCTCCCGGCGGTGGGTCAGGGGGCGCTCTGCATCGAGACCCGGGAGAGCGATCCGCGGATCGGTCCGCTGGTGGACGCGCTGGACCATCCCGGGACCCGGTCCGTGGTGACCGCCGAGCGGGCGTTTCTCCATAAACTGGAAGGCGGGTGTCAGGTCCCCATCGCGGCCCACGGCGTTCTGGACGACGACCGGTTGACGCTGACCGGGCTGGTGGCGGAGCTGGACGGCGCCGTGGTGATCCGGGAGATCGCGTCCGGGCCGGCGACGGATGCCGGCGGGATCGGTCTCCGACTGGCCCGGCGGCTCCTCGACCGGGGCGCGGGGGAGATACTGGAACGGCTCAAAGCGGAGGCGGATGAAAACGGATAGCGAGAGCGGCGGAAGCGGCGAGAGCGGCGGATGTGAGGGAAAAGTCTATCTGGTGGGCGCCGGCCCCGGCGATCCGGGGCTGATCACGGTCAAGGGGCGGGACTGCATCGAGGCCGCGGACGTGGTCGTCTACGACTATCTGGCGGCGCCGGCCCTTCTGAACGCGGCCCATAAGCACGCGGAACTGATCTATGTGGGAAAGAAGGGCGGCGATCACACCCTTTCCCAGGACGGCATCAACGCCCTGATCGTGGAAAAGGCCCGGGCCGGACTGGTGGTGACCCGGCTCAAGGGCGGCGATCCCTTCATCTTCGGACGCGGAGGCGAGGAGGCGGAAACCCTTGTCCGGTACGGCGTCCCCTTCGAGATCGTGCCCGGCGTCACCTCGGCCATCGCGGCCCCGGCCTACGCCGGCATCCCCCTGACCCACCGGGAGTTTACCTCCACCCTGGCCTTTGTCACCGGTCATGAAGATCCCACCAAGGAGACCTCCAGCATCGACTGGGCGTCGCTGGCCAGGGGAATCGGCACCATCGTCTTTTTCATGGGCGTCGGGAATCTTCCCCATATCAGGGCCCGGTTGATGGAGCACGGCATGGCGCCGACCACGCCCGCGGCCCTGGTGCGGTGGGGGACCACCCCCCATCAGGAGACCGTGACCGGCACGTTGTCGGACATCGCCGAACGGGCGGAGGCGGCCGGACTCAAGGCCCCGGCCATTATCGTGGTGGGGGAGGTGGTGACCCTCCGAAAGACCCTCGGGTGGTTCGAAAACCGTCCCCTCCTGGGCAAACAGGCGGTGGTGACCCGGGCCAGGGAGCAGGCCAGCGACCTGGTGG
Source organism: uncultured Desulfobacteraceae bacterium (assembly GCA_964652715.1). GTDB lineage: Bacteria > Desulfobacterota > Desulfobacteria > Desulfobacterales > JAABSP01 > JAABTD01. The sequence continues at coordinate 10,477 of CAZZBE010000010.1, forward strand.
CCCGGCTGGCCGATATGGGCGCCGCCTGCCTGGAGTGCCCCACCATCAAAGTGGCCCCGCCCGAGAGCTGGGACCCGCTGGACCGGGCCATCGATCATCTCCCGGACTACCACTGGATCGTTTTCACCAGCGTCAACGGGGTCCGGTTCTTTTTCCGGCGGCTTCACGAGAAGGGTCTGGATGTGCGGGCCCTCCACACCCTGAAGACGGCGGTCATCGGGCCGGCCACCCGGGACCGCCTCGCCGCGGAGGGGCTCAACAGCGACATCCTGCCCGAAAGCTACCGGGCCGAATCGGTGGCGGCGGCCTTTGCAAAGGAGGACATGGTCGGCAAGCGGGTCCTGCTGCCCCGGGCCGAAGAGGCCCGGCCGGTGCTGCCCATGGAACTGCACAAGATGGGCGCCGAGGTGGACGAGGCGACGACCTACGCGACCCGGCGGGACCGGACCAACGCCGAAACCCTCATCACCCGGCTCAGGGCGGGGACGGTGGACGTGGTCACTTTTACGAGTTCCTCCACCGTCAGGAATTTCAAGGCCCTGCTGCCCTCTGACGAGGATTTAAAGGTGTTGATGGCCGGGGTCCAGGTGGCCAGCATCGGTCCCATCACGTCGGAAACAGCCCGGGATCTGGGATTCGAGGTTCACATCGAAGCCGAGAGCTACACCATTCCGGGGCTGTGCGACGCCATCGAGGACCACTTCAAGGGGTGACCCAAACCGAATCCGCCGGCCTCTACATCCACATCCCCTTCTGCCGGCGGAAATGTCTCTATTGCGATTTCTACTCCGTCGAGGATCTGGAGCGGATTCCCGCGTTCGTGGAGGGGCTGGCGGCCGAGATGGCCCTTTATCGGTCCGTCGGATTCCGGTTCGATACGCTCTACTTCGGCGGCGGCACGCCGTCCCTCCTGACGCCGGGCCAGGTGGCGCGAATCCTCGAAACGGCCCATAAGACCTTCGATCTTTCGCCCGATGCGGAAATCACCCTGGAAGCCAATCCCGGAACGGCGACCCCCGACACCCTGGCGGGGTATCGGTCCGCCGGGGTCAACCGGCTCAACATCGGGGTTCAGTCCTTCCGCGATCAACACCTCAAGTTCCTGGGCCGGATCCACTCCGCCGCCTCGGCGGAGGCGGCGATCCGGGCGGCCCGGGAAGCCCGATTCGACAATCTGGGGCTGGATCTGATCTACGGCCTGCCGGATATGACGCCGGACGGGTGGAAAGCGGATCTCGACCGGGCGGCGGATTTCGGGCCGGCCCACCTCTCCTGCTATCTGCTCGCCTGGGAGGAGGGGACGCCGCTGCATCGCTCCTGGCGGGAGGGACGCCGCCGGCCGCCGGCGGACGCCCTGTGCGCCGATCTTTTCCAATTGACCGGAGACGTTCTGGCGGATCGGGGGTTTATCCGATACGAGGTCTCCAATTTCGCCCGGTCCGCGTCGTTGCAATCCCGTCACAACCAGAAATACTGGTCCCTGGCCCCCTGCCTCGGCCTGGGCCCCGCGGCCCACTCCTTCGACCCCGTGCGATCGGTCCGTCGATGGAACCATCGGCGCCTGGAGCGGTATCTGGCCGACCTGTCGGCGGGGCGTCCCCCCGTGGCGGATCGGGAAACGCTGGATGAGGAACAGCGGATGATGGAGATCATTTATCTGGGGTTGCGAACCGCGGCGGGGATTGATCATCTCGATTTCGAACGCCGGTTCGGCGCCGAGGCGGGACTTCGATTGGAACGGGCGTCCGAACCCCTGGCGGCCGAGGGGCTGCTGGAACCGACTCCCCGCCGGCGCCGGCCGACCCGGCGGGGGATGCGGTACGCCGACGGCATGGCGGCGCGGATCTGCTCCCGGTTCTAATGGTCAGACATTGAACCGGATATTCATGATGTCCCCGTCCTGAACGGTGTAGGTCTTCCCCTCCAGCCGCACCGTCCCCTGTTTCCGGGCTTCCGCATGACTGCCCGCGGCCATCAGGTCGTCGTAGGCCGCCACCTCCGCCCGGATGAAGCCTTTTTTGAGATCGGTGTGGATGGTTCCCGCCGCCTCCCGGGCGTCGGTCCCCCGGTGGACCGTCCAGGCCCGGACCTCGTCGTCCCCCACGGTGAAAAAGGAGATGAGGCCCAGCAGGTCGTAGGAGCGCTGGATGACCCGGTCCTTGGCCGAGGCCGCGATGTTGAACTCCGCCAGGAAATCCCCGGCCTCCGCGTCGGTCATCTGGGCCAGCTCGTTCTCCAGCTTGGCCTTGATCACCATGCACTCTTCCCCCGCCGGCAGCCGATCCGCCGGCGGGAGATCGTCGTCGTCATCCTCGTTGTTGACCAGCACCAGCATGGGTTTGGCCGAAAGCAGGGCGAATCCCCGAAGAAGCCGGGCGTTGGCCAGTTCGGGGTCCTTTCGGATGGGCCGTTCGTTTTCCAGATGATCCCGGCAGGCCTCCAGCAGGCGGCGCTCCTCGGGGTCGATGTCCTTGCCCCGTTTCCGATCCAGGTCGAGCCGCTCCAGGCGTTTTTCCACCACCACCAGGTCGGAGAAGACCAGTTCCCCGTCCAGGGCCGCGAAATCGCCGGCCGGATCGGGGGCGTCGAATCCGTAGCCGCCGAAGTTGCGCACTACATGGATGAGGGCGTCGCAGTCCCGGACCGCCGTCCAGGCATTGGGGTCGGGTTCTTTGTCTTTGGCCTGGCCGGTCAGGGCCGGCAGGAAATAAGCCACCTGGGCATGGATCGTTTTCCGGGGGCGATACATCTCGCTGAGCCGGTCGACCCGCTCGTCGGGCACGTGGACCGTGCCGATGCGGGGTTCCCCCCGGTTGCCGCCGTCCGCGAAGTTGAGGGTCAGGGCTTCGAAAGCCGTGGTCTTTCCCGCGCCGGGAAGACCGGTGATGCCGAGCTTCATGCTAAAAACCTCCTTGAATGGAAAGATCGGTTCGGTCGATGCGACCGCCTCGCCGCTTTCGCCGCTTCCGCCGCTTTCGCTAAATCACAAATCCCCGGCGGAGGCAACCCTATAGTTTAGCCGGATAGATGCTTCATCGGGCCGGGGAGGCCGCGGCGACCATTTGACATGCGGGGTCTTTTCCGTTAGGACTGAAAGGAACATGAAAGGTCGATTCAGTCGCACGTTCTGGCGGATCTTCGATCGGTTTCTGGCCGGCCCGATCAGGGATCTGGAGAACCTCCAATTCCGAAACGGCGGAGACGAGGATAACGGCATGATCATCGGACTCGATGTGGGCGGCACCCACACGGATGTGGTGCTTTTGGGCGAGGAAGGGCTGCTGCGGGAGGTGAAGATCTCCACCCGGTCTTCGGATCTTTTCGGGACGGTCCTGGACGGCATCGACCGGATCACGGAGGGGATCGACCCAAAGGAGATCAGCCGGGCCGTGCTCAGCACCACCCTGACCACCAACGCCATCGTCCAGGGAGAGAACCCGGCGGTGGGCATGATCGTTTCCGCCGGACCCGGGATCGACCCCGAGGCCTTTCGCACCAACGAACACTACCATGCCGTCTCCGGGGCCATCGACCACCGGGGCCGGGAGGTCCGCCCCATCGACCCCGACGAGATCGCGGCCATCGCCGAGGAATTCAAGGCGGCCGGCATCCGGAACATCGGCATCGTCTCCAAGTTCTGCACCCGGAACCCGTCCCACGAGAATCAGATCCACGATATCCTCAAAGCTGATTTCGGCAAGATCTTCATGGGGCGCCAGGTCTCCGGCAGCCTCAATTTTCCCCGGCGGATCGCCACCACCTATCTCAACGCCGCGGTCCGGCCCGTCCACAAGCGGTTCTACGAAGCCGTCCAGAACTCCCTGGAAAACAAGGGGCTCGACTTTCCCATCTACGTCCTCAAGGCCGACGGCGGCACCATGAGTTTCGGGGCGTCCCTGGACTTCCCGGCCCAGTCGATCCTCTCCGGGCCGGCGGCCTCGGTCATGGGGGCCATCGCCTTCGCCCCCCAGGAAGGGGAATGCCTCGTGATGGACATCGGCGGCACCACCACCGACATGGCGATACTGGTGGACGGGGCCCCCCTTCTGGACCCCCTGGGCATTACCCTGGGGCCCCACAAAACCCTGATCCGGTCCCTGGAGACCCTTTCCATCGGCGTGGGCGGGGACAGCGCCGTCACAGTGGCGGACGGCGACCTCCGGATAGGGCCCGGGCGACAGGGGCCGGCCATGGCCTTCGGCGGCCCTGTTCCCACGCCCACCGACGCCCTCTTTGTTTTAGACAAAATGACCGACGGCGACCGGGACCGCGCCGCGGAGGGGATCGCCGCCATCGGCGCCGCCCTGGGGATGTCCCCGGAGGCGGCGGCCGGGAAAATCTTCGATGCCGCCTGCCGCCGGATTCTGGCGGCGGCCCGCGGCATGGTGGCCGGCGTCAACAGCAAACCCGTCTACACCATTCACGAACTCAAGGAGGGGCTGACGGTCCGGCCCCGGGAGATTCTGATTCTGGGGGGCCCCGCCCCTTATTTCGTGGACCGGATCGGCCAGCTCTCCGATTTCGACGTCAAGGTCGTGCCCCGATGGCCGGTGGCCAACGCCGTCGGCGCGGGCCTGGCCCGGACCACCTGCGAGGTGTCCCTGTTCGCCGATACCCAGCAGGGGATGGCCGCGGCGCCCGAGGAGGGATTCGCGGCGTCCGTAGGCAAAAATTACGACCGGAAGGCGGCGGTGGCCCAGGCGGAGAAGCTGTTGCGGGAAAAGGCCCTCAAGATGGGCGCCGGCGACGAGGATCTGGAGACCGAGGTCATCGAAGAGATGCAGTTCAACATGGTCAAAGGGTTTTACACCACGGGGCGAAACATCCGGGTCCGGGTCCAGGTGAAGCCGGGGCTCATCCGGGGGTGGCGGGCCGTCGCCGAAGGGCTATCCGCGTCGTCGTCCTGACGCGGCGTCGGTTCGGGGCCGGGCCGCTTCGTAGAAGTGGACGGAACCGCTTCTCGTCTCCGCCGCCTTCACCCGGCCCTTGCCGCGCCGCATGGCCGCGTCGGCCTTTTTGATCAGGGTGTCTCCGTCCCTGCCGTCCCAGGGGAAGAGGCTGACCCCGATGCTCGGCGTGATGAAATCGATGGGTTCGCCGACGCCGTCGTAGGGCAGCGAGAGGGTTTTGAGGAGGTTGGCGGCCGCCAGTTCCGGATAGAGATCCACCGGGTTGTTCAGGATGACCGTGAACTCGTCTCCCCCCAGCCGGGAGACGATGTCGGTGTTCCGCAGGGACCGGCGCAGCCGGTCGGCCACCTCCTGGAGAATTTTATCGCCGGTCTCGTGCCCCCAGGCGTCGTTGACCTCCTTGAACCGGTTGAGATCCACATAGAGGATCGCCCGTTCCATGTTGTACCGGGCGGCGTAGGTGATCGACTCGTCCAGCCGTTCCAGAAACGACTTCCGGTTGAACAGTCCGGTGAGCGGGTCGCGATAGGCGAGGTAGGCCAGTTCCTCCTGGGTGGTTTTTCGTTCCGAGATGTCCCGGACCACCCAGAGGATCTCCACGGGCTGACCGGCGCCGTCCCGCAGAAAGCGGAAGGTCGCTTCGGTGGAGAGGACGGCGCCCGCCTTGTGCCGCATGTTCAGCTCCAGGGTCCGGGACCGGCGGGGGTCCCCGCTGCCCCGGGCTTCGAGGGTCAGTTCCTGGGCGATGGCCTGGCTGGCCGACTTCAGGGATTCCGGCGCGAGGACGTCCCCGATGCTCTGGCTCAGGGTTTCCCCGGCGGTCCAGCCCCTTAGCCCCTCCACCGACGGACTCGCATAGGTGAAGCGCCCCTCCAGGGAGAAGGTCTCGATGACGTCGGCGAGGTTTTCGGCGATCAGCCGGTATTGCCGTTCGCTCCGGCGGAGCGCCGCTTCGGATTTTTTCCGCTCGGTCACGTCCCGGGCGATCCCCTGGAAGCCCATGGGGCGCCCCTTGGGGTTCCGTCTCAGGGCGGTGGACAGTTCGATGACCCGCCTGGCGCCGTCCTTCCGGATGATCTCGTAATCCGCGATTTTTTCGGACCGGCCCGTGTGGAACACGTTGCTGAAGATCTTGTACATCCGCTGGGCGGTTTCCGGGGTCGTGTACTCCCGGTAGTGCATCCCTTTGAGCTGATCGGGACGGCATCCGGCGATCTCGCACATGGCGGGGTTGAAAAACGTGATGTACCCGCCCAGATCCGTTTCGAAATACCCCTCCTCGATCCCTTCCAGGACGCTTTTGTATTTCTCGGTCCGCTGCCGGAGGGCGTCTTCCGTCCGTTTCCGTTCCTTGAGGGCGTCCCGGAGCTTGCCGCGGAGCGTTTTGACCTCCGCGGAGCGCCGGGGAACCATCCCTTCCAGGGCCGTTTTCTCTTCAAGGCATCGCGCCAGCTCCCCTTCCAGTTCCCGGACGCGTTCCTCAAGCTTCTGGTCGTTGGATATGGCGGACATGGATGCGCTCCGTCTGCTGACAGTTAAAGAAGAAACCCGGTCTGCTTCGGCCCATGGGATATTCGCCGGCGATGCCTCCGGATATTCTTGGACTATACCTGAAACGACCCGTCTTTTCAATCGATTCAAGGCAACCCTTTTATTCGACAAAACCGCCCGTCTGTGTTAATTGTATCTTGATTTTTACGGACCACATGGGATTATTTTTATTCGATTCCGGAATTTTTCATGGCGAACAAAGAGCATCTCCATCGGATCAAAAAAGGGGCGGCGGCCTGGAACGACTGGCGTCGAAAGGCCCGGGGGGAGCGACCGGAGTTGTCCAACGCCGCGCTCGGTTTCTGCAAGCTGGCGGGGGGCGACCTCGCGGATGCGAATCTGTGGGAGGCGAATTTGAAAAAGTCGGACCTGAAGGGCGCGGACCTGAAGGGCGCGGAACTCTCTTTCGCGGATCTGTCCGGGGCGGATCTGTCCGGGGCGGACCTGTCCGGCGCCAACCTCACCGAGGTGAACCTGTGCGGGGCCAACCTCCGGGGGGCGATCCTCAAATCCGTCAACGGGTGGTCCGGACGGCTGAAGGGGGCCGATCTGACCGATGCGGATCTGTCCGGCGCCGATCTTTCGGACGCCGATCTTTCGGAAGCCCGGCTGGAACGGACCCGGTTGATCGACACCGTACTGGGAAAAGGGGATTTGAGCGGGGCCATCCTGTCGGGGACCCTGCTGGGCAATGTGGACTTGAGCGGGGTCAAGGGGCTGGGCGCCGTGGTCCATGAAGCCCCGTCCATGGTGTCCGCCGACACGCTGGAACGGGCGGCGGCGACGGTTCCGACGGTTTTTTTCCAGAAGGCCGGCGTCCCGCCCGCCCTGATCCGGGCCCTCAAGGACGCGGCCGACGAACCGCCGCGGCCGGCGGCGGAAACGCGGGCCGAGGGGCCGGCCGTCCGGTCCCTCCTGCTGAATCGATCCGGCCGCGGACGCTTCCCCGAGGGGATCTACACCATCATCACCGAGAGCAACTGTCCGCTTTACGGGGCCGCCGACCGGTTCCGGCTGAGCGGCAACGCCCTGTCCGTCCCGCCTGAAAAGCCGGCCTGCGTCATCCTGGTCGCCGACATTCTCGATATCCTGAAGCGGGCGGGCGACGACAACAGCCAGGGACCGACCTTTCGCTGCAGCGGGTGCGTCGGCCGGATCCGGCTGGCCCGGGGCAATGTCGATGCCCTTCCGGCCGAGAGCAAACTGAGCCGGGAGCTGGAAGGGATGATCAAGCTCCTCAAGAGCTTTCCCATGTTCAAGGGGCTGGAGACCCAGGACATCCAGTACTGCCTCACCTTCCTCCGGCTGGGGAAATACAAGGAAGGGGACGTGCTGCTGAAAAAAGGGGAGTCCGGCCGCCACCTCTATGTCATCCTGTCCGGGAAAGTGGAGGTCGTGGGCGAGGGGGACGTCAGCATCGCCCACATGGGCCGGGGGGAGGTCTTCGGCGAGATGAGCCTGTTGAGCGGCCGGGACGTGGGCGCCTCCATCCGGGTGGTGGAGCCCTCCCGGATCCTTTATCTCCAGGCCTCGGACTTCCGGCACCTGCTCTTGAAATTCCCCTCTCTTCAGCTCTATTTCAATCGCCTTTTGGTGCAGCGGCTGTCGGAGATCCACGATGTCCGGTCCCGGGAACTGGCGTCCGGGGTGGTGGGGAAGCTGTCGGACATGCCCCCGGCGGAGCTGCTCCAGACCCTCAATATCAACCAGAAGACCGGCGTGCTTCGCATCCAGCTGGCCAGTGCCGCGGCGTTGGTCTCGTTCAGGGAAGGGGACATGGTCGACGCAAGGTATGACGAACTGACCGGGAGAGATGCGTTTTATGAAATCCTGAAGGAGACGGAGGGGCGCTTCAAATTTGTCCCGGGCCTGTCGGAGGAGGAAATGGCGGCCGGGGAGATGGGGGATTTCATGGGGATGCTGATGGAGGGGCTGAAGAGGATCGATGAAACCGGGGATGACTGAAGCGTCTCAAGTACATGCCGGAGCTGGAATGGCGATGGGGGTATTTCGGTCTCCGGGGCGTCATGGCGGTCGTCGCGCTGCTGATGCTGCTCTTTTTCAAGCGCAAGAAGGGGCTGCAGGGGGCGAAAATTCAGAGAAGGCCCTTGTTTTATGCCGGATGGATATGGTATCAAATCTTTTTTTGTGATCGGATTTCGAGATAAGGAGCCATTGATGTTTTTTCCGAGCATCCGCGAATTCAAGACCTTTCCGGACAGCGTCAAATACGGGATCCTTTTCATGCTGGGGGGGTGGATCTGGTTTTATATCGCCATGTACACCACCCTGATGAAAGGGGCGGTCTCCCCCCGGTACCTCATTGGCATCGCCGTCTGTATCGTGGTCCTCCGGATCAGCAATATCGGACGGGTGCTTTGCATCCTGGCCCAGGGGATGATCATGCTCCAGATCGCCTTTCCCGCCGTCGTCTACGTCCAGGCGGGCGACGCCTTCCGGGCCGCCATGTCGGGGCTGATCCTGGTGCTCTTCGGGGCTTCGTGCTATTTCCTGTTCATCAGGGAATCGGCGGATTTTTTCAAGGCCTGGAACAAAAAGAAAAAAGAGGACAAGGCGGATAAGGCGCCGAAGGACGTCGAACCGGAGGACATGGATCCGCACACCCTCCTGGGGGTCAAACCCGGCGCCTCGACGAAGGAGATCCGGGCCGCCTACCAGCGGCTGGAGCGCCATTACAATCCCAAGAAGATCGGCCATAAAAGCGCCGACTACAAAGAACTGGCGGAAAAGCGCTTCAAAGCCATCCAGGACGCCTATGAAACCCTCGTCCCCAAAAAATCCAAACCCAAGAGCCGGTAGGCCCGCCGACGTCCCTCCATTTAATATAAGGAAACGATCACTCCCATGAAAAAGAATCTGGAACCGAAGACCGTCGAGTGCCAGTGCGGCAACGCCGTCGAAATGACCCAGGAGTCGGACTGGTGCGGCCGGTGCGCCCGCAAGGTGTTTTACGAAGAGAAAGATCAGCGCCGCCACCGCTGGAACAGCATCTACATCTATGGCGTCATCCTGGCGGTGATCACCTTCCTGACCTACGTTTTCCTGGAACTCATCGTGACGCCGACCTTGTAACCGATCCGTTCGCCCATCCGGTCGCATGGGGCGTTCAGCGTTTTCACGGCGATTGAATGCTCAGATGATCGAAGGCCACGGTCTGCCGGCCGCAGACCCGCAGGCCGATGGCGGTCACGTCCCCGATCGCCAGGGTTCCGGTCTCCACCGGCCGCCCGTTCACCGCGTAGTCAAAACCCTCCCCCCGCACGTTGACCGTTTGCCGGGTATGGCCGCCGTCGGGCTCGCCGCCCGGCTGGAACGGCGTCATTTTGGCCGTTTTCCCGTCCCGGTTCAGGACATATCGACCGGTCCCGTCGTTTTGCACCTCGAAGGCGGCGTAGTCCCCGTTTTCGTTTAGGAGCATCACCCCGTAGCCTTCCCGCTCTCCCCGCAGCCAGACGCTGTCCAGCCGAATGTCGTAGGCCCCGCGCAGGGGGATGTCCATGGCGGACCAGTAGCACCAGGAGGCCTTGTTGGCGGCAAAGACGTAGCCGCCGTCTTCAAACCGGCGCATTTTAGTAAAATTGGTCCGCGGGGTCCATCCGGCGTCGGGACTGTCGAAGGATTCGGCCAGAAGGGTTTCGCCGGTTCCTTCGTCGGTCGCCTTCAGGTCGTCGAAGGCCACCTGCTGCTTGTCGCAGAGCCGGAGGCCGATGCGTGAAGGCCTCACCCCCTGCAACTCCCCCTCGTGAAACAGCGCGCCATTGATAAAATATTGGAAACGGTCGCCGTTCACCGTCACCCGCTGGACGTTGGCGGCCGTGCCATCTCCGGTTCGGGCCTTGCCGTGGCGCCATTTCATGTTGACCGCCCATTCGTCGTCCTTCTGCAACGCGTAGGAGGCGGCCCCGTCGCCCCGGAGCTGGAAAGCGGCGTAATTGTCTTCGTCGGCCATGAGCATCAGGCCGTACTGATCGTATTTTCCGGTCTTCCAGACCGTTTTCAATTCCACGGCATACGCGTCGGGGAAGGCCGTGGGGATGCTGTCCCAGTAGCACCAGTCCTTCTTGTTGCCCTCGTAGAGATACAAACCATCCTGGAAACGGCGGTCGTATTCGAAGTCCCGCTCCACGAGCCAGTTCCGTTCATTGGCGTCAAAGGACTCCTCGAAGGCGATGTGGGGCGGCCGGGTATGCCAGTAGATCCCCCCGCCCGCCAGGACCAGGAGCAGAACGGCCCCGGCGAGCGTCCGCCGGACGGCGCGCTTCCGCTCCATTTCCCGGCGCACCTGGGCGGCGATGGCGTCCACCTCTTCCTGGGAGAGGGCGGTGATTTCCGCCAGCGCCTCCCGGTGGACGGCCCGTTCATCCACCTCCGGCGCCTCGTCCTGCCGGGACGCGTCGGCTGCGATCACCCGTTTCCGGATTTCTTCCTGAATCTGTTTTTCCAGCTTTTTGCCCATGTTCTCTCCTCCGGCCCTTATGGATTGCCTGCAAACAAAGGAACGCCGGTTTCAGGGAAAAACCCTTTCGATCGGGCTTCGGCGAACAGCGCCGCCACGGCGGCTTCCCCCTCTTTCCCCAAATCCAGCGTGAAGTCGTTGACGTAGAGTTCGATATGCCGCCGAATCACATCCGGGGCCATCTCCTGGGCATGGTGCCGGATGTAGCCGTCCGCTTCGCCCGGATGGTCGAAGGCCCAGGAGACGCTGTCGCGGACGGCCCCTTCAATGCGTCGGGCCAGGTCCGGCCCCAGATCCCGGCGGACGGCGATGCCGCCCAGGGGGATGGGCAGCCCCGTTCGGCTCTCCCACCACTCGCCCAGATCCATTACACGGATAAGACCGTATTCCGGATAGGTGAACCGCCCCTCGTGGATGATCACGCCGGCGTCCACCGACCCGTCGGCCGCGGCGGGCATGATCCGGTCGAAGGGCATGGGCTTCGGGTCTCGGACCGCCGGCGCGTAAAGCCCCAAGAGCAGCCGGGCCGTGGTCCACATTCCCGGCACGGCCACGACGGCGTCGGCCAGCCTGTCCGGCTCGAATCCCGGCCGGGCCACGATGAGGGGGCCGCACCCCCGGCCCAGGGCCGCGCCGCCGCGGAGCAGCCCGTATTTTTCCCGTAGGTGGCCCAGGGCCCCGAAGGAGAGCTTGGAAACCGCGAATTCTCCGCGTTCCGCGGCCCGGTTGAGGGTTTCCACATCTTCCAGGCGGATGTCGAAGGCGAGACCGGCGAGATCGATCCGGCGGCGGGCCAGGGCATAGAAAAGGAACGTGTCGTTGGGGCAGGGGGAATAGGCCAGTGAGAGTCGTCGCGTCATGGTCTCGTTCATTGTGATGTTTTGTCTAAGGATTAATGCGTTCCTTGAAAAAATCGGCAAGGGCCAGGACGGCTTCGGCGCAACGGTCGAACGCCGCGGACAATTCCCAGGCGGACCGGTTCCGGTTCCCCACCCGATTGCTGGCGCAGCGGATTTCGAGAAAGGGAATCCGGTAGAGAGCGGCGACATGGGCGCCGCCGGCGCCCTCCATGTTTTCCATGAGCGGGCCGAAGGCATGGTACAGCATATCGGCCCGTTTGTCCGAGGCCGTGACCGTGGATACCGTGAGAAACGGTCCGGCTTTCACCCGGAAGGATTCGGCCCTGAATCGATGGTCCAGGCGCTGTTGCACCTCTTTTGCCATCGGATGGAGCGGATAGCGCCCCCGGATCTCCATCCCTCCCGCCGTCAGCACCGGGAACGGAAGCGGCGCCGGCGGGGCGTCCGTCGTTTCGCCCTCGATGCCCAAATGGGCGTCGATCTCCTCCGCGGCCACGCCGATGTCTCCAGCCGCCATGCCGGCCTGTTGGAAAGCCCCCGCGCAGCCGGTCATGAGAATCATGTTA
>CAZZBE010000010.1:22940-45737 GCA_964652715.1 uncultured Desulfobacteraceae bacterium
CGCCATGCCGGCCTGTTGGAAAGCCCCCGCGCAGCCGGTCATGAGAATCATGTTAGGCCGGCTGCGTTCAATGGCGGCGGTCAGGGCCTGGACGGTGTTGAGGACGCCGGGGCCGGACAGGATCAGGCGCGCGGGGATTTCCTTTATATTCCCCTCGATGGACCGAGATCTGCCGCGGATGGAGCGTTCCGGTCTTTGAACCTGCGCCGCCAGAGGGGAAAGCTCTTCTTCCGTGGCGACAATGATCAGCAGTGAACCCGTCGTTTCCGGACTGAAGCCTTGCGTCTGGCTCTGGGGATATGTCGATTCTCGCGCCAAATGACAACTCCATAAATTAAAATGGAAAAATGTTCAACAAGAAACCGCGCCGAGCCATTGGCAGGCTTTGCCGTCCGCCGATTTATTCCGTCTCCCGGCCGTTTGAATTTCGATAGCCCGGTCCAGGCGGAGGGATCGACCGCATTGGGTGCAACTTTATTGTGATTTCAATTGTTAAAAAATAATCATTTGTTGACAAAGTTTTGATGGCGGCTTAAGGTAAGCCGCAGCAGCTGCAGTTACTGGAAATGCTGTATAAATAAGGTATGTTGCCTAAGCTTTTTAAGCAAGGCGCCAAAATACAGCCCTTTGGCTGTAAAATCTCCGTGCATTCGGGACAGCGGTTTTTGAAGTTTGTCGTTCCATAATGCCATCCAAAATTGCATGTTGTTATGACTAATGAGGGGAACCGGCGTATGCCCGTGAATGCAATCGTATGGGGGAGAGATATGTACGTCAAGCACGCCGAATCCGTCCTATGGCATCCGGTCGGTACCGATTCCGATGAGATTCTTCTGATCCGCGAAGGTGCGGAGATGGAAATGTTCATCCTTTCCGGAAAGACGGCAGTGGCTGTATGGACGCGGCTCGACGGCTCACGGACCGTGACGGAAATCATTGGAGAGATGGTTGCAGAGAGTGGCGTTACAAAACATGACGCTTCTGGAATTCTTACCGATTTTATTGACGATTTGGAATCGCACGATCTGATTGCCGCCTTTTCCGACCGGCATACTGAGCCATTGAAAGAATCGCTATCACCATGGCCAAGCTCAATAGTTCCGCCGAGCCTTTTGCCTTTCAATCCGGAGGAGCTGGTATCTTCGGAAGTCATGGCATTAGGATCTTTTATAGGTGGGTTCAATAACAATAGGAGCGATTCTTCCTGCAGGGGTGGAGAAGGGGGGGTGAACAATTATGGGGGGCGTTTTGGATGCAGGCCCGGTGCAGGATATGGGTTTGTCAATGGCGGCTTCTTTGGCACGCCATGCGGTTGAATTCACAGTTTCTACATAAGGCGCTTTTTCCCGTGGTGAATTCTGGGGGCGCCCGGGTCGCTCTTCTTAAGGGGTTTCGCACTTCGTTCTTGGTTTCAGCGCTAATCCATGAAGCCCTCCTCTCCGACGACTCCTTGCCGTCTAAAACCATATATGAGGTCATGGCCGAAATCAGCCGTCTCAAGCGGATAGGCTTCTGGAACGAATTTCCCAAGCCGCCTCGGCTCTCTGACCGCCATTTTACCCTCAGCCTCCATTTAGTTCACGCGTGTAATTTAGCCTGCGGTTATTGCAATGTCCAACAGGGCACTTATGGGGATCCCCCAAAGTTTATGAGCAAGGAAACCGCCTTCGAAGCACTGCGGTTTCTCGATCAAAAGCGCGATGACCATACGCCCCGGCTCATCTTTTATGGGGGCGAGCCTTTGCTTAACTGGGACGTCCTGACCGCTGCGGTCGATCTCGCTGAAAGACAGTTTCCCAATTTGGAAATGGAGATCGTAACCAATGCTACTCTTTTGGATGCGGCCCGGGCGCGTTTTCTGGCGAAACACCGGATATTTGCCATCATCAGCCTGGACGGTCCCCGGAATATCCACGATCACAATCGGCCCACCGTGTCCGGCAAGGGGAGCTATGACGATGCCGTCAGAGGCCTGCGCAATTTAAAAAAGGCCGGCGCAAGATTTCATGTTCGGGCTACCTGGGTTCCCGGATCCATTGCTTACGAGGAGGTTTTTCACCATTTGGCGGGTCTGGCTGGAGATTCAAAATTTGTCACGGTGGCCTTGGAGTTCCAAAAAGCCGGCGATAAGGGCGCCAATGAATACTATGAAGCCCTTCGCCGCCGCTATCATGATACCCGGAGAATGAAAGACTCAGAGCCTCCTTTCGCTTTTTCTTTCATCGATCAGGTCCTTAAAGGCGATCTGTCTCCAGTTCCCGAGTGCGAGGCAGGCCGGTCCGGTTTTTCTGTCACGCCGGATGGAACGCTCTATCCCTGTCAAGTTTCGGCGAGTTTGAAATATGCCAGGCTTGGCACGGCAGCCGGCGGTATCGATGGTGAAGGGCGGGAAAATCTGGAAGCATTTCTGAACCGGCCTTCTCCGGCATGTCGTGACTGCTGGGTTCGGCCATATTGTTCGGGACCTTGCGCTTTTTCCGCACCCTTGATGGAAGCAAAGCCTTTCTGCGATGTGATCAAGTTGCAGGTGCGTGAAGCCTTGGCGGCAGTGGCTCGGGGAAGACATCGAGATTTGTATGCACCTTACAAAGCCCGAAGTCTTTCCGAGGAGAACAAAAGGGTTCTGGCCCGAGCCGCCGCGCTGAGGGCGATATTATGGCGTGAAAACCGCCATATCAAACCGCTGTTCCTCTTTCCCCAGGGGGCGCGGGAAACATGACCGGCTTTTCAACCATACTCTTTGGGGAGCCCCTTTTTCTCGATACCGCATCGGGCGAGACAGCGGAAATCCTCGCTTATTATTTTGGTTTTCCCTTCCTTGAGCCGGCTCCGCGTCCGGCGGAAGGCGCCAATATAATTCCCCTTTCGGAGATAGAAGAGCCGACCGAATCCGAATCCGAATCGGATTCGCTTCCCCGGCTTTTGCGGAGAGCGGTGTTCGGCATGGCGAAAACCCTCAATTACCGGTTTCTTTTCCTCCACGCCTCCGCCGTCGCAGGCAACGGGGGCGCCGTCCTGTTTAGCGGCCCCGGCGGTTCGGGCAAGACCACTTTGGCCATGGTCGCCGACGCATTGGGACATCCGGTATTGGGCGAGGATATCGTCGCCGTGGACTGGCGAACCCGGATGGTCCATCCCATGTCGATGCCCTACCGTCCAAGGCCGTTCACCCGGCGATTGCTCCGGGAATGGGGGCTCGTGCCGACAGAGGGCAAAAAGATTATCCTCCCGGTTCGTCCCGGTTTCGATCCCGGACCGGCGCCCATTTCCAGGCTTTATCTGTCGGGCGGCGAAAACGAGTCCACCTTAACCACCCTGTTAAACGGCGCCTTTCGTCCTTCCGGCATCAACCCGTTTCTTGTGGCGCGTCAACTCGCGTCGGCCGTCCGCGACGCTCCCATCCATCGGACTCCTCCATTGCGAATCCGGAAAGATCTCGATCTGAAAAGGTTGGAAAATGCTTTCCTGAGATGGATCGAGCCGGGGGGACGGGTATATCCTCCTGATCTTTTTGAAAACGCCTATCGGTTTGCCGCTTGATGGGAAGGAAAACGGCCCATGTCGAAACTTGATTTTCAAACGAACATTCGCCTTTTTCCGTTTAAGGGCGGCAGCATGCATCCATCTTTAAAAGCGGGCGATCATCTGGTGGTGGTTCCCCTGGAAGACGAAATGCCGCGCCTGGGCGACATCGTACTCAGGCGTCGATATGAAACCCGTGTCGAGGCCCACCGGGTCGTAGGGGTCGATGGAAAGCGGGAACGGGTGCGAACCCGGGGCGACAACCGCCCTTTCCCGGACGGCTGGTGGCCCCTGGGCGAAAGCATCGGCCGGGTGGCGGCGGTTCGCAGGACCGGCGTTCTCATGCCGCCCCCGCCGGCGCCGTCCAAATGGAGGCGGCGTTTCGGCGCGGCCAAACGGTTGATTTTTAGGGGCGCGGTGTTTGTATTTCGCAGGTTGAAAGCCCTGCCCGGAATTTGAACGAGAAAGTCTTTCGGGCGCTCAGGCATCTCAAAGACGCCGTTGCTTTGGTCTGGCAAAGCAGCCGCAACTGGACGGTCGCCGGCATCCTCATCCTGTTTGTGCAGGGCCTGCTGCCGCTGGTTTCGCTCTACCTGCTCAAGCTGACCATCGATACGGTATCCGCCGCCATCCGGTCCCCCGCCGACGCGCCGGCCCTTTTTCAAACCATGACCCTGGTCCTCCTGCTCGGCGCCGTCAACCTCGCCGCCGCGTTTCTGTCCTCCTTGGCCGCCATCGTCTCCGAGCACCAGTCCCAGAAAACCAGCGATCATGTTTACGATCTGATCCAGGCCAAATCCATCGAAATCGATTTGGAACATTACGAAAGCCCCGAATACCACGACACCTATTACCGGGCCCAGCAGGAAGCCCCGTTCCGTCCCACCCAAATCGTTCGGGGGCTTGCGCAATTCGGTCAGGCGGGGATTTCCCTGGCGGCCGTCTCCGCCCTGTTGCTGACGTTTCACTGGCTCATCGCAGCCGCCCTTATTCTCGCCGTTTTGCCCGGCATCGTCGTCCGCATCCGGTACGCCAACCGGATGCACCGTCTCCAGAACCGGCAGGCCCGGCATGAACGCCGCGCCCATTACCTTCACTGGGTCCTGACCGGCGATCTCCACGCCAAGGAAGTCCGTCTCTTCAATTTCGGGGATATCTTTCGAAGCCGCTTTCGAAATCTGCGCCGTCGGGTTCGCCGGGAAAGACTCGATATCGCCAGGCAGCGGGCCATCGCCGAAACGGCCTTTGGCGCGGTTTCGACCCTGGCCATTTACGGCTCCCTGGCGGTGGTGACGTCGCGGGTGCTGCGGGGCGGGCTGACCATCGGGGATCTGGTCATGTATTACCAGGGGCTCCACCGATGCCAGGGATACCTGAGAGAAATGCTGTCCGCCCTGGCCGGCTTGTACGAGAACACGCTGTTTCTATCCCGTTTCCACGCCCTCATGGAGCTGACGCCCGCCATCTCCTGTCCGTCGCGTCCCCGGCCCGTTCCCTCCGCCGGCGACATTCGATTCGAGGCCGTTCGTTTTGCCTATCCGGGAACCGACAGAACCGTGCTCGACGATCTGCATATGACCATCCGGGACGGCGAACACGTGGCCCTTGTCGGGGAAAACGGATCGGGGAAGACCACCCTGGTTAAACTCCTCTGCCGGCTCTATGATCCGCAAAAGGGAATCGTCCGCATCAATGGTGCGGACATTCGGGAATTGGACCCCGCCGCGCTGCGCAAAGGGATCAGCATCATCTTCCAGGATTACGCGAGATACCATTTGACGGCGCGGGAAAACATCTGGATCGGCGATGTGGAGGCATCGCCCTCTGGCGAACGCGTGTCGGAGGCGGCCCGGATGAGCGGGGTCCGGGACATGATTCGGACCCTGCCTCGCGGGCTCGACACCCATCTGGGCAAATGGTTCAAAGACGGCGAGGAACTGAGCGTCGGCGAATGGCAGAAAATCGCCCTGGCCCGCGGATACATGCGGGACGCGCGGATCATTGTGCTGGACGAACCCACCAGCGCCCTGGACCCGGCGGCGGAGCACGGGGTGCTGAATCGGTTCAAGGAGATGACCCGGGGAAAAACCGCCCTGTTCATCAGCCATCGTCTGTCTACGGCCCGCCTGGCGGACCGGATTTTCGTCATGAAATCAGGTCGTATTGTGGAGGAAGGCGGTCATGACGCCCTGATGGCGAAAAACGGATTTTACGCCCGGCTTTTCGATTGTCAGGCTCGGTACTATAGATGAAGAAAGAAGGGCATCAAGTTCAGGCAGGCGAATCCGGTCGCCCGATCCCTACCCGCATCGCCTCCACGATCTCGTCCACCCACGACCGGGCGGTCCGGGCGTCGCAGTCGTAGAGCCCCAGCCCCCCGTCCATGTGGTCCACGGTCTGGGCCTGGAGGAATCGGTCCATGACGGCGTCCAGCACGAAGGCGGCCTTGTCCAGGTCCAGTCCTTCCCGCAGCTCGCCCCGGTTCCGGGCGTCCGACAGGAGGGTGTTCAGGTATTCGAGGCTGTATTCCCGGAGGGACCGCAACAGGTCGTCCCGGAAAGGGATGTCGTATTCAAACAGGATCTTGAGGTAGAGCCGGTAGATCAGGGGGTGTTCCATCCGGAACAGGACCCCGGCCAGGAGGGTGGCCCGGAGGCGTTCGAAAAGGGGCTGATCCCGGGTTTCGTCCCGCACGGCCCGGAGGTAATCCTTGACCCGGGTCATGGCGGTGTCGAAGGCAAAGAGGAACAGCCCTTTTTTATCGCCGAAGTATTGAAATATCGACCCCTTGGCGATGCCCAGCCGGTCCACCATGGCGTTGATGCTGGCCCCGGCGTATCCTTTTTCCCCGAATTCCGCCACCGCCGCCCGGGTGATTCGTTCCCGTTTGTCCCTGGAGAGATTCTGGAAGGTTCCCCGGGGATCGACGCCGTATTTGATTCTCTTTCCCTTTTCCGTCATCCGGCCCATGGGCGATAGATTTAGCAGAAACGGTCTTTTTTGGGAATCGGATTTTCCGCGAAGTTCCGGCGTCCGGAATGCGGCGGCGGCGTTAAACTGACGGTAATGATTGACAGTTAGATCCATATCTTCTATAGTTCGGCTTTACTCGGGGCCATGAACCGGGAAAAGCATCGTAAACCATCGGCCCATTGATTGAAGCGCTTGCGATACCCTTGTGCGATACCATGGAAACGACCGATCAAGACAACGCGCCGGTGCGCTTAAAAGGGATGGGGGACGGCCTTTGCGTCACCCTTGATCCGGATCAGCCGAGGGCGTTTATCCGCTCGGAGCTGACCCGGCTCTTCCAGCCCCTGAAGCATCTGGCCATCAACGCCCGGGTGATCCTCGATTTCGGCGAAGCGGAAGGAGACGAGGCCCTGGTGGAAGAACTGGGCGGGTTTCTGAAGGAAAATTTCGGCGTGGGGTCGGTCACACAGACCCCAAAGCGGCGGGGCCCCTCGGAGGATCTCCTTCGGCGGCGGGATGTGGATCGGTCCTGGCATCACTACCGGTCCGACGTGCTGATGCTCACCGGCCGGGTGCGGTCCGGTCAGAAGGTGACGGCCCGGCGGCATCTGCTGATCCTGGGGGATGTGAACCCCGGCGGCGAGGTGGTGGCCGGCGGCGATATCCTCATCATGGGAAGTCTGGCCGGGACCGCGATCGCCGGTCAACCCGACGAGGCGGACACCATCGTGCTGGCGCTGGACTTCCGCCCGACCCAGGTTCAGATCGGGTCCGTGGTGGCGGCCGGGCTGCCGCCCTCCCGGCGGCGGTTTCCCGAGTACGCCCATGTGGAGGACGGCCATATCGTGGTGGAAAATTACATGAAGGCCAATCCGTTCGGACGGATGCCGTGGCCGGAAGTCCGGTAGCGCGGATCTCCGGCGGATGGATCGACTATAGCGGATGGATCGACTATAAAGGACGAGGTGCAGCTTGGACGGTAAAATTATCGTCGTTACGTCAGGCAAGGGCGGTGTGGGAAAAACCACGGCCACGGCCTCCATCGGCGCCGCGCTGGCGGCGGAAGGAAAACGGGTGCTCGTGGTGGATATGGATATCGGCCTCCGGAACCTGGATGTGGTGATGGGGCTGGAAAACCGGATCGTTTTCAACGTGGTGGACGCGGTGAAGGGCAAATGCCGCGTCAACCAGGCGGCCATCAAGGACCGCCGCATCGAAAACCTCTACCTCCTTCCCGCCTCCCAGAGCGACAACAAGAATGTACTCATTCCGGAAGACATGACCCGCTTCGGCGCCAAGCTCCGGGCGGAATTCGATTTCGTTCTGATGGACTGTCCGGCCGGCATCGAACGGGGGTTTGAAAATTCGGTGGCCGCGGCGGACGAGGCGGTGGTGATCTGCATGCCCGAGGTCTCCTCCGTCCGGGACGCGGACCGGGTTATCGGCCTGCTCTACGCCCGGGACATCACGCCCAAGCTGGTGGTCAACCGGATCATTCCGGACATGGTGGCCCGGGGCGACATGCTCAGCCACGAGGACATTGTCGATGTCCTGTCCATCGACCTGCTGGGGCTCGTGCCCATGGACGACCATGTGGTGATCTCCACCAACACCGGCATGCCGCTGATCATGCAGAAGGAATCCAAGGCGGGCCAGGCGTTTCGCCGCATCGCCCAGCGGCTCAATGGAAACACCGACATCCCCATCGAGATCCCCCAGGGGCAGGGGCGTTTCTGGAAGCGGATCGGAACCAAATTCGGTCTCGGCAAATAAGGAGGCCCTGCGATGTTGAACGGTTTTCTGAGAAAAGTACTGGGAAAAAGCGAAAGCCGGGACGTGGCCAAAAAGCGCCTCAAGTTCGCCCTGATATATGACAAGCTGGAAGTCTCCGACGATACCCTCGAAAGCCTGCACCGCGATATCGTGGAGGTTATCTCCCGGTATTTTGAAATCGACCAGGATGCCTTTAAGCTGGATATCCACCGGACGGACGATTTGTCGGCCCTGGTGGTGAATACGCCGATTATTTCGGCGAAGCATCGGCACTAAAACCATCTTCGACGCCGGCTTCCATCCAGCCGGTGTCGGATTTTCATACTCTCCCTGATTGCCGCAACCTACTCCTACCCCCGTTTCCAAATATCCGCGTTTCCCCTTTCCCCCGAGGAATCCCGCTTTACAAGCCCCTGCCGGATTGATATCTTTTTTTTTCAAACGGACCGACACGGACCGACACGGACCGACAAGGACGCGCACGGACGCGCACGGACGACGAGGGGAACGCTTTATCTCTCTATGGAATGAATTGATTGCCGCCGGCCGGTCGGGCGCTCGCCCGTCGGCGGGGCGGCCGAACCGGAGGAAGATCCATGCAGACCTATCCCATCCCCATGGCGCCGGGCCCGGTCCATGTGCCGCCGGAGGTGATGGCGGCCGGCCAGGTCGATTACGGCGCCGCCGATCTGGAAACCGAATTTCTTGATCTTTACAATCGCACCGAAGGCCGTCTCCAGGCGATCATGGCGACCCGGAACCGGGTGGTGATCCACACCGGAGAAGGCATGATCGCCCTCTGGGGGGCGTTAAAGAGCTGCCTGAATCCGGGGGACCGGGTGCTCTCCGTCGCCACCGGCGTCTTCGGGGACGGCATCGGCGAGATGGCCCGGTCCATCGGGGCCGAGGTGCGGAAGGTGTCGCTGCCCTACGACGAAACCGTGGCGGATCTCGGTCCCATCGAGACGGCCATCAACGATTTCAAGCCCAAGATGATCACCGTCGTCCACTGCGAGACCCCGTCGGGGACCCTCAATCCCATCGACGGGATCGGGGAACTGAAGCGCCGGCGCAATGTGCCCCTGCTCTATGTGGACGCGGTCTCCAGCGTGGGCGGGGCGCTGGTCTCCACCGACGGGTGGGGCATCGACCTTTGCCTGGGCGGGTCCCAGAAGTGCTTCTCCTCGACGCCGGGGATGGCCTTTCTGTCGGTGAGCGACGCGGCCTGGGAGATGGTCGAAGGGGTCGGTTACGCGGGGTACGACGCCCTCAAACCCTTCCGGACGGCTCAGCAGGATTTTTATTTCCCCTACACCCCCAACTGGCAGGGCGTGGCCATGCTCGACGCCGGCGCCGGGCGGATTCTGGACGAAGGGCTGGACGCCTGTTTCGACCGCCACCGTTCGGCGGCGGCGGACTGCCGGGCCCGGCTGGCGGGAATGGGGCTTTCCCTGTTCCCGGCGCCGGGGGCGGTTTCGTCCCCTACGGTGACGGCCGTCAAACTCCCGGAGGGCGTTCCCTGGCCCGACCTGGACGCGGCCCTCCGGAAGGAGGGGCTGGTGGTCGGCGGCAGCTACGGCCCCATGGCCGGAAAGGTGTTCCGCATCGGCCACATGGGATCCCAGGCCGATCCGGGTCTGGTCTCCCGGGCGATGGATGTTCTGGAGAGGGCGCTGGGGCGCCTTCGCTGATCTGTTTTACGCGCATACAATTCGAGAAAGGGAATCAATGGCAGTCGATCTGAAAACGGATATATGGGCGACCGAAACCCACAAGGAGATCATCGGGCTCCGGTTCCGCGTCGAAAAGACGTTGTTTACGGGAAAGAGCCCCTACCAGCAGGTGGATGTCGTCAAAACCGCCGGCCACGGCAACCTGCTGCTCAACGACGGGGTGGTGATGATCTCCGAGCGGGACGAATTCGTCTACCACGAGATGATCGCCCACGTGCCGCTGTGCGTCCACCCGAATCCCGAACGGGTGCTGATCATCGGCGGCGGCGACGGCGGCACGGCCCGGGAGGTGCTCAAGCATCCGTCGGTGAAGCGGGCCGTGATGGTGGAGATCGACGAGATGGTGGTCAATGCCTGCCGGGAACATTTCCCCGAAGTGAGCCGCGCCCTGGACGATCCCCGGCTGGAACTGCGCATCGAAGACGGCATCCGGTTCGTCAACGAGACGACGGAGCGGTTCGACGTGGCCCTCATTGATTCCACGGATCCCATCGGCCCGGCGGCCCCCCTCTTCGACCGGGCCTTTTACGGCCGGGCGGCCGAGGTGCTGACCGACGACGGCATCATGGTCAGCCAGGCGGAATCCCCCTTTTACGATGCCGACATTCAGGGGCCGATGTTGGGCAACCAGCGCCCGTTTTTCAAGCGGCTCCACCTCTATCTCTTTTCCACCCTTACCTATCCCGGCGGCCTCTGGAGCTTCGCGTTCGCCTCGAAAGAACGCCATCCTCTCGCCGATTTCGATCCCGGCCGGGCCAATGTCGCGGCCATTCCCACCCGGTACTATAACCCCGGGATCCACCGGGCCGCCTTCATGCTGCCCAGTTTCATCGCCGACGGCTTGTCCGATTGGCTCGACCCCATCAGCGACAGCGAAGGTGCGGCCTGATGATCCGAAAAGACAAGGAGATCTCCGATCCAGAGGAGATGGCCGCCGTCATCGGGCGGGCGGCCTATTGCCATATGTCCCTCTCCGATGAGGGCCGGCCCTACGGCGCGCCCCTCTGCTTCGGCTTTCGGGAGGGCGTCCTCTACCTCCATTCGGCCCCGAAGGGAAGGAAGCTGGCGATTATCGAAAAAAATCCGAAGGTCTGCGTCGCCTTCGTGGCGGACGCGGCGCCCAGGCCGGGGGCGTCGCCCTGCGACTGGACCATGACCTATGAAAGCGTGGTGGGGTTCGGGGAGGCGGAAATCCTGGAAGACCCGTCCGAAAAGCGGGTCGCCCTCGGCATCATCGCCGCCCGATACGACCGGGACTGGCCGGAGACCGGCGATTTCCCCGATGCGGAACTCAGGGCGACCGCGGTGATCCGGGTGCGGCTGACCGCCATGACGGGCAAGCGCGGTTGAGCCGTCGGCGATTCTATTGATTTTAGGAGGTTTCCGTGTACTCAAGAATGCTTGTGCTTCGATTCCCGAAATCGGTGGTCCATAAACCGCTGGTCTGCGATCTGGTCAAAGAGTATGACCTGACCTTCAATATTTTGAACGCCCAGGTGTTGCCCCGCCGGGAGGGCATCCTGGTTCTGGAACTCTACGGGTCCCGAAAGAACTTCAAACTGGGCGTCAAGTATCTGAAGGATCAGGGCGTCCAGGTGCAGAACGCCGAGCAGGAGATCAAGCGGGATCAGAACAGTTGCACCCATTGCGGCGCCTGCACGGCGGTCTGTCCCACCGGGGCGCTGTCGATCCGGCGTCCCGAAATGATCATCGAGTTCAACCAGAAGAAGTGCAGCGTCTGCGAGCTGTGCGTTCCGGCCTGTCCCACCCGGGTCATGAAGGTGCGGCCGAAAAATCAGACGTTTTTTGAGTAGCGATGGGGCGGACCGCGGTGGCCGTCAGCGGCGGCGTGGATTCCCTGGCGGCCGCCTGGCGCCTGAAGAAAGAGGGTCCGGTGGTGGGGGTCCATTTTAAAACCGGATACCACCCTGTTCCCGATGAGGCCATCCGGCGGATCGGGGACCGGCTGGACATCCCCATCCACATCTTCGACATTCGGACGTCGTTCAAGGAGGTGGTGGTCGACTATTTCGTGGACACTTACATGGCGGGCCGCACGCCCAACCCCTGCCTGGTCTGCAATCCGGCCGTCAAGTTCGGCCGGGTCTTCGATGCGGCCCGAACCCTGGGGGCGGATCGTATGGCCACCGGTCATTACGCCCAAATCCGGAGGGGCCCGGACGGCGGACCCCGGTTGTTCCGGGGAAAGGACCCCCAAAAGGACCAATCCTATTTTCTGGCCTTTCTCTCCCGGACGCAGCTGGCCGCCGCGGCGTTTCCCCTGGGAACCATGACCAAATCCGAAGTGAAGGCGCTGGCCGCCCGGGAAGGGCTCCGCCCCGTCTCGGCGTCGGAGAGCCAGGATGTCTGCTTTATCCGCGGCGGCCGTTACGGCGATTTCCTCGCGCGCCAGGGGAATGCGGCCCCCGCCCCCGGCCCCATCGAGGACGTCCGGGGCCGTCGTCTGGGGGAACACAAAGGGCTCCACCTGTTCACGGTGGGCCAGCGGCGGGGCATCGACTGTCCGGCCGAAGCGCCCTACTACGTGGTGCGCATCGACCCGCGGCGCAACCGGCTGATCGTGGGGTTCAGGGAAGACCTGCTCTCTTCGGAATGCCGCGTCTCCGGCGTCAACTGGATTCGTCCCCGACCGGATGCACCCCCGGTTGGGTCTCCAACTGATCCCCCAACTGATCCTATCGACGCGGCGGTGCGGATCCGCTATCGCCACAGAGCGGCCCCGGCCCGGATTTATCCGGCGGAGGACAAAACGGCGGTGATTCGGTTTCAGACCCCCCAGAGCGCCGTCACGCCGGGCCAGGGGGCGGTTTTTTATGTGGGGGAGGAGGTCGTGGGCGCCGGATGGATCGAGGGATGAGTCGGGGGACGTTCAAGATCGTGACCCTTGGGTGCAAGGTAAACCAATATGAATCGGACGGTCTGATAGAGGCCCTGACGGCGGCCGGCTGGCGGCCCGCGGCGGCGGACCATCCCGCGGATCTGTGCGTCGTCAACACCTGCGCCGTGACCGGCGGCGCGGCCATGCAGGGCCGGGGCGCCGTCCGCCGCGCCATCCGGGAAAATCCCGGCGCCCGCATCGCCGTCACCGGCTGCTACGCCCAGGTGGCGGCGGAAGAGATCGAAGCCATCGCCGGGGTCGATTACGTGGTCGGCCACGGGGACAAGCACCGGTTGCCGGAGATCGTCAATGGAAGTCCGCACCCGGCCCCCCGAACGATCCGGCGGGTCCTGGGCCGCTCCGAGCCCTTTGCCCCGTTTTCCGCAACGCCATCCGCCGGCCGCGCCCGGCCCAACCTGAAAATCCAGGACGGCTGCGACGCCTTCTGCACCTACTGCATCGTCCCCCATGCCCGGGGGCCCAGCCGCAGCATGGCGCTGGAGACGGTCATGGACCATCTTCGCGAACTGGGCGCCGCCGGGTACGGGGAGGTGGTCCTTTCGGGCATCCATCTGGGCCGTTACGGCCGGGATTTGTCGCCGGCCGCGTCCCTTTCGGCCCTCATGGACCGGATCACCGGGGAGCGCCCCGTGGCCCGAATCCGGCTCAGTTCCATCGAACCCCCTGAACTCACCGACGGGATCATCCGGAAAATCGCCGGGTCGGACCGCTTCTGCCGCCATTTTCATATCCCGCTCCAAAGCGGCGACGACGGCATCCTGAAGCGGATGGGGCGTCCCTATGACGCAGCCGTGTTTCGGGATCGCGTGATCCGCATTCGTGAACAGATCCCGGATGCGGCCATCGGCGCGGATGTGCTGGCGGGATTTCCGGGAGAGACCGAAGCGGCCTTCGAAAATACCCTGGCGCTGATCCGCGAACTCCCCGTCGGCTACCTCCATGTATTCCCCTTTTCGCCCCGGCCCGGAACCCCGGCGGCCACGTTTCCCGATCCGGTGGACGCGTCGGTGATCAAGGACCGGTGCGCCATCCTTCGGGATGAGGGAAAGCGGAAGAAGACGGCGTTTTTGGGACGCCGGATCGGGCGGATCCTCCATGTTCTCGTCGAAGGACGGCGGGACGCCGTCACGGGCCGGCTCAAAGGGATGTCCGACAACTACGTCCCCGTTCTCCTGGAGGGGAGCGACGATCTGAAGAATTCTTTTGTTTCAGTGCGGATCGTGAAAGTATTTGAAGACGATTCAGTTCATGGGGTTATCATCAATCCGGTTCCAAATGCCGGTGAGTTTACGAGAGAAAAGACTTGATTTTGGCCGCTTGTGTGGTAATGGACAAGCGGTAAGCGCGGTAGGTCACTCGAATTATTTCTGACAGTCCATAGGCTTTTGGAAGGGATCTTTCCAAAGCGCGTCGACCAATCTGATTGGGGATGGGGGGGCCTTTATGAAGACCAGACCAACTGTTGTCGCCACGGTGTTTTGTATCGGGATGCTCTGTCTCTGCGGCCCCGCCGGGGCGGGGATGACGGACGACGACGGGGACGGCATGGACGACGGATGGGAAACGGCGGTGGGTCTCGATCCGGGCGACCCCGACGACCGATACGGCGATCCGGACGGGGACGGCCTCTCCAACCTGGAGGAATACCGGCACGGCGGCGATCCCTTTGATGCGGATTCTGACGGGGACGGGCTCTCCGACGGCGACGAGGTGCATCGGTACGGCACTAGCCCGGCCCTGGCCGACACCGACGGCGGGGGGCGGTCCGACGGGTATGAGGTGGCGGGCGGCGGGAGCCCCGATAATCCCGACGACGATGCGGCCGGACAGAGCGTCTCCATCAGCCTCCAGGCCGGGTGGAACATGTTCTCCGTGCCCCTGGCGCCGCCGTCGGCCGACGTCGTCGAGGTGCTCGCGCCCATCGCCGGCGCCTACAAAGCGGTCTGGGCCTATTCCAGGGGGAAATGGCGGTGCTACGACCCCGCCAATCCCGCCCTCAGCGACCTGGAACGGATCGAACCCGGCAGGGGCTACTGGATCAACATGAAGGCCGCCGGGCGGCTGACGGTATCCGGCGCGCCGGCGGCCGCGTCCGTCCCGCTCTACGGGGGCTGGAACCTGGTGGGATACAACGCGGCCCATCCCCAGTCCGTGGAAACGGCCCTGGCGTCCATCGGCGGCGATTGTCTTTCTGTCTGGTCGTTTAAACGGGGGGCCTGGCGGCTTTACGATCCGAAAAATCCCCAATACAGCGATTTGACGGAGTTCGCTCCGGGAGACGGCTACTGGATCGAAACCGGCCAGGACTGCCAGTGGCGGCTGCCGTAGCGACCGATGTGGGGAAACCTTAAAGATCAACCCAAAAGATCAACCCAAAGGTAAAATTGGAAATGATCATGAAAAAACGATCGATTGCGAGTCTATTTTTGTGCGCGGCCCTGCTGGCGCCCGCCGTTCTGCTCGCCCAGGGCATACCGACCCCGGTGCGGATCGTCGGCACATTGGCGGTGGACGGGGTTCAGGTTCCGGGATCGGCCGGAGATCGATACGATATTGAAGTGACGGACATCAACGGGAATCCTTACACCCCGGCGGCAGTGGACGAAGACGGCCTCGGAGACGACGGGTTTTACCGCCTCGACGTCCCGGTTTTCGATGCGTCCACCCAGCCCGGCGGGGCGCGTTTGGGAGACACCGCCGTGATCCATGTCGCCGAGGATGGAACGCCCCTCGCGGTGACCTCGCCGGTGGATGGGGAGTTTATCGTGGAAAGGCCGGCGGACGCCGCCATGACCCTCGATCTCGTCGCCGAGCGGGAGACCCAGGCCAACGTCCGGCCGGTGGCCTCGGCGTCCGGACCCGGCGAACCGGTGATGCCGGGGGAAAGCGTGGTGCTGGACGGCGGCGACTCCTTCGACCCCGATCCGGGGGATATCCTTGCGTATCGCTGGGCGCAGATCACCAACGCGGCCCTTTCCCTCTCGGGCGCGAATGGGATCCAGGCCGAATTCACGGTCCCCCAGGAGATAAGCAGCGCGGACAATCCCCTGATCTTCGAGTTGACCGTCACCGACACCGGCGGGCTTTCCCATTCGGACCGGGTCGAGGTGACGGTGATCGTGGAAACCAACCAGCCGCCCGCGGCCGATGCCGGTCCCGATCAAACGGTGCGCGGCGGCGACCGGGTCGATCTGGACGGGTCGGGCTCCGCCGATCCCGACGGCCAGATCGCCGCCTACAACTGGGAGCAAATCGATGGGTCCATGGTCGAATTGACCGATGCCGACACGGAGACCCCTTTCTTTACGGCGCCGGAACCGACCGACGGCGGCCTCACCCTCCGGTTCCGTCTCACCGTCGCCGACGACGAGGGGAGCGAGGATGAGGATACGGTGACTGTGACCGTTTCTCCGGCCGCCAACGTGGCCCCGGTCGCCATGGCCGACGCGGACCGGACGGTGGTGGAGGAGGGGGACACCGTGACCCTGGATGCCGCCGGTTCATCGGACCCGGATGGATTTATCGATGGGTATCGATGGCGCCCGATCGGCGCCGGACCGGAGATCGCCTTGTCGGATCCCCACGGGCGGACGACGACCTTCGTGGCGCCGTCCGTGGATGTCGGCGGGGCGATGATCGAAGTCGAGCTGACGGTCGCCGACAACGAAGGGCTGACCGATGTCGATGCCGTCGACGTGGCCGTGCGGGACAACGGCATCGCGCGCTTTTCCGGGGAGGTCCTTTCTTTCCGGACGAGCACGGACCGGGAGATGGGGATCGAGGTCAATGAAGGGGAGATCGTGCGACTCCTTCCCGATCCGCCGGTCGGCACAAGCGGCGCGCCCGGAGACCGG
Organism: uncultured Desulfobacteraceae bacterium; assembly: GCA_964652715.1. GTDB lineage: Bacteria > Desulfobacterota > Desulfobacteria > Desulfobacterales > JAABSP01 > JAABTD01. The sequence continues at coordinate 39,716 of CAZZBE010000010.1, forward strand.
ATCTACGGCGAAGTGGAGGTGGCGTTCACCCTTGATGCGCCCGATGAGGCGGCGGATTTTGTATTCCATCTCGCCGATGCGGCCCCGGAGGGGCATCGGTGGTACCGGTACCGAACCGGCGACGGCTGGCGGCCGATCCAGGAGGGCGTGACGGATTTCGGCGGCGGGGACCGGTTCCGGATGATCCTGGCCGACGGCGGGGAGGTGGACAGCGATCGGGCCGTCAACGGCCGGTTCAGCGGCATCCTCGCGCTGGGCGCGGCGGGAGGCGCTCCGGACCCCGATGGCGAGGATCTCGATCACGGCAGCAGCGGAGAGACCAACAACTGCTTCATTTCCGGCGCTTTTGCAGGCGGCGGATCGGCTCGATAACCCGACTACCCGAGACGAGGTAAGATCATGGCCCGAAGGGGGATAACGGCACTGTTAATGCTTTTGATATTGATACGGATCGGCGCAACGCCGGTCCAGGCGGCGGTGAGACTGGATTCGGACGGCGATGTGCCGGACAACGGCTTCGGGCGCGCCGTGGGGATCTCCGGAGACCACGCCATCGTCGGGGCGCCCCTGGATCGGGCGGACGGGGACGTTCAGGCCGGCGCCGCGCATCTGTTTCGTCGGGAAAACAACCTTTGGGAGCGGGCGGAGACGCTGACGGCCCCGGACGGGGCCCCGTCCGATTTTTTCGGCCGCGGCGCGGCCATTTCGGGCGACCGGGTCATCGTGGGCGCCCCGCATCACCATGGCCCCGCATTCGGAAGCGGCGCCGCCTACGTCTATGAGCGCGGATCCACGGGCTGGCGGCTGTCGAAAAAACTGACCGCCGCGGACGGCGGGCGGAACGACGCCTTCGGCTGGAGCGTCGCCATTTCAGGCGAGACCGCCGTGGTCGGCGCCTACCGGGCCGACGGACGGGGCGCGGCCTACGTCTTCGTCAAGGGGAGTTCCGGGTGGACCCAGGCGGCCAGGCTGACCGCTTCCGACGGCGGCGACGGGGACGATTTCGGACGATCCGTCTCGGTCTCCGGAGACCGGGTCATCGTCGGGGCCATCCACCGCGGCGGCCGCGGCGGCCGGTCGGGGGCGGCCTATGTGTACCGGCGGGACGGCGGCCGATGGGTCCAGGAGGACGAGCTGTATCCATCGGACGGGTCGCCGGACGATTTCTTCGGGTTTTCGGTCTCGGTTTCCGGCGACTGGGCGCTCATCGGCGCATCGGCGGACGACGACCGGGGAACCGACGCCGGCGCCGCTTATCTTTTCCAGCGCAGTGGAACGAGCTGGACCCAAAAGAAAAAGCTCCTCCCCTCGGGCGCGTCGGGGGATTTTTTCGGACGGTCCGCGGCCCTGTCGGGGAAATGGGCCGTTGTGGGCGCGGACGGCACGGACAAGTGGGGGGCCGATTCCGGCGCCGTCTACATCTACGAGAAGAAGACGACCGGCTGGGAGAGGACGGGCAAACTGATGCCCACCGACGGCCGGACCGGCGACCGCCTGGGCTGGAGCGTGGCGGCCGACAATGACGAACCGGTGGGCCGTTTCATCTTCGGCGCCCGGGACAGCTCGCCCGGCGTCGCCTACGTCCATTCCGAAAGCGCCGACGCCCCGCACATCGAGGTCGCCCCTTCCTCCCTGACATTGTTTCAGGTCGCCGCTTCCCCACCGGACCAGGACGGCCGGTCGATGGATGACGACCACGACAATCCGGTCTACGCAGTGGCGTCGGGGATCGTTCCTCCGGAAGCGGTCCGGCGGTATTGGGCCGAACGGGTCATCCCGCCGTCGAAACCCATCGCGGACGCCCTCCCTTCGGTGGTGGACTGGAGCCGGTTCGACAGCGCGGTCAAATCCCAGGGCGGATGCGGATCCTGCTGGGCTTTTGCCTCGGTGGCCCTGGTGGAAAACCTGATCAACCAGGAGGGGATCTCCGGGGCCGCCGACCTTTCCGAACAGACGATCCTCTCCTGCAGCGTCGACGGGGGGTGCCAGGGCGGCTGGTATTTCGACGCATTGCGCTACATCAGCCAGAGCGGCGTTTTTTCCGAGGCCTGCCACCCCTATGAGGCCAGGGACGACAACTGCGGGGACGGGTGCGAACAACCCAATTACCTGATCAAGATCCGGGAACACACCTCGGCCATGGGCCTCTGGGGGGACGACCACAGCGTCGACGACATGAAGCTGGCGTTGCAAAACGGGCCGCTCATCGTCTATATGCTGGTCCCGGACGACGGCACCTTCGAGGGAACCGGGTACCAGGGCGGCATCTACGATTACCAGGGCGGCTCGATCTCGGCCCGGCAGGGGCATGCCGTTCTCGTGGTGGGATACAACGATCTCCAGGAATATTTCCGGGTCAAAAACAGCTGGGGAGACTGGTGGGGCGAAAACGGGTATTTCCGCATCGCCTACGACGATGTGACGGACGAGGTGCGGTTCGGCAGTTATGCCGCCACGGCGTCCGGGGCCTATATGGAGGGCGCCGGCGGGTTCGTGACCATCGGCAATTCGGGGAAGGCCGACTTGATCGTCTCCGACATCCGGTCCAACCGGCCCGACTGGCTGGGGTTTTCTCCGTCCGGTTTTTCCCCCATCTCATCGGATGTCCGGAAATCCCTCAATATCTACGTCTCCGATTGGAACGCGGTGCGAAACAGCGCCGACAACACCGGAGAAATCACCATCTATACGAATGATCCCTACCAGGCGGCCGTCTCCATATCCGTCAAGGCGGTGTTCGCGGCGGGGTGCTGCACCCCCGATGATCCCGACAAGGGGGACCTGAACAACGACGATTCCGTGGATCTTAAAGACGCCATCATCGCGTTGAAAATTCTGTCCGGGATACAGGTGGGCTATCCGGACCTTCGCGTCGATTTCGATGCGGCCGATGTTGACGGAAACACCCGCATCGATCTGGCGGAGGCGATCTACGCCCTGACCCGGGCGTCGTGGTAACGCGATCTTCCCGGTGCTTCAAAAGTCCATCCCCAAATAGGAAAAACCCTACGGTCCCATTACGCTTTTGTCCCCATTGACCGGTTTTTGGAATCGGCATAGGCTGGCGGCATTGTTACGGTTCATAAACCGCCAACTTCAAAAGGCAAAGGACCTTCGGTAATGTCGATTCAGCGTGTGTTCGCCCTGGTTGCCGCCAGTCTCCTGGTCTTCCCCGCCATCGTTTGGCCGCTCCCGCCCAATCCCGCCAGAATCGGGGGGACCGTGACATTGATCAACTCCGTTCAGGTCAGGAGCGCCGACAATGTCCGGACAACCCGGACCGCTCACGTCGCCGACGACGATTTTACCTTTAAGGTCGTCCGCGGCGACGGTTCGGATTTCGATCCGACTGCACAGGATGCCGACGGTCTCAACAGCCAGGACCATTACGTCATCGACATCCCCATCTACCATGCCAGGGAACAGACCGGCGGCGCCTTTTCCGGGGATACGGCCTCTGTGCGGGTGTTCATGGACGGCAGAGAACTGAACGTGGTGTCTCCGCCCAACGGCCGCATTATCGTGGGCAACAGCGGCTCCATCACCCCGGTCGATCTGGTGGTTCAGGACGCCGACAACGGCGAAAACCTCTATACCCAGACCCAACTGGACCGGGCCGTCCGTTCGGCCGTCGAAACCTGGGATGTGGGCGCCGACGGCGTCATCGACCTCCGGGAGGCGATCCGGGCACTGATGATCACGGTCGGCGTCGAGTGATTCCGCTGATCGGCGGTATGGCATCGTCGCGCTGAACCTGCTCTTTTCATTTCGGTCTTTTCCCTGTTCTCTTTAAGGCTTGACGCCTGTCGTCCGTTGGCCTAAAGAGTTCCCCCATGCATACCTCCGATAAAAAAACGATGATTCGGGCCGGCTGGTTCATCGACGGCGCCGGCGGCCCGATCCGCCGCCATGCGACCTTCCGGATTCAGGAAGGCCGAATAGCGGACGGGGATGCGCCGCGGCATGCCGATGGCGGCGGACTGGATTTCAACGATTGCACGATTTTACCCGGACTTGTGGACGCCCACATTCACCTCTCCATGTCCGGAACCGCCGATCCCGAAACCCGCCAGTGGCAGCTCGATGCGGATTATGCCGGGACGGCGCCGGTGATTTCCGACCAAATCCGGGATCTGCTCGCCCACGGCGTCGTCGCGGTGCGGGACGGGGGGGATCATCATGGCCATGTCCATCGATACCGCCTGGACCATGGGGATGCGTGTTTGCTGGGGATTCGGACGGCGGGCCGGGCCTGGCGCCGGAAAGGACGGTACGGGCGGCTCATCGGTCGTTTCCCGGCGGAAGGCCAATCCCTGGGCGACGCCGTCTCGGCCGAGACCGACGCCATCGATCATGTCAAAATCGTCAATGCCGGCCTCAACAGCCTGACCGAGTTCGGGAAGGAGTCCGCCCCGCAGTTCGGGGCGGAGGAACTGGCGTCGGCGGTGCGGGCGGCCTCGGCCCGGGGATGGCCCGTCATGGTCCACGCCAACGGACGGAAACCGGTCCGCATGGCGGTGGAAGCGGGGTGCCGGTCCATCGAGCACGGATTTTTCATGGGGAAGGACAACCTGAAGCGCATGGCGGATCGCGGGACGTTCTGGGTCCCCACGGCCGGAACCATGACCGCCTATGCGGCGATCCTGCCCCAGGGCGGCGCGGAGTCCGACGGCGCGCGACGGAACGCCGAGGCCCAGCTGGAACAGATGGCATGGGCCAGGGAACTGGGCGTGCGGGTGGCGCTGGGAACGGATGCCGGCAGCATGGGGGTGTTCCATGGCGCCGGCGTCATCGAAGAGATGCGGCTGTTGATGTCGGCGGGCTATTCCATTTCGGAGGCGATCCGGTGCGCCGCGGCCAATGGCGCGGAGCTGCTGAACCTTCCGGACGTGAGCGTCCTGATGCCGGGCCGGGCCGCGACCTTCGTGGTGGTGGACGGGCCGCCGTCGAACCTGCCCGACAGCCTCGGCCGCGTGCGATCCGTTTGCATCAACGGCCGGTTTTTGGAAGGTATCGGTCGAACCAGCGAACCGCCTCCCGCATGAATTCCTCCTGGTGGCGCGGATCGCCGATGCGATGGTCGCCGCCTTTTTGAAGGATCAACCGTTTGGGGTCTCGGGCGTTTCGGAGGATTTCACGGGCGTTGGCCGCGGGGATGATGTCGTCGGCTTCGCCATGAAAGACGAGGATGTGGTGGAGGCGGGAGAGCCGGTCGGACAGGTCGAAGGTCAGGCGCCGGCGGTAAAAGGCCGGATCCACGGCGGCGCCGTCGCCGGAGCGCTCGATGGCTTTCATGGCGGCGTCGTCGGACACGATGCGGACCGGAGCGGCCACGGCGACGACGGCGGCAACGTCGAGGTCCGGCGCCGCGGACAGGCAGACGGCCCCGCCCATGCTCGACCCGAAAAGTCCGACAGTGTCGCCGATGTCGGCCCGCTCTCTCAACATCCCCACGGCGGCGGTCAAATCCCGGACCCGTCCTTCCAGGCTGGTCACTTCGCTGAAATCCCCTTCGCTGTTGCCGCATCCCCGGTGATGAAACCGGAGAAAGGCGATCCCCAGGCCGTTTAATTTTTCGGCCAACGCGATCTGCTTCGGTGAATTTCCGTCGCTGAACAGGCCGTGGCACCCGACCACGACCGGCGGTTTTTCCGTTCCCGGATGGTGCAGCATACCCTGGAGTCGAAGCCTTCTCCCCGGCGTCTCGAAGGTCGCGTTTTCGCCTTCGGCGATCCTGTTTGAATCCATTTTTCCCCTCTTTTCGGTCGCGCCGCCGCGCTCGGTTTCCGGTTCGCAATTACCTTGATTTTCGGAAAAGAGTCCGTAGTATAGGGGGCTGGACATCAAGAATCAAGCAAGGAAGGGGTATGACGATCAAAAAAGGACAGGAGATCGAGCTGGACATCGACGATATGGCCATAGGGGGCCGGGGCCTGTCGAAAATCGACGGCATGGCCGTGTTCGTGGACGGCGCCGTTCCCGGCGACCGGGTGCGGGCCCGGGTGTTCAAAAAGAAACGCAA
>CAZZBE010000010.1:45837-49183 GCA_964652715.1 uncultured Desulfobacteraceae bacterium
ATGGAGTTCTCCTGCTCGGACCGGCGATGGCTCCTGCCCGGGGAGATGGGGCGGGACGACCTGGATACCGGGTTCGCCATCGGCCTGCACGTTCCGGGGACCTTCCATAAAGTGTTGGATACGAAACAATGCCTCCTCTTTCCGGCGATGGGAAACGAGATCCTCGAGGATGTTCGCCAATACATGAAGGTCTCGGGAGCGCCGCCCTACGGGCTCAAAAGCCACGAAGGGTTCTGGCGGTTTCTGATGTTGCGCCATTCCGCGGCCCGGGACGAGTGGCTGGTCAACATCATCACCGCCGCCGAGGACCGGGAAATGGTGCGGCCGCTGGCCGAATCGCTGACGGCGCGGTATCCCCATGTTGTGTCCGCGGTCAACAATATCACGGCCCGCAAGGCCGGCATCGCGGTGGGCGAATACGAGATCCATCTGGCGGGGGAGCGGGTGTTGACCGACCGGATCGGCCCCTTTACCTTCGGGATATCGGCCAATTCTTTTTTCCAGACCAACACCCGGGGCGCGCTTAAACTGTATGAGACGGCGAAGCGATATGCCGGCCTGACGGGGTCCGAAACGGTCATGGACCTCTACTGCGGCACGGGGACCATCGGCATCTTCCTGTCCGACGCGGCCAGGGATGTCGTCGGCATGGAGATCGTGGACAGCGCGGTGGCCGATGCGGAAAAAAATTGCCGGTTGAACGGCGTGACCAACTGCCGGTTTGTCGCCGGGGATATCCGTGAGCGGTTGTCGGAGATGGACGCCGTCCCGGATGTGATGATCATCGATCCGCCCCGGGACGGGATGCACAAGGACGTGGTGAAGGGGGTGATGGCCATGGCGCCGGACCGGATCGTCTACGTGTCGTGCAACCCGGCCACGCTGGCCCGGGACCTGCTGTCGCTGAAGGAAATTTACAGCGTGGAGGAGGTCCAGCCGGTGGACCTGTTTCCCCATACGTTCCACATCGAGTCGGTGGCGCGGCTGATGAAACGGAGGGCTTGACGGCATCGATAAAAATAACCATCCTTATCAAACATGGGATATCGTTTCAATAAGCCCTGGAATATGCAGGGGATGGTGCGCCAACAGATCAACGCCGGCATCGGCCAATTCACCTTCGGCGCCATAGCCGTAGCCGGCGCCGATGATGGCGACGCCGCACGCCCTCGCCCCAAGCGCATCCTCGCGGCGGTCGCCGATCATCACGGTCTCCTCCGGCCGGAGCCCCTCTTTTTCCAGCACATATCGGATCAACTCTCCTTTGTCGCTCCGAACCCCGCTGAGTTCGCTCCCGTAAACGGTTTCAAAATAGGGGGCCAGACCGAAATGGTCGATGATCTCGGCGGCGAACACCAGCGGCTTGGATGTCGCCACAAAACACCGGATGCCCATGCCGCCGATGCGCGTGAGGGTTTCCGGGATGCCCGGATACAGGCGATTCTCGAATTTTCCCACCGCGCCGAACCGTTCCCGGTAATGGGCCAGGGCCCGGAGCGCCCTTTCGCCATCCGGATCATCCAGGATTTTCCGAAAGCAGGACAGCAGCGGCGGGCCGATGCACCACATGAGATCCTCCGCGGGCGGGGCGGGGCGGTCCATTTTCTCCAGCGCATACTGGAGGCATCGGATGATGCCTTCCTTGGCGTCGGTGAGGGCGCCGTCGAGATCGAACAGGGCGTTGCGGATGGTCATGTCGTCCTCCCATTAAAAATGGTCTTTTCTGTTTGTTTCAAGAGATTCTGGAAAAATCAACGTCTTGACAGATGCGGCTCAAATTCATTATAAAGATTTATTTTCTGTTACCCTATTCAGAAGGAGGAAACGATGAAAAAAGTGATGATTCTGCTGGTCGGACTGGCCTTTGTCCTCACCCTGACGCCCCAGGCGGCAGCCAAAACCGTCTGGCCCATGCACCTCAACTACCCGCCCAATAACTTTCACAGCGAGGGCGCTCAACGGTTCGCGGACCGGGTCAAGGAAGCCACGGACGGCGAGCTGGAGATCGTGCTCCATCCCGGCGCGGCATTGGGCTTCAAGGGGCCGGAGCTGTTGCGGGCCGTGGCCGAGGGGCAGCTGGCCATCGCCGAGATTCCCACCGGCATGGTGGAGGGGGACGCTCCGGTGCTGGCCCTCACCGCCCAGCCCTTCTTGTCCACCAACACCTTCGAACAGCGGCTGCTCTATCAGCTCGCCAAGCCGGTTTATAAGAAAGTCCTGAAAAAATACAACCAGATCACCCTTTACACCTCGGTCTGGCCCTTTTCCGGCATCTACACCCAGCGGCCCATCCAATCCCTTGAAGACCTCAAGGGGCTGAAAATGCGCGTCTACGACGGTACGGGCCTGGCCTTCGGCAACATGACCGGCATTTCCGCCCGAAAGATGCCCTTTTCCGAGGTCTACCCGGCCATGAAGGCGGGGCTGCTGGACTCCATGTACACCTCGTCCGTGTCCGGCGTGGACGCCAAGTCCTGGGAAGTCCTCAAGTATTTCACCCGCATCAACATCGTCGGACCGGTGAACATGATCAACGTCAACCTGGATGCCTGGAACAAACTGCCGGCGAACATCCGGGAGACCGTGGCGGAGATCGCGGTGCAGATGGAAGACGAGATGTGGAACCTGGCCGGCGACATGGACCGGGAGAGCGTCAAGACCCTCAAGGACAACGGGATGACCATCCTCGAAGTCAACAAGTCCTTCCGCAAGGAACTGAACCAGGTCGGCAAGGAACTGCGGGCCGAATGGGCCGAAAAGGCGGGGGAAGACGCCAAGGAAGTGCTGGATCGGTATTACGAGATTATCAGCTACTGATTGAAAACAGAATGAAAACCGACCCACTCTTTTATGAATTGTTCTGCTTCAGCCCGGAGAGCCTGCTGGAGCTTGTCCGCCTGGACGTTCAGGGCTCCTACCGCTTCGAGAGCATCACCGTCAAAAGCACGGAAAAACGATTTGACGGCTATTTCAAAAGCGACAGCGGCGACGGACCCGACATATTTCTTGAAATTCAAGGCTATCGCGACCATAATATTTATTGGCGATTGTTCCGGGAAATCTGCGCTTTCCATGAGCAAAGGGAAACCGACCGGCCCTTTGCCGCCGTGGTCCTGTTCATCGACAAAAGCCTGGACCCCGGCAATCCCCCGTTGATTCCGGCGCCGCCCAACCGCCTGGTGAGATGCGACCTGATCGAATGCTTAAAAAACGTCGAAAACAACGCCACCCCGCTGGTTGTGTTGAAACCCCTGGCGCTTCCGGATAAAACCGATTTGCCCGGAAAGGTCGGCCAATGGAAGGCGGGCATCGACGAAATGGGCTTGCCGGAAAACAGGAAAAAAAC
>CAZZBE010000011.1:0-39007 GCA_964652715.1 uncultured Desulfobacteraceae bacterium
GAGATCCAGATCCGCGTACGCTTCGTCGGACGCCTCCGCCTCTTCCGCTTCTTCCAGATCCAGTTCAAGGTCTAAATCGGCGGATTCCGCCTCTTCGGGCTCTTCCTCGCCCAAATCGAGGTCAAGCTCAAGTTCACCGGATTCTTCCGCGACCTCTTCTTCTTCAAGATCAAGTTCGAGGTCGAGGTCGAGTGCTTCGGAAGGCGCCTCTTCCGCCGCTTCATCCTCGTCTTCGTCCAGGAAGATGCCGAGGTCTTCGATTTTGCTTTCAACGATTCCGTTGTGGACGGCCTCCCCGGCTTCCGGCGACGCCCCTTTTTTTCGCCCTTCGCCCGCGCCCAGGCTCGACAGGTCGAAGTCTTCGCCGCTTTTGGTCTCCCCCTCTTCGTCGTAATATTTGTCGTCCGCGAGGGCCTTGTACATATTGGGGGCATTGAACTCGACGGTGACGAATTCCTCGGGGTCCAGATCTTCGTCCTCCTCATCCGGGTCGAGGACGTCGTCCTGGGATTCTTCTTCGTCGAGCATCTCGTCGAGACCGGTCAGATCCAGTTCGTCCGATTCCTCGAAATCGAGTTCCGAATCGTCTTTGAGCGACCCTTCGGACTCGAAATCCATGTCCAGGGAGAACCCCGCCATTTCTTCGTCGAAACTGTCGCTCAGGTTGATCACGGACGGCTCTTCATCCTCTTCCTCGTGCTGACGGAGCACAGCGGGCGCGTCCTCGAAATCCTCATCGTCCAGGTTGACCACCGACGGCTCCGTTTCCGGCGGTTTGCCGGCAGGCCCGGACGGGCCTTCAGGGGGTTTGGCTTCCAAAGCGGCCTGGCTTTCGGCCATTTCAGCGGCGGCCGGTTCGGCGACGGATTTCTCGTCGATGTCGAACAGATCTGAAATCTCGGACAGATCGAACCCCACGAGCTGCTGCTCTACGTCGCCGGCGGACCCCAGGGACGCTTCCAGTTCATCCGATTTGCTGAGCCGGAGCCCCTGCTTTTTTTGTCCGCCTTCGCTGTCGCTGGCTTTTTTGACCTTGACGGCGGTGGACTTCAACTTCAGCTTTTCGTCTTCCTTGGGAACCGTCGCTTCGGCGGGTTCGGCCTCCGGAGGATAGGCTTTGAAAACGGTTTTGCAATTGGCGCACCGCACCTTTGAACCGGTCGGTTTCAAACGACTCGCATCCACATTGAAGCTGGTGTCGCACTCTTTGCAGGTAATGATCATAACAAAAACCTCGAACGGCTATAATTTCAAATGATAAATTTCAGGTAGATGCCGATAATCCTCCGCATAATCCAGCCCGTAGCCCACAAGAAACCCCTCTTCAACGACGTGGCACGCATAATCGACGGAAACCGCGGCTTGCCGGCGTTCCCGCTTGTCCACCAGCGTGCAGATCTTGATGGATTTTAAGCCGAGAGATTTCAAATAATCAACCAAATGTGCAAGTGTCAGTCCAGAATCGATAATATCTTCGACCACCAGGACGTCCTTGTCCCTGAGGTCGATTTCGACATCCTTAGTCAATTTGATGCGGCCAGACGTTTCGGTCTTGTCCCCGTAGGAGGCGGCGCCGACAAAATCGATCTTGACCGGAACGGTAATGTGCCGGATCAGATCGGACAAAAAAATAAACGCCCCTTTGAGCACGCCGATCAGAACCAGATCTTTGCCTTTGTAGTCGGCGGAGATCCTTTCACCCAGGGCGGACACCCGGTCTCGAATATCGCTTTTTGTAAGAACGGGAATAAATTCAGGCATTATCGAACTGTCATGTTCTCGTCGTCAGAAACAATTGAAATCAAAGCGTGTTGATTTCCCGATCAGATACGCTTAGAGATACCCTGATTATAAAGGCTTGTCAAATCAAATTGACGCCTTACAGTCCGGCCTCAGCAAGCTGCCGAACCAGCTTCTCCTGATGGTCGGTGAGGTTGGCCGGAATGTTCACATGAACGGAAACATACAGGTCGCCGTGCCCGTTTCCCTGCATGTGGGGCAGGCCGTGTCCCGTCAGGCGCATCTTGGTCTTGTGTTTGGCGCCCGGAGGGATTCTGAGGTTGAGTTCCCGGCCGTCCAGGGTCGGCACGGAGATGGTTTTCCCCAGGAGGGTGTCGCTCAACTTGACCTCGCGGCTGAGATAGAGATCGTGGCCGTCGGCTTCGAACACCGGATCTTTCTGGACCTTCGACTGGATGAACAGGTCCCCCGGAGGACCGCCGAAGGCGCTCTCCTCCCCTTTGCCCGAGATGCGGAGCTTCTTGCCGGAGATCATCCCCCTGGGGATCTTGACGGTGATGTTCTCGGCGCGCCCCTTGTGCTGGAAGGTAATGGTCTTGCTGGCGCCGGCGGCGACCTCCTGGAGCGTCAGGGGAAGTTCGTATACCAGATCGGAGCCCTTCATCTGGGTGGCGTGCCGGCCCGCCCGGGACCCAAAGGGCGAGCCGCCCCCGCCGTAGTTGAACCCTCTGGCGCCGCCGGGACCCCCGGCGCCGGAAAAGAAGTTAAAGGTCGCCCCGCCGAATCCGAATTCCTTGAAAACATCTGAAAAATCGAAGTTTTTGAAGATATCTTCCTGGGAATACCGTTGCTGGAACCCGTTGGAGCCGTAGGTGTCGTACTGCTTCCGCTTCTCCTTGTCGCTCAGGACGGCGTAGGCTTCGCTGATCTGTTTAAACCGGTCTTCGGCGCCTTTGTCCCCCTTGGCGTGGTCGGGGTGGTATTTCATGGCGAGCTTGCGGTACGCCTTCTTGATTTCCGCGTCCGACGCGTCTTTATTGACACCGAGGATTTTATAGTAATCTTTTTCGGGCATATGTGTTTATCTCCATTCCAATCCGTAATATAAAGGGTGTTCCGCGGCCGTATTGCAAAGGCGGCGTTTAGCTGCTAAAAATAAGAAGGCATACATAACCTGTCAAGATTTAAAGGGTTATTTTCACCCCAAGGGAGACGCTGAAACCGATGGAACAATCGCATCCTTCGAAACACCGACTGAAACTGAGAAACCTTAAACTCTCCGATTACGCCGACGTCAAAGAGATCATGGACCGGGTCTACACCGGCATGGGCGGCGCCTGGAGCCCCGGGGAATTCGCCTCCATGCTGGCCCGGTTCCCCCAGGGCCAGATCTGCATCGAGGACAAGGGGCGGGTCATCGCCGCGGGCCTGAGCCTGATCATCGATTTTTCCAAATTCGGGGACCAGCACACCTACGAGGACGTGGTGGGGGACGGCCACCTGAAAAACCATGACCCGGACGGCGATTATCTTTACGGCATCGACGTCTTCGTCCATCCCGACTACCGGGGCCTCCGCCTGGGCCGCCGCATCTACGACGCCCGCAAGGAGTTGTGCGAGCAGCTCAACCTCCAGGGGATCCTGCTGGGGGGCCGGATTCCGGCCTACCGGAAATACTGCGACGAGATGACGCCCCACCAGTACTGCCGGATGGTCAAAAACAAGGAGATCGTCGACCCCGTCCTCACCTTCCAGCTCTCCAACGACTTCCACATCAAGAAAGTCATGAAGGGCTACATCCCCGAGGACCGCCATTCCCGGGCCTACGGCGTGTTGCTGGAGTGGAACAACATCTATTACGAAGAGCGGAAAAAACCGCTGTTCGGCGGCAAGAAATCCTACGTTCGGCTGGGGGTGGTCCAGTGGCAGATGCGGCGGTTCGGATCCGTGGACGATTTTCTCCAGCAGGTGGAGTTTTTCGTGGACACCGTCTCCGGCTACAATTCCGACCTCCTTCTTCTGCCGGAGCTGATCAACGTGCCCCTGATGTCGGAATCCAACAAGGAGGACCCGGCCGAGGCCATGCGGTCCCTGGCCGGGTATACCGAGGAACTCCGGGCCGAATTCCTCAAAATGGCGCTGGCCTACAACATCAACATCGTGGCCGGCTCCATGCCCGAATACACCGGCAACCGGCTCTACAACGTCTCGTTTCTCTGCCGGCGGGACGGCACCTGGGATTCCCAGTACAAGCTCCACATCACCCCGGACGAGCAGCAGTACTGGGGCCTCCGGGGGGGCGACAACCTCAAGGTTTTTGAAACCGACGTGGGCAAAATCGGCATCCTGATCTGCTACGACGTGGAGTTCCCGGAGCTGAGCCGCTACCTGGGCGACCAGGGGATGAACATCCTGCTGGTCCCCTACTGGACCGACACCAAGAACGGCTACCTCCGGGTCCGGCGCTGCGCCCAGGCCCGGGCCATCGAGAACGAATGCTATGTGGCCATCTCGGGCAGCGTGGGCAACCTCCCCAAGGTGGAGAACATGGACATCCAGTACTCCCAGTCCGCCATCTTCACCCCGTCGGATTTCGCCTTTCCCCACGACGCCGTGGCCGCCGAAGCCACCCCCAACACGGAAATGACCCTGATGGTCGATCTGGATCTGGATCTTCTCAAGGAACTCCGGAAGCAGGGCAGCGTGCGCAACCTCCAGAGCCGTCGGCTGGACCTTTACAACATTCAGTGGCTGCGGGGGGATCAGCGGAAGAAGATCGAAGTGGAATCCGAAATTTATTGAGGCTTCGATACGGGGCGCCAGGATTTGACCACCAGCCGCTGGGCTTCGGCCTCAGGGGACCGGACACCGGCGGTGGGCGTCCCCTTGCGCAGGTCGGCGATCCGGTCGAAAACCGTCTCCCGGGTCGCCAGACCGCGGCGGATGAGATAGCATCCCACCACTGTCCCGGTCCGGCCGATGCCCGCCAGGCAGTGGAGGTAGACCGGCCGGTGGGCGTCGACGGCCCCGTCGATCTCGTCCAGGATCTCCCGCAGCCGTTTGGGCGAAGGGACGTCCATGTCGCGGATGGGATGGCGGTTGACGGAGACCTCGATCTCCCGCTGCCGGGCCATCACATGGAGGAGGGTTCCATAGGACCCCGGAACCCGTTCGGTCTCCTGGGGCTCCATCAAATCGATCACATGGCGGATGCCGGCCTCGATGAGCCCCGTCAATTTCCGTCGGGCGTCGGCCGGGTTCGAACTCCCCGGATAGCCGCCGGCCAGGAGTTTTCCCGGCACGACCCAGTAAGCGGTCTGGAAGGGAACACGCGGGTTAGTCATTCGGAATCTGATCCATCGCTTTCTTCGGTCCTGTCTCGCGGACGCCGCGTCCCTGGCGAGGGTCCGCCAGAGCAAAGGCGAAAGCCCCTTGCATCGCGGAGGCCGTGAGGAGATCGCCATGTCGGATGAATGGAAAAAGGAGTTGTCCTGCGCCGTCAACTGTTCGAAGTGCGATAAGGAACTTTCGGAAGGGGACGAGCGGGGGCCCCGACCGATGCAAAAAAGGCAGGCTCCGGCTCACCGGAACCTGCCTTTTTTATTGAGTCGCCGAAAGGAAATGAAATCCGCTTCGGAATGCCTCTATTCCTGAACAGGAATCGAGATATAGTGCCGAACGTCCAGGAGCACTTCCTCGCCGGTTTCCACCTTCCGGAGCTTGACCTGTCCGTTGCCGAGGTACATCACGTCGAGCTTCTCCCCCTTATAGGCCCGGTCAAAGAGGTTGCCTTCGCCGACGCTCCCCGGAGCGAAGACGGCGCCCGTATAGGTCCGGCCTTCCTTGGACGCCCTGTAGAGATTTCCGCCCGGCGCCTTTATCCCGAACTTGCTCAGGGGGATGTATTCCATTCTGGCGGCCGCGACCGTCGTGGCGGTGAAGACCAGCGCCAGCACCAGGATCAACAGCGTTACGGTACGTTTCATCTTCTTCTTCCTCCTTTGGTATAAGTTCATAAAACCTGCCCGTCATACCCAAATGCTAAATTTTCGTCATCTCATAATATAACACTGACTTTCCTAATGGCAACAGGTTTTTTTGTCAACCCGGCGGGGCGGTGTCGAAAACGGACCGCTCCGGCCTCATTCCCCGGCACCGGCGTCCCGGCAGCGCGCCACAGCGTCTTCTAAGTACGCAATATGGGCGTTGATATGGCGCATATAGGCTTCGTAGCCGGCAAACAGCTCGGCTTTAATCCGGTCGAAATAGGTCTTTTCCAAATCGGCCATATATTGGCGGAAGGCGGTTTCATAAGAGGTTCCCTCCCCTTTTCGCCGATGGCTATTTTCGATCTGAACCCGCTGTTCCTCCAGCGACCGCCGCACCGAATCGATGGATTCCCGGATCGCGTTGACGGCGCCCCGCTCCTCCTCCAGTTTGTCGCTCTGGGCCTGGGCTTCCTCCAGCAGGGCGGCCCATTCCTCCCCCCGCCTGGTGGTGACGCACTTATAGAGGGAGAAGGTCAACCGCCGCTGCTCCCGGGTCAGGCCCTTGATCTTCACCGCGTATTCGCTCCGTTTCTTCTCCAGGGACTGCCGCTTCACGACAAAGGCCCGGTAATCGTCCCGCAGGGAACCGGCCTGGGCCGTCAGGGCCAGAAAGAGGATCAGGAGCGCCGCCGGCCATCCGATGCACCGGCGCCGCTTTTGACTGACAGGGTTCATCGCATTATCCCTTTGCCGCCGCATCCATCTCCCGCACCGGCGTTGTTTCGAACCGGGCGTCCCAATAGGCCTGGACGATCCGGTTGAGCACCCGTTTCGCCCTTGCCCCGGGGTTGAGAAACATGATCGCGTAATGGCCATGGGCGTTGACGTCGCCGTTGCGGCCCTGTCGGACCACCCGGAATTTCATGGGCGGCAGATGCCATTGGTTGAATGTAAACTTGGCGATCCCGGTCATGCCGATCTCCAGGGGCGTTTCCGTCCGGATGAGGGCCCCGCCTTTGCTGAAGTTTTTGGTGCTGAAGGGGATCCGCCGCCCCTCGGCCCGGATCCGACCGGGAATGGCGATGGGCAGCCGGTAATATTTTTGGATGAGGTGCTGCTCCTCCAATCCTTTCAGAATCCGGATATATCCGAGCATGGTGTTGGTCTGTTCATCGAGTTCCTGATAGGTGGCCACCGATTTCTCGGCGTTGGCGAGGTTCCGCGACACCACGCCGTCCATCTCCGCCATGGCGCCGTTGACGGCGCTGACGCCCTCCGCCTGCTCATCGAAGGCGGCGATGATCCCCCGGACCTCCTCGTCCACCGCCCTCACATGACTGGAGGTCTCGGAGAAACTCTCGATATTGGTCTCCATCAACCGCTGCTGTTCGCCGATGCGGCCGGTGATTCCGACGATCAGGTCTCCGGTATCCCGGGCCGACCGGGACGCCTGGAGGGCCAGTCGCCGCACCTCGTCGGCCACCACCGCGAAACCGGCGCCCGATTCCCCGGCCCGGGCCGCCTCCACGGCGGCGTTGAGGGCCAGCAAATTGGTCTGAAAGGCGATGGTCTCCACCGTGTGGGTGATCTGCCCGATCTCTTTGCTGGCGGTGGAAATCGCCTGGATGGCGTCGGAGAGGTCCTGCATGGACCCGGCCGTCCGATCCACCATGCCGGAGGTCTTTTGCATGATATCGTTGATCCGGTGGGCCTTGACCGAGTTTTGACGGCTCGACGCCAGGATGCGGTCCACGAAAGCGGCGGTGTGCCGGAGGCTCTGGGCCTGTTTTTCCGCGCCGTCCACCAGTTGCCGGTTGTCCACGGAAAACCGGGAGGCGGCTTTGGCCACCTGCCGCATGCTGCGGATCATGCCGTCGGTGATCCGCTCGATGGTGGACCGGGCCGAGCGCCAGGTGAGCACGCCGATGACCACCGCCAGGAGCACGGCGAGCCCGCCGATGAAGATCAGAAAGATCTGCCGGGCGTCCACCAGCCGGGCGCTCTCGGTCAGGGCGCTGTTGGCGGTGGTTTTCATCATGGTGGCGGACCGGATGATCCGTCCGTCGAGCACCCCCAGGTTGGCGTAAATCTCGTCGACCGTCCGGTTCATCGCCGCGTCCGCCTGGAGGGCCTCTTCCACCGCCGCGAACATCTCCCTTGTCAGCACCTCCAGGTCTTCCAGCTTCCGGGACAGCCATAGGGCGTCCTCGCCGGCGGCCAGGCCGAGGAGCTGGTTTTTCGCCGCGTTTTCCAGCAGCCCGGCCGCCTCTTTTTCCGCGGACCGGACTTCGGCGATTTCCCGGGAAAGGAGCGCATCCTTGATGAGAATATTGAGTTCGTTGCTGTAGGATCGAAGGGCCATGGCGGACCGGATGGTGGAAAGGGCGGTGACGGTGGTGGTGGACATGACGTCGTTGACCTCGAAGGTGGCCGCCAGCAGCGCGCCGTCCACCAGGGCCAGGGCCGTTTCGGTCAGGGACTCCAGCCGTTCCTCCACGCGCCGGCGCAGGCCGGCGACCCGGTCGGACAAGGCCGCATCCGTCTCCGTCGAATCCGCATCGGCGACCATCTCCCGTTTGGCCGACATGAGGGCCGAGGCGTCGGCGGCCAGGGCCGTCAGGCCGTCGGCGATCTCCGCCATGAACGCCATGTCCCGGTGGTACCGGACCTCCCGCAGGGTCTCTTGAATCAGATTGTCGATCTCGGTCCCGGCGTAATCGAGGAGACCGGCCACGATGTGCCGGGGAGCGCCGTCGGGGTCCGCCGCATCCACGATCTCCCGGTAGTAGGACCGGACGGCCATGGCGGTCTTGATGACGGAAAACGCCATTTCGGCGACGGCGGACATTTCGCCGAAATTGTTCCGGATCTCCATGACGGAGTCGTCGATCTGGCGGGTGGCGGCGAACTCGGCCTCTTCGGCGATCTTGGCGATCAGGTCGTTGACGTCCTTGAGGCCGTCGATGTTGCGCCGCCGCAGTTCGGCGAGCCGCTTTTCGGCCAGAAGCTGCCGCGCTTTGATCCGGGCCAGGGACTGGAGCGGAGAAAAAATCTGTTCGTGGGAAATGCCGGAGACCTCCTCCCCCATGGTGTCGGCCAGGGACGCCAGTTCGGTTTCCGCTTCCGCCAGGGTCGCTTCGTCGCCGGCTCGTCCGATGGCCGTCACCAGGGCGCGCAGGGGCATAAGCTGACGGATCCGTTCGTTCTGGTCGTCGATGTTGACTTCGATGGCCCGGGTGGTGGCGAACATGTTGGATTGAATCTGGCGGAGGGAGACGATGCCCGCGGTCACGGAAACCCCGGTGATGGCGGCGCAAAGCAGAAAACCGCCCATGATTCGCCATTGCAGCGTGACCCGCGACCAGAGATTCGTCAAAACCCGCCCCCTTCCCGAATGTGGATCGATCCGTCGGTTGATTTTTGCCGTTTCCGCCCCTTCCGCTCTCTCATACCATCACCGACCATCGAACACAATAGGGGGGAGACATCCATCCGGACCCAGGATCGCTTCCGGGGTCAGGCGGATTCGACCACAAGGATGGCTTTTTCCCGCATGGCCCGGACGAGCTTGACGCCGACATCGCCCATGACGAATTCCTCGGCCTTGGATTTCCGTTTTCTGCCGATGACCACCAGGTCGTAGGCGTTTTCGGCGCACTGGTCGATGATCCCCTCGGTCACCGTCTCGTGGGCCTCCGACGCCAGCAGTATCCGGATCCGGTCCTCCGGATACCCGCTTTCCACCAGCTTGTCCCGGGCCTTTTTGAGGAAAGATTCGGCCCGGGGCCGCTCTTTCTCGATGAAGTCCTCGTCCATGAGCTGCTCGCTCCGGGACGGCTCTCTGAAGGCATGGAACAGCGTCACTTCCGTCTGGTCCCCTTTCAGCGGCAGCCCGGCGACATAGTCGATCGCCGCTTCCGATGTTTTCGATTTCTTCAACGCCATCAATATCGAAATGCTCAACGTCTTGCCCTCTCTGTCGTCGGCGCTACCGCCATCCCGCCTGGCGGCAGGCCTTCATGTCCGCGACCATCTCGCCCACGCTTTCATAGTAGACGGATGCGTCCCTGGAAAAATGCATCAGGATGCGGTTGAGGCGGTCCGGCACGTAGCCGTAGAGTTTCTGGAGGTTGCAGAACCGCCATTTCTCCAGTATGGAAAAATCCCCCGGCGCCAGGCGGTCGAAAAGGTCGCCGTACTCCTCCATGTTCCGGATGTCGTAGAGGCTGTGGGTCCCCTTGCCCGCGGCCGCCAGGAGGATGTTTCCCAGGCCGAAGATATCCAGGGAAAAGGGGTTCTCCGTGGTCTCGTAATCGTAGTCGAAGTCGATCCAGACGTACTGGCCGGTGGGCCGCTCGATGATGATGTGGTCGTTGCGGATGTCCCCGTGCTTGAACCCGTTGGCGTGGAGTTCTCCGATGGATTCAAAGGCCGTGATCAGCTTGTCGAGGATCCCCGGAAATTCCTGCTGGAAATAGTCCTTGTGGTTCATATAGAGGGACTGGATGTGGACGAAGAAGTTCCGGCCGTGGACGATGTCGAGGACCCGGATGCTGTTGCCCTTTTCGTCGCTGTGGGAGACGCCCTTCATGAAGTGGGGATGGTCCTTCATGAAATCGACGATGTCCGCCTCTTTTTTGGGATTCCGGAAGCACCGGATCTCCACCCCGCCCAGGGTGGTGGAAAAGGATTCGAAATAGGAGAGCTTGATGATCTTCCGCTCCCCCGACACCGTGTCTTCGGCCCGCTTGACCCAGAATTTGGGGTCTTCCATGCCGAACCGGCGTTCCTTTTCATTGCCGGTGACCCGGTAGACCCGGCCCCCGACCTCGATCTCGTCGCCGGAGTCGATGGCATAGAAATCGGTGGTGTCCGTCACCCGCCGCTTTCCCATGGGACTACAGCCCCTCCAGCATCCGCCGGGGCAGGCAGCACATGGCGGCCCGAACCTGGTCGAGAAAATTCTTCAGGCCGTTGTTCTCCACCACCAGCCCCAGTTGATCGCCAATGAGACAGAAGGAATCGAGATCGGCTTCATGGAGGGTCCACGGCCGGTCATGGTAGATGCGGACGGCGCCCAGAAACGCCCCGTTGTACCGCACCGGGACCGACAGCATGGCGACCAGCCCCTCTTTCCCGGCGGCCTCCGGGTACAACACCCGTTCATCGGACGGCATATCCTCGATAAAGACCGGCTCGCCCCGGGCCAGGCGGCTCTCGTTTTCCTCCAGGGGAAGGGGCCCCTTGTTCAGATAGGCCTCGCTGAGACCGTGACTGGCGACCCGGAACAGCTCCCCCTCACGGTCGTCGTAGAGCAGGATGCCGCACCCCCGCACGTTAAAGGAGCGGCAGATGTGTTCCACCAGGTGGTTGATGAGAAAATCGAGTTCCCGATAGGTCGTGATGGCCCGGCAGATGGATTTAAATTGTTCGAAACCGATGATTTGCTCCGGCGATGGGCTCATGGCCGCTCCCCTTTGTTTTTTCTTTTTCCGATGTCTGTGTTCCGAAACCGATTCTATCTCACTTCAACGGCGCTGTAAAGGATAAGACCTTCCGGGCCGGGAAGATATCCGGAACCGTGAAACACCTGTATCCGTGAATTTTTTACAAATCTCGCAACGGAAATAGCGTACGCTGTCTCTGTTTGCGAGAGCCGACTGAAAAGTCGTCTTTTTCTATGGGCAAATGCGGTTTTTACCCATTGCGCCGGATCTGTTAATGGGAAATGATGCTGGAAATCATGTCGGATCATGAAAGGAGCCCCATGCGAATCGTCTGCCCCGCGTGCCGAACCCCCTACCGGATCGACCCGAGCCGGATCAAAGCCGGACAAGGATTCGCCCGGTGCGGCAAGTGCCGAACCCGGTTTTCCCTGAAGAAAAAACGGGCGGCGCCGCCCCCGCCGTCCACCGGGCCGCCCCTGCTCGCCTGCCGGAACTGCGACCGAATCATCGGTCGGCTGGAAAAAGCTCATCGGTTCCGGGAGCATCTGGTCTGCGCCCAGTGCCTCCGCCGTCTCCAGGGAGACGCCCATCCCGTCGCGCCCGACGGGAAGCCGGGCGAAAAGGAACCCCCAAAGCGTAAAGCGACGGTTTCCCGGGGCAACGGCAACGGGGCGTCGGGGTCTTTGCTGGATGCGTTTCGGGGAATGCTGTCGGAGGATCTGGCCATCGACCTGGGAACGGCCAACACCCTGATCTACATGAAGCGGCGGGGGATCGTGCTCAACGAATCGTCGGTGGTGGTGGTCCGAACGGATATGACCAACGGCAAGCGGGTGCTGGCGGTGGGCGCGGACGCCAGGAACATGATCGGAAAAACGCCGGCCAACGTGGCGGCCATCCGGCCCATGCGCGACGGCGTCATCGCCGATTTCGAGGTGGCCGGCGCCATGCTGGAACGCTTCATCGGGAAGGTCCGGACCGGGTTCCGCTTCATCAAGCCGCGGATGGTCATCGCCGTCCCCTCCGGCATCACGCCGGTGGAGCGTCGGGCGGTGCGGGAATCGGCCCTCGGCGCGGGCGCCAAGGAGGTCTTTCTCATCGAGGAACCCATGGCCGCCGCCATCGGGGCCAACCTGCCGGTGACGGAACCCGCCTGCAACATGGTCGTGGACATCGGGGGCGGAACCACCGAGGTGGCGGTGATTTCACTGGGCGGCATCGTCGCCAGCCGCTCCATCAAGATCGCCGGCGACGAGATGGACGAAGCCATCGTCCGGTACGTCAAGCGGGCTTACAATTTCATCATCGGGGAGCGGACCGCCGAAGAGATCAAAATCGCCGTGGGCAACGCCGACCCGGATACGGAACGCCCGGACAGCATCGAGGTGAAGGGGTGGGAGATTTTCTCCGGCCGGCCCAAAATCCTCGCCCTCAACGCACTGGAGGTCCGGGAGGCCATCTCCGACCAGCTGGCCGCCATTCTGGAGACCATCCGCATCGTTCTGGACAAAACGCCCCAGGAGCTGGCCGCCGGGGTGATCGACCACGGCATCGTGCTGACCGGCGGCGTGGCCCTGCTCAAAAACCTGGGCGTCTATCTGGCGCGGGAAAGCGGCATCCCCATGACCGTGGCCGACGATCCCCTCTCCACCATCGTCATGGGATCGGGAAAAGCCCTGGACAATCCCCGTCTGTTCAGCCAGGCGATCTCCGCCCGGTCCCCGCGCGCCGACCGGTGACGCCGGCCCCGTCATCAAGGCTTTAAATCACCTTGCCCAAGAAGCTCCTGGTGCGCTCGTGCCGGGGATTGCTGAAGATCGCTTCGGGGGCGTCCTCCTCGATGATGACCCCTTCGTCCATGAAGATGACCCGGTCGGCCACCTCGCGGGCAAAGCCCATCTCGTGGGTCACCACCACCATGGTCATCCCCTCCCGTCCCAATTGCTTCATGACCTCCAGCACTTCGCCCACCAGTTCAGGGTCCAGGGCGCTGGTGGGTTCGTCGAAGAGCATCGCCTTGGGCTTCAGGGCCAGGGACCGGGCGATGGCCACCCGCTGCTTCTGGCCGCCGCTGAGGTGGTCGGGGTAGACGTTGGCCTTGTCGCTGAGCCCCACTTTCTTCAGAAGTTCCAGCCCCAGCCTTTCGGCCTCGCCCCGTTCCATTTTCCGGACTCTAAGGGGCCCCAGGGCGACATTGCCCAGAGCGGTCATGTGGGGAAAGAGGTTGAACTGCTGGAAGACCATCCCCGCCTCGGTGCGGACGAAATTGATGTTCGTCCCCGGGTCCGTAACGTCGTAGCCGTCCACGATCACCGTACCGGAGGTGATGTCCTCCAGGCGGTTGATGCAGCGCAGCAGCGTGGACTTGCCCGACCCGCTGGGCCCCATGATGACCGTTACCTCCCCCTGGGTAACGCTGAGGTCGATGCCCTTCAGGACCTCCAGGTCTCCGAAGCGCTTGTACAGGTTGTCGATCTCGATCATGGTCGTGGTCATATTTCCAGCTTTCGTTCAATGACGTTCAACACCTTGGCGATGGACATGGTCATGACAAAATACATCACCGCCACCGTCAGCCAGACCTCGAAGGCCCGGAAATTGGCGGCGATGATCTCCTGGCCCGTCCGGGTCAGTTCGCCCACGCCCACCACCACCAGCAGGGAGGTGTCCTTGAGGCTGATGATGAACTGGTTGCCCAGGGCCGGGATCATCCGTTTGAATGCCTGGGGCCAGACGACATAGTAGAGGGTCTGGAGGTGAGTCAGGCCGATGGACCGTCCGGCCTCGGTCTGGCCCCGCTCAATGGACTGGAAGGCGCCCCGGACAATCTCGGCGATGTAGGCCCCCGAATTGACGCCGATGGCCGTGACGCCGGCCATCATGGGCGGCACCCGCATGCCAAGGGCAAGGGGCAGACCGAAATAGATGAACATGACCTGCACCATCAGCGGCGTTCCCCGGATGCTCTCGACGTAAAAACCGCCCAGCTTGCGGAAAAAGAGGTTCCGGGAGATTTTCATCAGCCCGAAGACGGTCCCCAGTATGAACCCGGCCACCAAACCGAGCACCGTGATGATGATGGTCAGCTTCATCCCGGTGAGCAGGAGGGGGATCGACTCCCACATGACGCTTACCTTGAAATCAAAACCGCTGCCCATTGAATTCGTTTCCTATCGCGGAATAATGCAGGGGCGAAAAATCTTTCGCCCCTATCGTTTGCAAATATAATGGATTTACGTGGATTCAGTTATTTGGGCGACGCACCGAACCACTTCTCATAGAGCTTCGCGTAGGTTCCGTCTTCCATGAACTTCAGGAGGGCGATGTTGACCTTCTCCCGCAGATCGCTCCCCTGGGGAAATGCGATGCCGTAGGGCTGGCCCTGGTAGAGGGGGCCGACGGTCTTGACTTTGCCCTTGCCCTGGTTCTTGGCGTAGTAGAGGAGCGGGGGCGAATCGAAAAAGACCGCATGGACGCCGCCGGAGATCAGTTCCATGAAGAGGTTGTCCGTATTGGGGAGCAGCTTCAGCTCCTCCATCTCCACGTTGTTTTTGAGGAAATCCACGCTGGTGGTCCCCAGCTTGGTGGCCACGCGCTTGCCTTCCAGATCCTCCAGGACCTTGATCTCGTCGTCGTCGGCGGCCACGAGGATGATGAGACCGGAATCATAGTACGGATGGGAAAAATCGACCACCATCTCCCGCTCGGACTTGATGGTGATCCCGGCGATGGCCGCATCGATGCTGCGGGACTGAAGCGCCGGGATGATCCCGTTGAAGTCCATGGTCTGCCATTTGAAATCGACGCCGATCTCCTTGGCGATGGCCTCGAACAGCTCCACGTCGAAGCCGGTCAGCTTGCCGTCCACCTTGAATTCAAAGGGCATGAAGTTGGCGTCCACGCCCACCACCAGATCCTTGGCCCCCGCGGTCCCCGCCGCCAGGAACAAAGCCAATCCCAATGCCATTGCTGCTTTCAACCCTCTTTTCATGCGTGCCTCCTTTGCTGTTGAAGTTGCTAAATGGTCATTCAATAAATATGACGCCATAAAAATATGTATTCTTTACCAATGGCGATGATGGAAGTCAACATGCTTTCTCCACCCCCAAAAACAAAAGCCGCCCGGGAGCTGAAATGCTCCCGGGCGGCTTTTTGTAAATCTTGGTCTAAGGAACCGCGACTACGGAGAGCCGGGCTTGGGGAACCGCGGATGATAGGGTTCCTTCTCCTTGTCGGTCATCTCCCGCATCGGCTTGTCGCAGCATTCGAGCGCTTCCCGGGTTCCGGGCGCCAGCAGGTAGACGGCCCTCTTGCAATCATCGCAGGTATAAACAACATCTTCATCAGCCATTACATTCACCTCCTTTCGTCTCGATCTTTATTACTGTTTTGATCATACACAACATGTCGGCATGGAAAAATGGGTTATTTCATTTATTCGGCGGTCAAATCCCCTGTAGTTTCCCGATGCCGGCAGCGCTGATCCGGACCTCGTTGAACCTTCCCGAACCACCGGTTCAAATACATTTCAAATAGAATCCAAATACGGTGAAAACCCTATATTCCAGAGGGTTGAAACCGATTAAACTCGAAGATGGAGTGGATCGAACCACCACAAATCCTTTCATGAAGATCAAGGTGCAAGGAGACAAAGATATGCTGAATTCAAAAGAAATCGTCACCGAAATGATGGAAAAGGCCGATATTCGCATGGGAGGGTCGGACTCGTGGGATATCCGGGTGAACGACGACCGGTTCTACGACCGGGTTCTCCGGGACCACAGCCTGGGACTGGGCGAAAGCTACATGGACGGCTGGTGGGAATGCGACCGGATCGACCGGATGATCCGCCGGATCATCGACGCCCGCCTTGATGAGGAAGTGAAGAAGAACTTTCGAATGGCCGCCTCGGTCATCGCCGCCCGGGTCTTCAACCGCCAGTCGAAATACCGGTCCCGGGAGGTGGCCGACCGCCACTACAACCTGGACAACGATCTCTTTTTTTCTTTTCTCGACCCCTACAAACAATACAGTTGCGCGTATTTCAACGGTTCGAAACGACTGGACGACGCCCAGCGCCGCAAAATGGATCTCATCTGCCAAAAGACGGAGCTGTCCCCCGGCGACAAGGTCCTGGATATCGGGTCGGGATGGGGCGGTCTGGCCAAATACATGGCCGAACAATACGACTGCGAAGTGACCGGGGTCAACATCTCCGACGAGCAGGTCCGCTTTGCCGAGGAGGACTGCCGGGGCTTGCCGGTGACCTTTATTCAACGGGATTACCGGGAACTGGAGGAGCAATACGACAAGATCGTTTCGGTGGGCATGTTCGAACATGTGGGACGGAAGAATTACCGGGAATTCATGGAAACCGTCCATCGGTGTTTAAAGGAGGACGGCATTTTCCTGCTCCACACCATCGGGAACAACACATCCGCGGACCAATGCGACCCCTGGTTCGACAAGTACATCTTTCCCAACGGCGTGCTCCCGAGCTTCCGGCAGATCGGTCGGGCCGCCGAAGGGCTGTTCGTGGTGGAGGACTGGCACAATTTCGGCCCGGATTACGACCGGACCCTCATGGCCTGGCACCGAAATTTCACCGAGGCCTGGCCCGACTTGAAGGACCGCTACGACGAGCGTTTCCGGCGAATGTGGGAGTTTTACCTGTTGTGCAGCGCCGGGGCGTTCCGCGCCCGGAGCAACCAGCTCTGGCAGATCGTCTTCACCCATCAGGGCCGCCCGCAGCCGGCCTGCCGTCTCGGGTCGACCGTTTCCGGGTAAAACACCCGCGAAAGGCCGCGATCCCGGGATCGCGGCCCGTCGCGAACCGAATCGAATGATCACCAGGAGCACGCCGAAAACATGGTCTCCTTTCCAAGGGGATTTTTTTTCCTTTTGCTTTACGACCCTTTTTAAGCTATAATGAAAACATAGAAGTTAACGTTATGCAACCGCATGACGCCCCTTTCACGAAAGGAGCACGGTTATGCAGAAAGCGTTACACCGACGGCCCGCGGCCCGCCTGGCATCGGAGCGGCGGATCGCCCCCCGCTCCGACGTTGAGGTCCCCATCGTCTATTCTTTCCTGAAAACCTTCTCCTCCCGCACCTTCGACGCCATCGCCTCCAACCGCAGCGACGACGGGCTCTGCATCGAAACCCTTTACAAGCTTTCTCCGGGGCAATATGTCTGCATCCGGAAAAAGCGCGCCATCCGGACCGCCGCCAGAGGAAAAAACGGCCATCTGGTGAAACCCTTCAAAGTGGCCCAGGTTCGGTGGTGCAGGGAAAAAACCGCCGGTCTCCATCGCCGGTTCGGCGTCGGGCTTCAGTACTGCTGACCCGCGGCGCATCAACCGTTCCATCGTCCGGCGATCTTTGCGTCGCAGGCGGGACATTTGCCCTCTGAAAGGCGGGTTTCCCGGACGCCGCGATGGGTGCGCGCCACCACCTTCTCTTCGCACCGGCGGCAATAGGTGTCGTTCTCCGCGGGGACGTTGCCCAGGTAGACGTAGCGCAATCCCTGTTCTTTTCCGATCTCCTCGGCCCTTTGGAGGGTTTGGACGGGGGTCGAGCCCCGGTCGCCGAACTCATAGGCGGGATGGAAGGCGCTGATGTGCCAGGGGATATCCACGTCCACGCCGGCGAGAAATTCGGCGATCCCCTTCATCTGGGCCTCGGAATCGTTTTCCCGGGGGATGATCAGGGTCGTGACCTCCTGCCAGACGCCCAACTCCTTTAGATACCGGATCGAATCCTTCACCGGCTTCAGCCGGGCCTCGCAGTAATTTTTGTAGTAGTCGTTGTCCCAGGCCTTGAGATCGACGTTGGCCGCATCCAGGTAAGGCGCGATCGCGTCCAGGGCCTGGGGGGTCATGAACCCGTTGGTGACGAAGATGTTCCTGATGCCCGCCTCCCGGGCCAGCCTGGCCGTCTCATAGGCGTATTCAAAAAAGATGGTCGGCTCGGTGTAAGTGTAGGCGATGGATGCGCAGTTCTCGTTTTGGGCCGCCGTCACCACGTCTTCGGGAAGGAGTTCCCGTCCCAAACCGCCGCCGCTCTTCTCGCCGACCTGCGAGATCCGCCAGTTCTGGCAGAATTGACAGTGAAAATTGCACCCCACCGTCCCGATGGAAAAAGTATCCGTGCCCGGCAGAAAATGGTACAGGGGCTTTTTCTCGATGGGATCGACGTTCCGGGCGATGGTTTCCCCGAATACGTGGGTATGGAGCGTGCCGGACAGATTCTGGCGCACCCCGCAGAACCCGTAATCGTCGGGTTCGATCCGGCAGTGATGGGCGCACAGATCGCACCGGACCGCGTTGTCCTTCAGTTCCTTGTAGAGCATGGCTTCTCTCAGCATGGGTTATGTCGCCTCCGTTTCCGTTGAAAATTTGTCCCTACCACCCGTGCTCGCCCCGCAGGGGAACGAAACGGCATCCGCCGAGTTTCTCCTTATGGGCCTCGCCGTTTTTCTTGGTCACCTTGATGAGTTCCTGGAGGGTCTGGTCGCCCACGGGAATGATCATCCGGCCGCCTTCGGACAGTTGATCCATCAGCGGCTGGGGGACGTCCGGCGCGCCGGCGGTCACCAGAATGGCGTCGAAGGGCGCGTTTTCCGGCCACCCCTGGGTGCCGTCGTGGAGTTTGACGGACACATTGTCGTACCCCAATTCCCCTAAAATGCCGGCGGCCCGCTTCATGAGCGGTTCGATCTTCTCGATGGAATAGACCGTCCGCCCGAGTTCGGCCAGCACCGCCGCCTGGTAGCCGCTGCCGGCGCCGATCTCCAGGACCCGGTCGTCGGGTCGCAGCTCCAGCGCTTCGGTCATCCGCGCCACGATATAGGGCTGGGATATGGTCTGGTGGTGTCCGATGGGCAGGGGCCGATCCGAATAGGCGATCGCCTCCTGCCCCTTTTCCACGAAACGGTGCCGGGGGACGGTTCCCATGGCCGTCAACACCCTGTCATCGGAGATCCCGCGGGGGACGAGCTGTTCGGCCACCATTCTTTCTCTTGCTTTTTCATATTCTTCCATCAGCGGCTCCTATGTGATCCCTTTCTCTTGAGGTTGCCGGCGCGTCGCGCCGAACTGTGCTTTCCGATTATCTCCTGTTCATTATATATCCGGCCCCGAAAAAGAAAACATGGGGTCAATCCTTTATCTTCAGGGGATAGGGCCTGTATCGTTTTACTATCCGGCAAAAGGAGCCATGGCCCAATGCGGCCGGAAGGCCTCACAGCCGGGACGGAACCGCCATTCTGGCCGGAACCGTCGACTCCTGGTTCGAAAATTTAAAAGCAACGGAAAACGCCTATGAAGGGGCGGGCGAAATCGACAGCGAACAAAAAGCCCCCCTCGAAATCCGTCAGGGTCTCGAGGGGGGCTTTTTACGCCGCGGGGGAAGAACCCGTCAGTTGTTCTGTGGATGAAGGGCGGCCGAGGTTTCGGGCAGTTCGAATACAAGGGAGAAATGGTTCCCGTTGCCCCGCTCCAGGTTGACGGCGCCGTTGAACTGGATTTCCGCCACCGCCTGGACAAGACGGAGGCCCAGACCCGGGGCCTGACGCCAATCCATGGATTCGGGGATTTCCGCGCCGTTGTCGCCGACGGTCAGGGTTGCCGCGGCCCCGTCGGACATCCGCATGCGGATGGTCACCTCGCCTTTTCGGTCCGCGGGGAAGGCATGGGATACGGCATCGGCCTCCACATCTTCCGGGTGGGTGATTTCCGGAAGACGCCGCCGGTAGAGGTCTTCCGCCGTGTAGCCCAGCATATCGGCGAAACGCCGATTCACCCGGAGGAATGTCCCGTCTCCGGCGGTGTGGCAGATCCCGATGGGGGCGTGTTCGAAAGAATCTTGAAAAATATCGGTCATTGTCTGCAAACCATACTCGCCATGTTTGAGCTTTTCCAGGTGCTGAACTTGATCCGGGCGTCCAGCACCACGCACCGGTTGTCGATGCAGCGGACCGGATCGAGGATGATGGCCTCCATGCCGGCGTGGGAATCCATGACCAGGTCCGCCACTTTGGCGAGCACCCGCTCCAGCTCGATGAGGTTGACGCCGTCGATGGTTTTGCTTTTCCGGTGGTAGGGCAACACCCCCAGTTCCCTGAGCATCGCGGAGACGTTCCAGCCCCCCGGGGAAGACATGCGGAACGTTCGGTTGCCGCCGCCTTCGGCGGATGTGCGGGGCTTTTCCAGAAACACCGCCGGGCCGCACCGGAAATCCACCTTGGCGGCGCCGACGTTCAGTTCCAGGCCCGGACCCAGTTTTTCTTCCACCAGGACGCCGTTGAAGCCTTTGACCTGGGTGAAGCGATGGCAGGCATTCCGGAGTTCCCGGTCGTCCGCCACCCAAGTTTCGATGCCGCCCCGATCCGATTTGCAGTAGACGTCGGGAGAAACCACCTTGGCCACCACCGGATACCCGATGCGGTTGGCGAACCGGACCGCCTGTTCCGGGTTTTCCACCCACATGAACCGGGGCACGTCCAGACCGTAGGTTTGCAGGATCTCTTTTGCATGGTGTTCCGGAAACCTGCCGGAATTATAGAACAAGGACGGCGCCGGTTCAGCCGGCCCGCTTGCGAAAGGGAAACCGCTCCCCGTAAATCTTCGCACTGCTTCCATCTGATTGCCCATGTTGCCTCCTCCATGCGCTGCGTCGTCCCTGGCGCCCCATGATCTTTTTTAATCGTACAAAAAGCCGCTGATCTCGCGCTTGATTTTCGTTTCAAATTCCGAGGCGTTCAGCTTTTTATCCTTCCCGGCGCCCTCTTCAGCCGGCGAAGCGCCTCTCTCGGCTTTTTTCCGGCGGATCACCACCTGTCCGTTCACGACTTTGCGGTCTCCCGCCACTTTTCCCTTTTCCATCCAATTCTCCTTTGACCGATCGGGGTTGTTTGTCGCGTCGATAGACTCCGCCTGCATCGGAAAAGCGGCGGGACCATTCGCCATTCCGCTGAAACTGTAGGGATTTTTTTCACTGACTGAATTGGGAGCATCCTCGCGTAATGGATACATTGCATCAGAATCCACTTTAATCGGGCGGGCGTTCAATAAAAACCCTGGCCTTTACCGGGATAATGCCCGGACCTGACAGGATTCTGAATTCAATATCATCCCGATGCGCCGTCCTCGGTACCCTGAGAACCCCCTGATTTTATCTAACGGCGGACGGTCGGTGGACGGCATCGAAAAAAAGAGCGGTTTCAGGGGTCGAATCGGTTTTTAACTGTCAAAATACACCATAAAATATAAAAAGGATATGAGTACAACTACCGATTTTTCACCGGCTCCTCCGCGCGAACGGCTTTGCCGATCGCCTGCACCCACGGATGAACGATTGAAATATCCCGCGCCTTTCCTTATAATCATCCGACGATCATCTGATCCCGCTGTTCGGGATTCCCCCGGAAGGAGCGACATCATGACCCAGATTCACCTGACCCGAGGCTATGTCCCGGGCGTCATCGGCCGGGTTACGGAACTCCACGGCGTCTACTATCACCGGCACTGGGGGTTCGGACGGTTCCTCGAAGCCAAAGTGGCCGCGGAATTCGCTGAATTTATAAACCGTTACGACGAATCGCGGGACGGCCTCTGGACGGTTTCCCTATCCGACCGCATTCAGGGCGCCATTGTCATCGACGGCGACCATGCCGCCGTTCAGGGCGCCCATCTCCGATGGTTCATCGTCTCCGACGGCCTGCGGGGGCAAGGGGTCGGCAACCGGCTCATGGATGCGGCCATGGATTTCCGCCGGGAGCGGGGATACGACCGCATTTGTCTCTGGACCTTCCAGGGGCTTCACGCCGCCCGGCATCTTTACGAAAAGAACGGATTTATCCTCGCCGAGCAGCAGGAAGGCGACGGGTGGGGGGTCCGGGTGAAGGAACAGCGGTTCGAACGACGGGAACGGGGTAGAAAAGGAGGGGTCCCATGAACAGGATGCGAGAGAGACCGCGACGGAATTCGACACCGGGCCCCGGCTTCCATGCGGGATCGGTCCTGGTTCTTTGCATTGCCCTCGTCGCCCTGACCGGTTCGGGGTGCAAGGAAAAGGACCCCATAAAGGTCGGCTTTTCCGGGTGCCTGACCGGCCGCCTTTCGGATCTGGGCGTCTCCGGCCGAAACGGGACGATCCTGGCGGTGGAAGAAAAAAACCGGATCGGCGGCATCGCCGGGCGGCCCATCGAGCTGATCGTGAAAAACGATCGCCACGAGCCGGAAACGGCGATCCGGGTCGACCGGGAACTGATCGCCGCCGGCGTTGCCGCCATCGTGGGCCACATGACCAGTTCCATGTCCATGGCCGCCCTGCCCGTTCTCAATGAAGCCAAACTTCCGCTTGTCAGTCCCACCACCAGCACCAACAAACTCGCCGACATCGACGATTACCTCTTCCGGGTGGTCCCCCCAAACCGCCATGAATCGAACCATCTGGCGGATTACGCCCGGGACGGGCTCGCCCTTGGGGCGGTCGGCATCGTCTACGACCTCTCCAACCCGGTTTACACCGAGGGATGGCAGCGGAATTTCACCGCGCGTTTCGAGGAAAAGGGGGGCAAAGTGGTTTTTTCGGGGACCTTCACCTCCGGGGACGACGCGCCCTATTTGGCGCTGATCCAGTCCCTGCGCAGCGCCGATCCGGATGGTGCGGTCGTCGTCGGGGGGGCCATCGACACCGCCATGATCTGCCAGCAGCTTCGGAAACTGGGGGAAAACCTGCCCCTCGTCGCCGCCGGCTGGTCCGAGACCACGGACCTGATCCGCCATGGCGGCGCCGCCGTGGAAGGGCTCGTCTTCTCCTCCATGTTCGATAAAAAGAGCCGTGAACCCGCTTACCGGGCCTTTGTGGACCGGTTCCGGGAGCGGTTCGGAGGAACCCCGGATTTCGCCGCCGCCTGCGCCTACGAGGCCGCCCGCCTCCTTCTGAAAGCCCTGGAAAGCCCCCTGGCGGAAACGGATCTCAAAAAAGCCCTGCTCGCCGTGGGAACGTTCGACGGGGTGCAGGGGCCCATCCACATCAACCGGTACGGGGACCCCGACCGCCAGCGATTCCTGGTGACGGTCCGGGATGGACAGTTTGCCGTCCTGGAGCCCAGATGACCGGGCGCGCCATCAGCCTGAAGGGGGCATTGACGCTTCGGTTCATGCTCGTGGGCGCCCTGCCCCTGCTGCTGGTGGGCATGATGGCCCTCCATGTGCTCGGCAGCCGCATGGCGGACGAAATCCGCGACCAAAACCTCCTACTGGCCCGGTCCCTGGCCGGCGAGGTGAGCCGGTTCCTGGGCGAACCGCTGATGCTGTTGGAGCATTCCCGGTCCGTGATCGGGCAAGACCGGCTGATCGGGGACGACTGGGCCGTGGACCGATATCTCCGGACCGTCATGGACCATTACCGGTTTTTCAACATGGTCCAGATCATCGACGGCCAGGGCAAAATCCGCCACATCGCCCCCCTGGAGCCCGCCTTCCTGGGCAGCGACATGTCCGGCCACGAGTTCTACCGCCGGACCCGGTCAACGGGGGAAGCCCACTGGTCCGCCGCCTTCATCTCACAGGATACCGGCAAGCCCGCCATCACCCTGAGCATCCCCGACGGAGACCGGGTCATCGTCGGGTATCTCGACATCGACGCCCTCAACGCCATGGGGGACGGCATCCGCATCGGGGAGACCGGCTACGCCGTCATGGTCGACGGCGAGGGGACCGTCATCTCCCACCCCCGGCGCCGGTTCGTGGTTGAGCACTGGAACCTCAGCCACCTCCCCCCCGTCCGGGCCGGAATGGCCGGCCGGGAGGGAAGCCGCACCTTCATCATGGACGGAGTGGAAACCGTCGGCGGCGTGGTGTCGGAACCCCGGACCGGCTGGTCCATCCTGGTGGTCCAGTCCGTGGCCGAGGCCTTCGCGCCGGTGACCCAAATCCGGTCCCTGATCGTCATGGGCATTCTCACCGCCCTGGCGCTGGCGGGCGGGGCCGCCTTTATCAGCCTCCGCCAGACCCTGAAGCCCCTTCTGGCCCTTACCGAAGGCGCCAATAAAATCGCCCGCGGGGACTATCGACACAAGCTGACCATCGACAGCTACGCGGAATACAACGCACTGGCTCACCATTTCCGCACCATGACCGAGTCGGTCCGCCTTCGGGAGGAGGCGCTTCGCCAGAGCGAGGCCCAGAAAAACGCCATTCTGAACGGCATCGGCACGCATCTGGCGTTTCTGGACAAGGATTTGAAGATCATCTGGACGAATCATCCCATAAAAGCGGATCCCGACGCCTTTCAGGGCCGGGGATGCCGCCGCTTGTGGGGCTGCCCCGAAACCCCCTGCGACGACTGCCCGGCGGAGGCGGTCCTCCGCACCGGCCGGCGCCGTCAGAGAACGGTCCGGCGTCGGGAAACCGAGGTGTGGGACGAGAAGGTCGAACCGGTGACCGACCCCGCCGGCGATCTCATGGGCGTGCTGGTCATCGCCAACGACGTCACCGAGCGGTTCAAGGCCACCGAAGCCCTGGCCCACAGCCAGGAACAGCTCCGGGAGGTGATGCAGAACATGCCGGTGATGCTCAACGCCCTCGACGACGCCATGCGGATCATCGTCTGGAACGCCGAATGCGAACGGGTGACCGGGTACCCGGCGACGGAGATCCTCGCCCACCCGAAACCCCTGGAGCTGCTCTACCCCGACCCGGCCTACCGGGAGGAAATGATCGCGGAAATCGTCGAAAGGGACTTTTATTTTCGAAACCGGGAATGGACGCTGACGGCAAAGGACGGGGCGCCCCGGACCGTGGCTTGGTCCAACATCTCGAATCGTTTTCCGGTGCCGGGCTGGGCCACATGGGCCGTGGGCTTCGATCTGACGGACCGGAAGCGGTCCGAAGAGGAGAAAAAGGAACTGGAAGCCCGCCTGCGCCAGGCCCAGAAAATGGAGGCCATCGGCAACCTGACCGGCGGCATCGCCCACGATTTCAACAACATCCTGGGCGCCATCCTGGGCAATGCGGAACTCGCCGAAAAAGACGTCGCGCCCGACCACCCCGCGGCCCGTTACCTGGACCGCATCCGGACGGCCAGCCTCCGGGCCCGGGACGTGATCCGCCAGCTTCTCAGCTTCAGCCGGAAGAGCGAACCCCGGCGCCGGCCGATCCGGCTTTCGGCGGCGGTGTCCGATTCCCTCAACCTGCTGCGGGCATCGATCCCCGCCACGGTAGCCATCCAGGAATCCTTCGCCGCCGAATCGGACACGGTCCTGGCCGATCCGTCCCAGATCCATCAAATCGTGATGAACCTCTGCACCAATTCGGCCCAGGCCATGGGAGAAGCCGGCGGGCTGCTGGAAATCCGCATCAAGACCCCCGCCGACTCCGACCTGCCGGCGGATCTTCCGCCCGGGGACTGGGTCCGGCTTACGGTCCGGGATTCCGGCGACGGGATCCCCGAGGCGATCCGGGACAAGATCTTCGATCCCTATTTCACCACCAAGCCGGCGGGGGAAGGCACGGGCATGGGCCTTTCGGTGGTCCACGGCATCGTCGCCACCCACGAGGGCGTCATCCAGGTGGCCAGCGCGCCGGGGAGCGGAACGGCCGTCCACATCTTTCTGCCGGTCCTGCCCGGAGAGGCGGCGCCGCCCCCGGAAACCACCGGCCCGCTCCCCACCGGGACCGAACGGATTCTCCTGGTGGACGACGAGCCGTTTATCGCGGACATGGCGGCGGAAATCCTGACCCGGCTGGGGTACGGCGTCGAAACCGAGACCGATCCCCGGGCCGCCGCCGCCCTCATCCGGGACGACCCCGGCCGATGCGCGCTTTTGATCTCGGACATGACCATGCCGGGCATGACCGGCGACGAACTGGCCCGTCAGGCGGCGGCGGTCCGGGCCGATCTGCCGGTGATCATCTGCACCGGCGACAGCAGCCGATTGCCGGAAGAAAAGGTCCGGGAGCCGGGAATCAAAGCGGTGGTCCTGAAGCCCTTTGTGATGCGGGATATTGCGGTACTGGTGCGGAAGGTGCTGGACGGGGACCGGCTCTAAAACACGGGATCCACATCTTCGGGCGGCACGAACTGGAACCCGAGCCGGTAACGGCCGTCTCCGATCCGGCGCACCCAGACCAGGTTGGCCCGATTCTCGCGGCGCCGGCCCTCCAGTTCGAACCGCATCTCGAAAGGGAGATCCCGCCCGACTTCAAAACAGATCCCCCCTTCGGACAGATCGATGCCCTCGGCCCGGACCAGATCGAAATCGGCGATGAATTCGATGTCCGCCTGGATCTCCCGCCGCGGCTGACGGGGGCTCGGTTTGCGAACCCGCTCCGCCAGCCGGGATTCCAGCGCCGCCGCCTTGTCCCGAAGGGCGTCGGTCTCGGCCCGGGCTTCCGCCAGCTCGGCGACGAGGGCTTCTCTGGTCTTGTCGGCGTCCGTCATGGCGGCGCTTTCGTTATCGGGTTGGATTCCATGGCGTCCGCATCCCGCGCTATTGGGACGCCGCCTCCCCCGGGACCCCCAGGTCGTTCTCCCGGCACATCTGGAGGGAGTTGTCCAAAAGCTTCAGGTAGCCCCGGGCCCCGTTAAGGTACTCTTCGTACCCGGCGAACAGCTCGTTTTCGATCCGGTCGAAGTAGTTTTCTTCCATGCGCTTCATATAGGCGCGGAATTCCCGTTCATAGGCGGTGCCCGGCCCTTTGTAGGTGTGTTTTTGTTCGATCTCCCGGCGCAGGCTTTCGAATTTCTTCCGGACGTCGCTCAGGTCGCGCCAGAGCCGGGTGAGGCCGCGGCGGACCTCTTCGGCGGACCGCCGGGCCATTTCCGCCTCCTTGAGCCGGGATTCCCAGATGGCCCGCCAGCTTTCGTAGATCTTGTGCTTCCGTTTTTCCAGGGCCTCCATGCGGGTTTCATAGATGCAGTCGTTCAGCTCCTTGGTGACCTGCCGCATTTCGGCGCTGACGGCTTCCTGACGGTTTTCATAATCCATCCGCTTTTTTTCCAGGGCCCGGCGTTTGGCCTCGACCGCTTTATAATCCTCCTGAAGGGTTCCCGCGACCGCCGGGGTCAGGGTTCCGAACACCATCGTCAGCATCGCGCATCCCCAGATCAACAACTTTTTCATCGCCTCAATCTCCTTTTGGAACGACGGCGGGTTTGCCCCGACGCCGGGTTAGATGGCTCTTGGAAAACCGGTCTATTGGATATCCTGCTCCAGAAAGGTGCCCGGCTGGGGCGGCACCCGGATGGTCTTGGGCGGGCTCTCCCTGAGCGCCCGGGCCGAGGCTTCGGCCGTCTCCGCCACCGCGTTGAGCCGGCCGCGGATGGACCCGATGGTCTTTTCGTTCTTATCGACGGCGGCGGCCACGTTCTGAATCCGCCGGCTCAGGGCGGCGCGCTGGCTGTCGAGGGCCTCGTCCAGCGTCTTCTGATCCACGGCCACCGACGTGAGGGCCGACGCCTCGGTCTTGAGGGCGGCGATCTCCCTGCTGAGAGTCGTCAGGCTCTTGTCGACAACCTTCCGGGTTTCGGCGGCGGCGTCCACATATTCCTGAACCGCCGAGGACAGGGCGGTCAGCCGTTCCTCATAGGCCGCCTGCCGTTTCTCCAGGGCCGCCAGCTTTTCGGCCTGGACGGTCTCCACCGCCGCGACCCGATCGTCCAGGGATCCGATCTTCTCGTCCAGCATCCCCTCAATCTTCTTTTGGAAGGCCGGCAGGGCTTCGGTCATCTCCGTCGCCGCCGCGTCCAGGGCGGCCTTGTCCGCCTTGCCCGCCTGGGTCTCCCGGAGGGACGCCACCCGGGTTTCGATCCCCTTGAGCTGCTCCTCCAGGGCCGAGGTGCTGCTCTCCAGGGCCAGGAAGATCTCGTCCATGGGAAAAACCTTTTTGGTCAGGGACTTCTGCATCTCGTCGTACCGCTCGGTCAATTGAGCGACCTGGGCCTCCATCTCCCGGACCATTTCCCGGACGTTCCGCTCCCCGACCGCCTCCAGCTGGGCCACCCGCTGCCTGATATCCATGTAGGCGAAAGCGAAAAGCCCCCCCAGAATCAGAAGCACAACGACAAAGAAAATCGTGGAACGGGCGCCGGATTTGGCCACCCGACGGTTTTTCCGCTTCCGCTGAAGAATGGCGTCCTGCTGCTCCTCGCCGCTGCCGCTGAATTTGAAGTCCGAAGGGCCGTTGGCGCTCATGATCATTCCCACTCGATGGTGCTGGGCGGCTTGGAGGAGATGTCGTAGACCACCCGGTTGACCCCCCGCACCTCGTTGATGATGCGATTCGAGACCGCCCCCAGCAAGTCGTGAGGCAGCCGGGCCCAGTCGGCGGTCATGGCGTCCTTGCTGGTCACGGCCCGGATGGCGATGATGTGCTCGTAGGTCCGGGTGTCGCCCATGACCCCCACGCTCTTGGCGGGGATGAGGACGGCGAAGGACTGCCACAGCTTCCGGTAGTAGCCCCGCTCCCGGATCACCTCCAGCAAAACGGCGTCCGCCTCCCGCAGGATTTTAAGTCGTTTGGCGGTCGCCTCTCCCAGAATGCGGATGGCCAGGCCGGGGCCGGGGAAGGGCTGCCGCCAGATCAG
Organism: uncultured Desulfobacteraceae bacterium; assembly: GCA_964652715.1. Lineage (GTDB taxonomy): Bacteria > Desulfobacterota > Desulfobacteria > Desulfobacterales > JAABSP01 > JAABTD01. Next base: position 28,774 of record CAZZBE010000011.1, read on the forward strand.
CTCTTCGGGCAGGCCCAGCTCCTTTCCCAGGCGCCGCGCTTCGTCTTTGAACAGCTCCCGCAGCGGCTCCACCAGCTTCAGCTTCATCCGCCTGGGAAGTCCGCCCACGTTGTGGTGGGATTTGATGACGGCGGTGGGGCCGCCGAAGGCGGAGACCGACTCGATCACGTCCGGGTAGAGGGTGCCCTGGGCCAGGAATTCGGCGTCCCCGATCTTTTTGGCCTCGGCTTCAAAGACCTCCATGAAGATCCGGCCGATGATCTTCCGCTTCTTTTCCGGGTCGAGAACCCCCTTGAGCCCTTCCAGGAATTTGCCGCCGGCCCGGGCGTACCGGATGTCCACCTCCAGATGGCGGGCCAGCCGTTCCTTGAGCTGCTTGGCCTCGTCTTTCCGGAGGAGCCCGTTGTCCACGAAGATGCAGACGAGGTTCTTTCCGATGGCCCGGTGGATCAGCAGGGCCGTCACCGTGGAATCGACCCCGCCGCTCAACCCCAGAATCACCCGTTTGTTCCCTACGGTCTGCTGGATCTGAACCACCGATTCCCGGGCAAAGGATTTCATGGTCCAGGTCCGCTCGCACTTGCAGACGTCGAAGAGGAAGTTTTTGAGGATAATCTTGCCTTTGGGGGTGTGTTCCACCTCGGGGTGGAACTGCAGCCCGTAGAGGTCGCGCGCCGGGTCGGCGATGGCGGCGATGGGGGTGTTGGCCGTGGCGGCCGTGATCTTAAACCCTTCGGGCAGGGCGATGACCGAATCGCCGTGGCTCATCCAGCATTCGGCGGGGCTCTCGACGCCTTTGAAGAGGCCCTCGTCTTCGATCACCTCCAGCCGGGCGAACCCGTATTCCCGGCGGCCCGCGGCATGCACTTCCCCGCCCAGGGCGTCGATCATGAACTGCATGCCGTAGCAGATGCCCAGTATGGGGACCCCCAGGTCGAAGATCCGTTTGTCCGCTTTGGGGCTGTTCTCTTCGTAGATGGAACCCGGACCGCCGGATAGGATGATCCCCCTGGGATTCATCTCCTTTATCTCGTCCGCGTCCACCGCGGGGGGCAAAATCCGGCAGTAGACCCGCCGTTCCCGAACCCGACGGGCGATGAGCTGGTTGTATTGAGAGCCGAAATCGATTATCAGTATCATGTAAGTCGGGTTGTCCGTATCCTTTCCACAGAAGGGTTTGCGCAAATACAGGGAATATGTTAAACACGGCCCCAAATGTCAACCGTATTTTGAGCCGGCGGCGGACGGCGCGGAACGGAAGGATGCCCATGCGGGTGCAGGTTTATGAAATTCAGACCCCGGAGGAAGCCCGGTCCATGATCGCGCTGGGGGTGGACCATATCGGCAGCGTGCTCCTGTCGGAGGATGAATGGCGGGTCCCCGCCATCCGGGAGGTTATTAAAACGGTGCGGGAAGCCGGCCGGAAGAGCAGCCTGATCCCCCTGTTCAGTACGCCGGATGCCGTCTTCCGGGTCCTGGACTACTACCGCCCCCACATCCTCCACTTCTGCGAAACCCTGCCCGTCTCCGGCGATCTCGAAGCCGGCTGCGAACCGTTCCTCCGGCTGCAACAGACGATCCGCGCCCGGCTTCCGGAGACATTCATCATGCGGTCCATCCCCATCGCCCGGCCGGGGAAAGCCCATCTTGTCCCCAGCCTAAAGCTGGCGCGGCTGTTCGAACCGGTCAGCAATTTCTTTCTCACCGACACGCTGATGGCGGCGGCGCCCGCGGAGACCGCGGCGATTCAGCCGGTGGCCGGATTCGTGGGGATCACGGGGCGGATCTGCGACTGGGAAATGGCCCGGCGACTGGTGGAGACCAGCGCCATTCCGGTTGTCCTGGCCGGCGGCATCGGCCCCGAAAACGTGGCGGAGGGCATCCGCCGGACCCGGCCGGCGGGCGTGGACAGTTGCACCGCCACCAATGCCCGGGACGGCGACGGACGTCCGATCCGGTTCAAAAAAGACCCGGACCGGGTTCGAGAGATGGTAACGGCGGCCAGGGCCGCCTCTAAAGAAATGATAAACAAACCGAAAAACGCGATAACGCGGTAAGGAGGCAAGACAGATCATGTATGAATCCAGCGACCTGAGAAAAGGTCTGAAAATAGAAATCGACGGCGAACCCTACGTCGTCACCCAGTTCGAATTCGTCAAGCCCGGCAAGGGGCAGGCCCTGTACAAGTGCAGGCTCAAGAACATGGTCACCGGGACCCAGTTCGACAAAACCTACCGGTCCGGTGAAAAATTCAACGAGGCCAACCTGGAAGAAGTGGAGATGGAGTATCTCTACTACGACGGCGACGCCTATTGCTTCATGAACACCTCCAACTACAATCAGGACCTGATGACGGAAGCCCAGCTGGGCGACGCCAAGGACCTGCTCAAGGAGAACACGGTCTGCGACGTCCTGATGTTCGAAGGCAAGGCCATCGGCGTTTCCCTGCCCAATTTCGTGGATCTCCGGGTCGCCGAAGCCGAACCCTGGGCCAAGGGCGACACCGCCGCCGGCTCCACCAAGCCCGCCACCCTGGAGACCGGGTATGTGCTCCAGGTGCCGCCCTTCGTCAACCAGGGCGAAAAAATCCGCATCGATACGCGCACCGGTCAGTATGTGGAGCGGGTGAAAGAGTAGCTATTCCAGTCCAGGTCGAGCGCCCGCGCCGCCTTGGGTTAAAACCCCAGGCTGAACCCATAAAACCGGCTGGAAGCCGGTTATGGCTGCCGCTGGGGAGATGGCGGTTTGCAATTTGAACCGGCTTTTAGCCGGTTTTGGATGATTGAGCCTGGGGTTTCAACCCAAGGCGGCGCGGCCAAGGCGTTGGACTTTTATTGGGATCTTCATTTTCGAAATTCACCTTATTCCGGCGATCCCAAAAATCGAATATCCCCATAATACGCCGTCGCCGTCTCGCCGGTGTTGTCGGTATCCGTCATGAGGACCACCCCCGAGATCATGGGCGGTTCCGCCCCGAAGGCCGTCTGGTAATCCGCATAGACGTTTTGCTCCTCCGTCACCCACTCCCCCAGGTTCTCCCGGCCGCTTTCCACCACGAACATCATCACTTTTTTTGTGAAGGGATTCGGAACCATTGTCCCCTCCGGCGTATTGCCGGCCCAGTGGTAGCTGACGGCGGCCAGGGGCGGATACTCTCCGCGGGCCATTTTGACGGCCTCGTATTTGGCCTTTCCGAAAAATCCGACCTGATCCGGATCATATTCGAAGGTGATGTAGATCCGGGCGGGGTAGTCGTCCCCTTTTTTCTTATGAACATCCCCTTTTTCGATGATGTTTTCCGCTTTCCACCGCCACTGGACGATGGGGTATTCTTTGGGATCGACGGCGATCCGCCGGATGAGCCCCGAGGCCGACCCCTCGCTGTGGGCCCGGACCACGGTCCGCCCCTCGTCCGTCGCCAGTCGATACGTCGTATGGTCCTGGACATCGTCGAAGGTGTAATGTTCCCAATTGTCGGGCAGCTCCTTCTCCGGGCCGGCCCCGGAGAATTCCCCCACCTCCAGCACCGCCCGCTCCTCCGCGGCATATCCCGTGACCGCCGCCATGATTGTCAAACAAAGAACGGTTATCCACGCCTGTTTCATCCGCGACTCCTTTGGCCGAATTCGGTTTCCAAAATGAAACTATAAACATTGTAAGGTCCTTTTTTTCTGAATTCAACCGCAAAATAAGCCAACCACAGGCTTGAAAAGCTGGATGGCTTGTGATAGAGGCCACAAAGGGAAGGCAACATGACCGGCATGCTTCAACCGGCATTAACCATGGGGATTACAACCGGTTAATCTTTCCATCGCCCGATATCCGAGGCCCGGTTCGCCCGTCCCCGAAATCGATTCTCCATCGGCCCCGCGGCCGGTGCGGTCTAGGCGAATGAAACGCACCTGATTTATCCCATCAGGCAGGAAAACGACTGTAAATCCGAACGGCCAGAAAGGAGGTGACGCGCCATAATATTCAACTGTTATCGCAGCATACATCGGAGGTGATCTTGTTTCTAACGGATAGGGAGGGAGAGTTGATGAAGCGGTTATTTGTCATTGGAGCGTGCATGTTTGCAGTCGTCCTCATGTCGGCGGGAATGGTCCCCGCCCAGACAAAGGAGGCCATATCCACCGTCAAATCGGGTACGCCGGAGGACGTGTCCGATAATGCGGGCATCGTGGACGACATCACCGAGGAGGTGCTGACCGGGCCCTCGGATCTGGATCCGGAGAAAATCCTGGGGCCGGGCGGCGTGGCCATCGATACCGAAAAAGACATCCTCATGAGCTTCGGGGCCACGGTCCGGTTTATCCCCACGTCGGAATCGAACTGGGACTTCGGGCTGAGCGACGAGGTGCCCGGATACGTCAACACCACCCAGATCAAAAACTTTGCCGGCGGCGGATTCAATTCGGCCAATGCCGCCATGACCCTGGACACGGCGACGAAGTCGCTGAAGATCGCCCTGGCCGAAGACCGGGACGTTCAGACGGCCTTCGATAACTTCGCCGGCGCGCTTTACGAACTCGACACGGTGATCGGCCGGTCCCCGACCACCCCGCCGGCCAGCGCCGCCGGCATCAAACAGGCCGCGGACGGCGCCGCCCAGATCCAATCCCTGGCCGACGCAGCCGCCGCCGGGGGCGGCGATCCGGATCAGGTCGTCCAAAATCTGGCGCCGGACGTGATCGACGGCGCGGACACCATTGTCGGCAATGTCACGGACAACATCCTGGGAGACAACCCCAGTTACCCCGACCCGACCATCACCGAGGCCCTGGCCTACGTCACCATTTTAAAGGCCCAGGCGGATTCCTTCAAACCCTACTACCTGGCCGATTCCTTCCTCAAGACCCACTCCAACGAAAGCGGGAGCGTCAACGACGGCTACATCCGGAACGAAACCAAGATGTATTTCAACGCCATGGCCAGGGACAAAAAATGGAGCTTCTACGGCGCCCTGGAGTTCGACCGACCCATCGACACCGCCACCGTGGACAACCGCGGCGGCAAGATCGACACCTCCAGCAACTTCGGCCTGGAACGGCTCAACGCCAGCGTCGAACTCGTTCCCGGCCTGCGCTTCCATGCCGGCTGGGACGTCTGGGGCCTCGATATCATCGAGGCGGGGTCCATGGTCTACGGCGACGACAACGCCGGGTTCTGGCTCAAGGGGGATTACGGGGATTTCCATTACTCCGCGGCCTGGCTGAAGCTGGAGGAGAACGACTTCCAGATCGACGCCACGCAGCACTCCGGAGCGGTGGATGAAGACCGGGATCTCCTCGCCGGCTACCTTGATTACCATTTCCGGGAGTCGGACAAAATCCGGTTTTTCTATGGATACGACCGGATTCGCAACGTCCCGGCCTCCGACCTTCTCGGTTCCCTGGCGCGGGAGGCCAATCTTGAGGCCTTTGCCGGCATCAACGGCGATACACCCACTACCGACGCCCATAGCATCGGCGCCTATTACCTGGGGAAATTCGGCATACTGGAACTCATGACCGAAGGCGTCTACAAGTTCGGCAAGGCGGACAACACCGGGCTCCTGGGCCAGCAGAACGGCATCTACGTCAACGGCCAGCCCTACACCATCGAACATAACGATTTCGACATCTCCTCCTATGCCTTCGCGGCGGACGTCGCCCTGGAACTGGGGGAAATGGTGGGCTGGCTGAGCCTCAAGCCGCACCTGGGATTCATGTACACCTCCGGCGACGACGATTTCACCGACGACGAACTCAACGGCTATTCCGGCATCGAAAACGCCCATCGGTTTTCCGGGATGTGGGGCGGCGAGAACACCATTATCGGCGACACCAACTTCGTCCTGGGCACCGCCCTGTACGGCTACCTCCCGGAATTCTACGGCAACGGCACGCCGGTTTTCGTCGGCGGCCTCCAGAACTTCGCCGGCAACGGCAACGGCCGCGGCGACAACCCCGGCCTCACCATGTACAGCGTGGGCTTCACCATGCGGCCGAAGATCTTCCTTATCTACCGGACCAACGTCAACATGTTCCACTGGAACGAAGATTTCTACGTCACCGACATGGTCGATCCCGTGCCCCTGGAAACCCTGCTCACCGGAAACAAAAAACAGGCGACCAAAGTCTCCTCCGGCTATGTGGGCACGGAATGGGACAACGAACTGACCCTGGCCCTGAGCAAGCACACCTTCATCAAGGGACAAGCGGCGTTTTTCTTTCCGGGCGAAGGCGTCGAAGACGCGACCGCCGCGCTGTCCGGCGGAACGGAAACCGACGAGATCGCCACCCGAATCGCGGCGGAACTGATCTGGAACTTCTGAAACAGCCGTTCTCTGTTTACGGCTGTTAACCCCATTATCAGGGGCAACCATGGGTTGCCCCTGATCTATGACACTGTTGGCGAATTCACCGGCGCCGCTCGCCTTTTGCCGCGAGGGGATGAATCCCAACGCTATTTTAGGATGTCCCTACAGGACATTTATTGCAATTTCAGTCCTGTAGGGACGACACATAGTAGCGTGGGAGTTCACTCCCGCGCGGCAATGGCGGACTGATCCGAATTTACCAACAGTATCATCTGTTTCCGGAAGAAAGCGACCCACCATGCACTTCATCAACCGCTTATCCGCGCTCATTTTTCTCGTCGTCCTCATCGCCGCCTGCGCATCCGCGCCGGATATCGTCAGCACCGACAAAGCCGAAGGGGAGCGCTATTCCGCCGACGAAATCCGGCGGCGAACCGTGGACCAGCCCTTTCTCCTCTCGGGCGATTTTTTCCGGGAACGGGAAAGAGATCCCGAAACGACTTTCAACCTGGGCAAAGCGTTTTCGGCGTCGAAGCGCGATAAAAAGGAGCAAGACGAGGAGGGTTCCCAAAAGGCAACGCCGGCCGCAAAGATGCGGCCAGCTCCGGAGACAACGACGCCGCCCGAGGAAGCCGCGTCGCCCGCGCCCGCTCCCAAAGCGCAACTGGACCATCCCATCAAGGTCGCCGCTGTTTTCGACCCGGCGGCCGTCCCCGAGGATCGCCGCCAGCGGGTCCGATCGGTTTTGACCGAAGCGGCGCCGGATCACCCCGTGGTGGTCGCCGACGAGGAGAAAGTCCGGGAAATGCTGGCCACCAGCGACTGCCTTGAGAAACGCGACCTGCGCTGCATCGCCGAACGTCTGGGGAGCTACCCCGGCGTCCGCATGCTGATGCTCGTGGAGGCGTTCCAGTGGCCGGACACCCTGCCCGGACAGGCACTGGCCCGGATCTCTCTGGTGGACACCGGTCTCGGGTACCGGTATCCGCCTCTGGAAATATCGGCGGCGGTACAGGAAGCCGCCTTCCTCCACGGTTTCATCGAGGGCGTGCTCCACCAGGTGATGGGATTCGCGGTCAAAAAAAGCCAGATCATGCCCTGGTTCTGCCGGGCCTTTTCCACGGAAGCCCCCCAAGCGTATGTGTCCGCCGGAGAAAAATCAGGTTTGAAGGTCGGCGACGTCCTGTCCGTCGCCACGCCGGGGAAACTGGTGGCGAGTCCGACCGGATTGCCGGCCGGCTGGGTGCCCGGAAAGGTTGAGGGGAAGGTGCGGGTGGAGACGCTTTTCGGAGAGGATTTCGCGGTCTGTTCACTTACCGAAGGAAGGATGCCGGCGCCTGGGGATCTGCTGATGTCGCAGTAATTCAGGTTTCGGCAGCCGGCATCATTGCCGGATTTGTTCCATTGCCTGATCGATGACGGCCGCCGCATCCAGCTTGGCCGCCAGTTCCGCTTCGGAAAGCGCCCCTCCAAAAGCTTCCAGCGCGGCGTATTTCATTGCCGTGTCATAGGCGTCCGCCAGAATATCTTGCAGATCCGATTCATTGGCATGGCAGCCGCCTGATTTTCTTCTCCGGTTGGTCCGGCGAATCTCTTTGACCGCATTGTAAATGGAAGCGTCCCAGGAACGGGTCGTTCGGTTTTCCGTCGCCTGTTTGATGAGATGCAGCAGCAACACCTTTGCATAACTGTAGATTTTGTTGAGCTTGTCTTCCCGGGACATTTCTTCCATCTCGTCGATCAGCAGCAGCGCTTCCGCGTAGTTTTTATTTTCAATATGCTCCCTTAGCGCAATCAGTTCTTCCATTGAACCCCTCGCATCCGCCTGGTGAAATATTGCAAACATGAATGGCGAAACCCCTCGCCTACCGGTCAGGGAAGGCGAGGGGTTCGTCCTTACGCGCGGTTCAGGGGATCACGCCCCATCAACCGTCCAAAAAATCCGCAATCTGTTCCCACGCGGCGTTCCGGGCCGCGTCCAGATATGCCTGATCCACGCCGCTTCCTTCCTCGACCGTAAATTCAAAGAGAAACGATGTGGGAATGCCGTTGTCTTCCAGCCCCTCCTTGCCGCCAAGCAGGTAATGGCCGGGTTCCACCGGCAGTGGATCAACGAAATCGGTGACGCGGCTGGTTTCAGCAAACCCGATGGTATCCGCCGCGATGACGGCTGAAACGGTCGGGGGCATGATCGCCCGGTAGCCGGACTGGGCAATGGTTTTATCCACGATGGACGCATCGGACAAATAAACGGGATCGGCCGGATCCAGCAGGGTCTGGACCATGCCCAGGGCCACGAAATAGGGCAGGGAATTTTTCCGGACACCCAGCGCGTTGATCAGATACGCCATCTCTTCCGTATCGGAGCGGTCCATGATCGACGCCAGATTTGCCCCGGAATGATTCAGCACAATTTTATCGAGCGTCTCGCTGTTATAAGTGGTGAAAACGGAACCGAGGATGGCGCCGCCCGAAAAGCCCAGAAAGTTGATTTCTTTAGGAACATCATCCGGATCGACGATATCCTGCCCTGGGAGGTTGAAATCCCCGTCCCCGTCCAGATTGAACAAACCCGCCCTCAAATTTCGCAACATGACCGTCATATCGAAGTAGGACTGATAAAAATTGATTCGATCCTGGGGGATGTTCACGGTCAGGAAATCGATTCCCGATGGGGCGCCTGCTTCCTCGACCCGGTCGCCGTGAAGGGGCAGATCCATGGCCAGAACCGGCATCGGGAGGTTATAGGCGGTGAGTTTATCCGCGACTTCCTGGCCTTCCTCCTTTGATCCAAAAAAGGCATGCTGGTAGATGGTGATCTCGCCCGTATAACTGTTGCCGTTGAATATCGTATATGGAACCGGAACCTGGACCGGGTTTTCCGGAGGAGACGTAATGTCCGCCGAGATAAAGGTTCCCGGCTGTAAATCGACGGCGGTTACAGGGGGAATCTGGGAATTGATGAAATTGTATTCCGCGCCGATAGCGGGGGCCGGGCCGTTGCCCGTTATATTGACGTAAGGCAAATTGGCCGAAGCCGCGATATCGTCGCTTAAACCGTCGAGCGACACCGAACCGCCGGCCGCCAGTTCCCCCAGAAACATCGTCACGTTCGCGAAATCATCCAAGCCCAGGGTTCTATCAGCCGTGGTGAAAGTCAGAAGTTCCATCGTGTTGGATTTTTCTACGCCCAACACCGGCAGAATCGCATCGAAAACGGGCTGGTATTGCTGTCGCAAGGGCTCGAGATCGTCCAATGGTTCCATCAGCGGCGTCTCGGATTTCAGATAGGAAAACAATAACGGCGATTTGACGGGCACACCGTTGACATCCACGAACCGTCCGCTTTCCCCTTCGGCGGAAGGCGCGTTTTCAAGGATGTAAACCAAGTATCGCGATCCGGCCGCCAGGGGCTCGATGGGATAGATTTTGATGAAGCGGTCTTCCTGGAGGAAATACAAATCCGACTCCCATATCTCGATCATGTCGTTGGCCTGTTCCACGGCGTCCCGCAACGCCGCGACATCTTCTTTTGAAATACCGGCCAGGGCCGTCATCACCCCTTCCTGGACCTGTTCCGGCGGCGTGGTTGACGGATCGCCCAGTTCCAAAGCCCCGTACAAGACGCCCATGAGCATGTTCAAATTGACCAGTTTGATGTTGTTCTCCAGAGAATCCCAGCTAATGTAGGTGCTGTTTTCCAAAGGGATGGATATGGGCGTATTGGGGCTGAAACCAGGGTTTTCCAGCGCGTTGAAGGCGGTGTAGAGGGCCGCTGTCGCGGGGTCCGTCATCAAATCGGGCGCCGGAAGCCGGACTTTGCCGTCGCTGGCCGCCCAAGCAATGTCGTTGGGAAACGGCAGGATGGCCTGGTCGATGTTCCCGGAAGGGTAAAACGCCAAGGCGTTCGCGCTGGGGATTTCCGTGAACGCC
>CAZZBE010000011.1:39107-45065 GCA_964652715.1 uncultured Desulfobacteraceae bacterium
TTGAACAGCCCCGCTTTGATGTTTCTCAACAGGATGGTCATGTCGAAATAGGACTGATACAGATTGATCCGGCTCTGGGGAAGGTTGAGGGTCAGGTATTCCGCGCCCGAGGAGACGCCTTCCGCCGCCCGGTCGCCGTGGTGAGGCAAATCCATGGCGATGATGGGCATGGACAATTGCGTCGCCAGACCCGCCGCGCTTTCCTTGTTACCGCCCAAGCCGTGCGCGTAAATGGTCACCGCGTCCTGGTATTGATCGACGTTTTTCACCACGCAGGGAACGCCAAACCGTTCCCGGTCGGGCGAACTCAGGTTGACGGAAACAAATGTCGTCTCGGCGTCGTTGGGGCCGGCGACGATGGTCATGGGTGGGATCATGTTATGGATAGCGGCGTACTCTTCGGTCAAGCTTTCGAAAGGCAGGTTGTCCGAAGCCGCGATTTGTTGCGTCAACGCCTCGAGTGAATCCGCCCCCTGTCCCGCCAGATAAGCGCTCAACAGGCCAAAATCATCGGTGCTCAGCGTCTTGGCGGCGGTGGTGAAGGTAAACAGCTCAAGCGTATTGTCCTTTTCCATCCCCAAAAGAGGAAGAATTTCATCATAAATCGGCGCATAGCTTTTCCTCAGATCTTCCAGGCCGGCAACCACGCCGGTCAGCGGTTCTTCGAATTTCAAAAATTGATAAAGGGTGGGTTCTTTGACCATCACGCCGTTTTCATCCGCAAAAAAAACGCATTCGCCGTTTTCCGCGTTATCACAAGTCTTTTTCAAAACAATCACCAAGTATTTGCTTCCTGGCGTCAAGGGGGCGAGCGGGTAAATCTTGACAACATCGCCGTCCTGAATCACTTCATATCGCTCGACAACGCTTTCGCTGGCCTGTCCCATCGTTTGCAGGGCAGTAAGGTTGACCAGCCGGATGTTGCGCTTCAGCGCGTCAGCGCTAATCGGCGTGTCGTTCTCAAGCGGAATCGCAATGGGCGTGTTCGGGCTGAGCCCTTTCAATTGCATGGCGTTCACGGCGGTGTAGAGGGCTTCGGCAGCAGGGTCGTCTTCCGGCGGCGGGAACACGACATTGCCGCCGGACTCGGCCCAGACCACGTCGTTGGGCGTTGGCAGCACCTGTTCCGTCGGGTTGAACGCCAGGATGTTCCCTTCGATTATCGTTTTCGCCGCTGCAACGGCCTTCTCCACATCCAATAGCACGGCGGACTCAATCACGACGCCTTGATTTGAAATGGCATCCAGAACGGATTTCGCCATAGTTTCCAGGATGCCGGATAGAACGGCCGCATCGGCGAACCGATCGTCATCTTCAATTTTGATGTCGGGATCAGCCGGCAGTTCGCCCACCGCATTGACCACGGCAAGGGCGATATGGTTCTCGTTGTCGATATCGAGGTCCGCAGCGGCCAATGCCCTGGCGAATTTTTCGAGGACGTTGAATTTCAACTCGACGACCGCCAGAATCGGAAAGCCGTCTTCATCTTCGACCGGGCTCAAAACGGGATCATTCCCTTCCGCCAACACCGACATGTAGGCCTCGGCGACCTTGGCCAGTTGAAGAATCCGCCAGGGAACGCCGTTTCGGTTGGCGATGTCCCTATCGAAATCCTGCCCAATCTTGTTTTTCAGGGATGGATGGAGCGCGACCAGGGTCGTCACCAGGGTCAGATTCGTCGTTCCCCGGGGCGCCAGCATGGGCAGGGCCGGGACGCGCGCGCCCTGGCTGTTCCGGACCGTTCCGCCCTTGGAGCATAGCACATACTCGCCGTAGTTGGGCGGAATGACGAGGGTATAACTGCCATCCGCTTCGCTGTAAGTGGAGACTTCGACCGCCGGATCCGCCTGGAAATCGCCCAAGCCGTCCGATCCGTCCACCTTGTCCGCGATGACAATAGCCCCGCTCACATAGGCCTGCGCCAGCTTGCCTGAAATAATCGTCCCTTCTTCATCCGCATCGACATCGCCGCCGCCGGAATCGTCGCAACCGCCGACAGCCAGCGCCAGTATCCCCATCAGGGCCAACATCCACCAGTGCTTTCGAAACATAAACCGCCTCCTTAAAAATTAGGGTGTAGGGCCAAACTCCGTATCTCTCCCTGAAGCGGATCGCGCCATCAGGTCGCCGCCCCCGCTATCGTTCCAGTTCATCTTGAATCTCCTTCAACATCCGGTCCGCCTCGCTTCAATGCCGTTGCGGCCGCGCCTTTGATTTTACTAGTTTACTCCGCTCTTTGCCAGTCAAACAAGCAGATCTTAAAATGCCTCATATCTTATATCCCGTTTTAAAATGCGGTGTCAATCATTTACGGAATCGGATTCAGCCTTTCGAAACCCATGGGAAAAATGGCGGTCGTACAAACGGGACGGTTCAACGCCGCCCTCGCCCACGCGCGGTCCCAGCACTTTTCCCACAATGATCAATGCCTGTCGGGTGATGTTTTCCGTCCGGACCGTTTCAACCAGGTCCGACACCTTCGTAAACCGGATCTTCTCATCCGGCTGGCTCACCCGGTAAGCGACGGCGACCGGCGCCGCCGGTCCGTAGGCATTCGCCAGGATGTCGGCCACCCGCTCGATCAGCGATATGCTCAAATAAACGGCCATGCTCGTCCCATGGGCCGCCAGTTTCTCCAGAGCCTCGGCTTCCGGCACCGGGGTGCGGCCGGCCATGCGGGTGAGGATCAGGGTCTGGGAGACCTCCGGCAGCGTGTATTCGATGCCCATGGCCGCCGCCGCCGCGAAGGCGGCCGTCACGCCGGGAATGATACGATAAGAAATGCCGTGCCGGTCGAGGGCCATCATCTGCTCGAAGATCGCGCCGTAAAGGCTCGGATCGCCGGTGTGGAGCCGCACCACCCGCTTTTTTTCTTCCCATCCGGACCGGATCTCCGCCACGATCTCGTCCAGGTGCATACCGGCGCTGTTGAGGGTTTTCGCCTCCGGCTTGGCCCATTTCAGCACCGCCTCCGGCACCAGGGACCCCGCATAGATCACCACATCCGCCCCGGCCAGGGCCCGCTGACCTTTGACCGTGATCAGCTCCGGATCGCCCGGCCCCGCCCCCACGAACAGCACCGCCCGGTCGTCGTTCGTCATGACGCCTCCCGCTGATCGGCGCCGAACCCCGGCAGCTTGAATTTCATGGTGACCTCGCCGGTGTTCCGGTCGATGGCGATCATCCGGTCGTCGTCCGCCTTCGTTTCCACCTTCCGGCCCGTGGCCATTTCGAAGAGCCCGTTGATGAACTGCATGCCGGAGTTGAGGACGGCCTCGATCCGTTCCGGCGGCTGATTCGCCAGGAAATCGCCGTCGCCGCCCGGGGACCGGCCGCCGCCGTTTCCGCCGGATGCCGCCCTTTCCACATCCGAGGCCGCCCCCCCTTCATCTTCCTCCGCCTCGTAGGCCACCCGCCCGTCCTCCCCGGACAACACCTCCGGGTTAAGGTAATGGGGCGTATCCTCCGGGATCTCCGCCCCGGGCCGCGACTCGGGCCGGACCTCCACCAACTCTTCCTCCCCCATCATGGCCCTGAGCCGGTTGAGCATCTCGGCCCGCTTTTCCTGGGAGAACTCCACCATATCCGTCGTGCCGTCGAAAACCCCCTGGAACAGGTCCGTCTTGAGCTGAATCCCCGCCAGGATCCGTTCCTCGATGCTGTTTTTCATGATCAGGTTGACCACGTTGACGCAGCGGCTCTTCTGGCCGATCCGGTTGACCCGGCCGATGCGCTGGTTCATCTTGGCCGGGTTCCAGGGGAGTTCGAAATTGACCACGCAATCGCCCGCCTGAAGGTTGAGCCCCGTCCCCCCCGCGTCCGTGGACAGAAACACCCGGCATCGCGGATTGTTCGTAAATTCATCGATGAGGGCCTGGCGCTTGTGGACCGGGATTTTTCCCGACAGCTCCACGAATGAAATCCCCTCCGCCGACAACTGTTTGGCGATGAGAAACGTCATGGCCGTCCATTCCGAAAAAATCACCACCTTCCGGTTGTTCTGGAAGACCAGTTCATCCAGAATCGACGTCAATTCCTTGAGTTTCGGCGACAGGTTCGTTTTCCGGTCCACCAGGTAGGTGGAATCGCAGACCCGGCGCATGCACAGCAGCAGTTCCTGGATGCGGCGCAGATCCATGGGCGTCAAAAACTTCTTGTTGAGCAGCGGCAGCAACGAGTGGGCATACCCGCCATGAATCTTGGACTGGGCATCCGTCATGTCCAGATAATAATTGTTGACCACCTCGTCGGGCAGCTCCGAGAGCACCTCCTCTTTTCGACGCCGTATCACGATGGATTTCAGCCGCTCGTGGAGCGCGTCGAGATTCCGGTACCCCAGGATCTTGCCCTTCTTGTCCCGGCTGATCATGAAATGGTCCGCCGCGAACCGCCACAGGGGCGAGAGCATGTGGGGGTCGAGGAACTGGATGATGGAATAAACGTCCTCCAGTTTGTTTTCCAGGGGCGTGCCGGTCAGGACCATGGCGTGCTTCCGGGGCAGCCGCTTCACCGCGTCGGCGGTCTTGGTATTGAAGTTCTTGATCCGCTGGGCCTCGTCCAGGATCACCAAATCCGGCTTGAACCGGGAAAGGATCGCGCCGTCCCGGAGCACCGCTTCGTAATTGGTGATCTTGAACATCCGCGCATCGTTTTGATACGTGTCCTCGCGCTGGGCCGGGTTGCCGGCCACCACCGCGGCCTTCTCGTCGGTGAACCGCTCGATCTCGCGCTTCCACTGCTCCTTCAGGGACGCCATGGTGACCACCAGGACCCGCTCGAATCCGAAGATCTCCCTCTTCAGGATGGCCAGCACGATGGCCTGTAGGGTCTTGCCGAGCCCCATTTCATCGCCGATGAGCACCCCCTTCTTGTACAGGCCGAACCGGACCCCTTCCTTCTGATAGGGATAAAGTTCCGTCTTCACCCTGTCCAGGGGCGGCATCTCCGCCTTGGCCATCTCGGCCATCTGGCGATCCATCAACCCTTCATCGATCCGGTCGATCACCGACGGCTGGATCCGCACCCGCTTGTCGCCGTCCACTTTCGACAGCAACGGCATCATCTCCGCCAGCTCCGGCTTTTTAAAAGCGCCGTTCTCATCGAAATATTCCGTCAGCGCCGGCACGAGATCCACGATCTCGTCTTCGGGCCGCTCGTAAAACAAGCGCGGACCCTCCGAGGCCGAATCCCAGTAAACATCCACGAAAGGAAACCGCTCCCGCTCCATCTGCCCCTGAAAATCCCGCCGGCTCCGGACCTCGTTGCCGACCCGGATCAAGTGCTTGCAGACGTTGAGCCGGTTGGTGAGAAAATCCGGGCAGGTGCAATGCCCCTTTCCCGCGACCGGATCATGGAGAGTCACCGTATACTGCTTTCCCTGGGGCGTCTCCACGAGATGCTCCCCCTTGTACATATCGCCCAGGCTCACCGACAAAGGCTCGGTCGAGGCCCGCTTTCGCCGGTCCTCCAAAGCCTGGGCCTTGATCTCCTCCGGCGTCAGATACGGTTCTTCCGGCGTTTCCGGCCCCACCTCCAGGCTGACCTCCGGGTGAACCCAGCCGTTGATCCGGTCGTTGACGTCCAGCAGCACCGCCACCGTATGCTTGCAGCCCCTTCCCGGATACGGGCAATCGCACCGCGTTTCCAGGTCCGCGCCCTTCAAATCCACGCGGGCCGTGTAATCGCCGTAATTGCCGTCCACCTCGTAGATGAATCTTCCCCGTTCCGGGTTGGCTTCCTTGCACAAAAACGCGCCGTATTCGTATAACTGGATGCCGCGCGAAAAAATCAGATCCGTGTCCGCCACATTCTGACGGATATAATCCCTCGTCAATTCAACCATTTTCTCTCCTTGATACCCTTATGATTATTTCAGGCGTCCGGCATGGCGCTATTGGCCCCGTATGATCCAGACCGGATTCTGGGCCTCCAGGCGCTCCCCCCACGGCATCCCCTTTC
>CAZZBE010000011.1:45165-48682 GCA_964652715.1 uncultured Desulfobacteraceae bacterium
ATGATCCAGACCGGATTCTGGGCCTCCAGGCGCTCCCCCCACGGCATCCCCTTTCCCACGCCGACCTGCATCTGGACGACATCGGTCTCGAAATCCAATTCCCGCAACGTCTCCAGCGCCGCCGAAACGCTCTGGATCAACACCGTATTGACAACAACAAGGCCACCCGTCTTCAACCGCCGCGCCGCCTCTCGCAGGATAGCGGGCAAATGCTTGCCGCCGCCGCCCACGAAGACGCGGTCCGGATCCGGCAGTCGTTCCAGACCCTCGGGAAGTTCGGCCTGGATCGCCTCCAGGTTGTGAACACCATACCGGTCCCGGTTTTCGATAATCTGCTTAACCCGCTCCGCTTTCCGCTCAACCGAGTACACCCCGCCCCGATCCAGAAACCGGGACGCCTCGATCCCCACCGATCCGCTGCCGGCGCCGAGATCCCACAGCACCAGATCGGAGCGGTCCAGTTTGAGTTTGGAAAGGGTCACGGCCCGGACTTCCGATTTGGTGATCAGACCGCGCTCGTGAAGGAAGGCGTCGTCGGGCATCCCGGGATAGAGGGAAAGGGCATCCGACCCGCCGGACGACGATCGGTTCAGCACCACGAGGTTGGGCTCGCCGAACGTCAGATTCCCCACCGCCCCGACATCTTCGAAGGCGCGGATCTTCTCCTCCCCGGCCCCCAAGCGCTCGAATACCCACAAGGAAAAGCCGGAAATGCGATGTTCCCCCATAAATCCGGCCAGCCACGCAGGCGTCCGTTTCGGATCGGTCAATACAGCGATTTTGTCATGGCGCCGCAACGCACCGAGGAGTTCCGCCGGTTCAAGACGGCCATGGACGCTGAGGACCTTCGCATCCTGCCAGGGCATTTTGATCCGGGCGAAGGCCGCGGCGACTGAAGAAATATTCGGTAAGATCTCTACATTTTCCGCCCCCACCGCCTCGACAATGCGAGCCCCGATACCGAAAAACAAAGGATCGCCGGACGCCAGTGCCACAATCGCCTTCTCCGCCATGGCCTCCCGGATCGCCGCCATCAGTCCGTCCAGATCCCGACCGATGGGCCATTTCTCGGCGGGCAACGCTTCAAATCCCGCCAGATGCCGCCGTCCCCCCACCAGGACGTCCGCCGATTCAATGATCGCCCGATGGCGCGGCGTGAGATCCGCCGGAGACAATCCCATGCCCACAACGGTTACGGACATGCGATTTCCCCCATGGACGCCACCTTGTTCAGATCAATGGCAAACAAGAAGGTTCGACGGCCCATCCGGGTCGAGGCAAACGCCGCTATACAATAGCCAGCTTGCATCCTATCGCTTCGACTACCTTCTTGACCGTGTCAAATTTTGGCGATCCGCCCGGGGACAGCGCTTTGTAAAGATTCTGACGGCTCAGATTTGTCTTTCTGGCTATCTCGCTCATGCCTCTGGCTTTGGCCACATTGCCTATGGCCACAATAAGCAGTTCGCTGTCTCCTTCCTCAAATGCGGCTTTGAGGTATTCATGTATCATTTCCGGACTGTCCAGGTGTTCACTGGCATCCCATTTTCTGGTGGTGACTTTCATGGCTATTGCTCCAGTTCAATCAGAATGCGATTTGCTTTGTCAATATCCTTGCTTTGAGTGGACTTGTCGCCTCCGCAAAGCAAAAGAACGAGCGTTCCCTCCATGATCGTATAGTAAGCGCGGTAGCCGGGACCAAAGAAAAAACGCAATTCAAAAAGGTTTTCAGCAATGGCTTTATGATCTCCGAAATTGCCCAACTGGATATGGTCGAAACGGCTGATGATCCTGGCACGATGCTTTATGTCCTTGATTCCAGCAAACCACTTGTCGAAAATATTCGTCGTTTCGATTTCGTATTTCATTGGCAGATTGTCGTACATAAAAGACAGATTGTCAAGGCGGAAGATGAATGGTCACATTTATGCGACGTCTTCCACAGGTTCTTTTGGGCAAGTTTTTTCCCCACCGCCCTTTGACGCCCGGAGCGCCACCATGATCACGGAGATGGCCGCCGGCGTCATGCCGTCGATGCGCGACGCCTGCCCCAGGGAGACGGGGCCCACCGCGGACAGCTTATCCCTCAGCTCGTTGGACAGCCCGTGAACCGACGTAAAATCGAAACCCTCCGGGATTTTGATCCGCTCCAGGTCCCGGTACTTTTCGATCTCGCTCAACTGCCGCCGGATGTAGCCCTCGTATTTGATCTCGATTTCCACCTGTCGGGCGACCCGGTCGGAAATCCCCGGCCCGGCCGGCGACAGCCGCCGCACCGCGCCGTAATCCATCTCCGCCCGCTTCAGGATCTGCTCCAGCGAAACCCCCGTATCGATGGCCGGCGAGCCCTTCCCTTCCAGATACGCGTTCACCTCCGGCAACGGCTTGACGAACACCCTGCGGACCCGGTCGATCTCGGCCGCGATCTCCGCCTTTCGCGCTTTCAGGTCTTTCAGCGTATCGCCGTCAATAAGCCCTAAATCGTGGCCGGTCTCCATGAGCCGCAGATCCGCGTTGTCCTCCCGCAGCATCAGCCGGTATTCGGCCCGGGAGGTGAACATCCGGTACGGCTCCGAGGTTCCCCGGACGACCAGATCGTCCACCATGACGCCCATGTAGGCCTGGGAGCGATCCAAAATGAACGGCGGCCGCCCCTGCACCCGGCAGGCCGCGTTGATCCCGGCCCACAGCCCCTGGGCCGCCGCTTCTTCGTAGCCGGATGTGCCGTTGATCTGTCCGGCCAAATACAACCCGTCCACGGACCGGGTTTCCAGCGTGGGCCGCAACTGAATCGGATCGACATAATCGTATTCGATGGCATAGGCGGGCCGCATGATTTCGGCGTCTTCCAATCCCTCCACCGACCGGACGAATTCGATCTGGACCGCCAGGGGCAGGCTGTTGCCCAGTCCGCTGGCATAAATTTCCTCGGTCTCCAGACCCTCGGGTTCCAGGATCACATGATGCCCGACCCGATCCGGGAACTTGACCACCTTGTCCTCGAAAGACGGACAATAACGCGCTGATACGCCCCTGACCACGCCGCCGTAGAGGGCAGAGTGCTTCAGGTTCTCCTGGACGATGCGCCGGCTCCGCTCGTTGGTGCGGCCCATGTGGCAGAGCAATTGAGGCGGGTTGAAGTCGCGGGTGAAAAACGAAAAGGGATTCGGGGCGTCGTCCCCCGGCTGGGGATCGAACCGGCTGAAATCGATGCTCGACCGCTTGAGTCTCGGCGGGGTGCCCGTTTTCATCCGGCCCAACCGGAAACCCAGTTCCCGGAGATGCTCCGGCAACGCATAAGACGCGAACTCCCCGGCCCGGCCCGCCTGCATGGACCGGAATCCGATGTGGACCAGCCCGCTCAGGAAGGTGCCCGTGGCGAGCACCACGGCCTTGGCGATGTATCCAAAGCCGGTGTGATCCTCCACGCCCGCCACGCGGCCGTTTTCCACCACCAGCCGCTCCACCAGGGTCTGCTTCAGGTCCAGGTTGGGGGTGCGCTCAATCACCCCCTTCA